>JBPCLB010000260.1:0-8904 GCA_051003695.1 Gaiella sp. | reverse complement strand
CCGCGGCGTCCAGCTCACCCGTCGGCTCGTCGGCGATCAGCAACGGAGGCCCGTGCACGAGCGCGGCGCAGAGTGCGATCCGCTGTTGCTCGCCACCTGAGAGCTCCTCGGGCCGTGCGCCCAGCTTGTCACCGAGCCCGACCCGCTCGAGCAGGGCGCGCGCGCGAGAGAGTCGTGATTGGCGACCATGACCCCGGAGCCCGAGCGGCATGGCCACGAGCTCCTCGGCGGTGAGCTCCCTCGAGAGCGCTCTGCGGTAATGCTGATCGGCGTACCCGGTCGTCTTGCTGCGGTGACGGGCGAGGTCTCCAGCGCTCGCGGCGCCGAGGTCGAGTCCCGCCACGACGACCCGACCGGCTGAGGGTCGCTCGAGCCCCGCGACGAGGCGAGCGAGCGTGCTCTGCCACGACCCACTCGGGCCGAGCACCACGCAGAGCTCGTCCGGCTCGAGCGAGAGGTTGAGACCGCTCAGAGCCGCGACCCCGCCCGTGACCGAGGCGTGCACGACGAAGACGTCGCGCAGCTCGACGAGAGAGGTCAATGCCCGCCTCCGAGCCGGCCGGGCCCACGAGGGTCGGCGAAGGCCGAGCGCGTCGTCTGCACGACGAGCGCGACGGCGAGCAGGGCGATCGTCGTGCCACCGAGCCCGACGACCGCGAGATCGAGCGTTGTTTGCAGGGGTGGCTCGGGCGCCGTTGCACGCGCGGTCACACGCACCACGCGCGTCACGAGGAGGGCGAGCGATCCCCCTGCGACCAGTCCGCCGGCGAGGCCGACCGCCCCCACGATCGACGCGCGGAGCCGCACGACACGACGCAACACCGAGGGCGAGGCACCCTGCGCTTCCAGCTCGGCGAGCTCCCCCGCATCGTCACGCAGGTCGGCTCGCACGGCGAGTACGAGCCCGACGACGCCCAGCAGGAGCGCGACGACCGCCGCCGCGAGGAGAGCGAGAAGCGTTCCGTGGCCGAGCGGGTCACGGCGCGCGTCGGACTCCATGCCTGCGCGAGTGACGGTCTCGAGTGCTCGAAACGGGGCCTGCCCGAGAGCCGCTTCCACGGCCGCCCGCTGACCGGGTGGAGGATCGAGCCAGACCTCGCTGATTCGGCCTCCGCCCGGCGCGTCCGCGTCGATCGCCGTTGCAAGCACGCTGAGCGGGCCGACGACGGCCTCGCCGCTCGTGCCCGGGAATCGTTCGACGATCCTCGTCACGCGGACGCTGATGACGGCACCGGCGACTCGGATCGGTACGAGGCCGCCGACCCCGCCCGCTAGCCGACCGAGAGCGGGGGTGACGACGACAGCGGGGGCCGCCGTGTCTGTCGCCTGGATCGCGCGAATCCGGGCGGGCCGCTGACGCGTGACCACGTACGTGAGCTGGACTGCCCCCCGTGCGTCCCGAGCCGAGGAGACGCTGACGCCCCCCTGTCCGACGAAGCCGGTCAGCGAGCTGCCCGAAAGCGTGACCAGGACCCGGCCGCGCAAGGCCACGCCGGCGTCAGCCCCCCGCTCCTCGAGCTTCGGGGGGACGAGCTCGAGTGCGAGGAGCCGGTCGGTGCCCCGGGGTAGTGGCTTACGCAGCGTGACCGTGCGCCGGGCCTGGCCGGTGCCGAGCTCGATCGTCCGGAAGCGACCGTCCCTCGAGACGACGACCGCGCGGAAGCCGAGCAGCGTTGGACCGACTTCGAGCTCCAGCCCGAGGCCGCGCAACGCCGCACCGCGTATTTCAGCGACCCCCCCATGCTCGAGCGCCGCGCGCAATTCCGAGCGCGACGCCTTCCAGTCGTCTCTCCAGATCGAGAGCGCGTCGACCGCTGGGGCGGGAAGCCCGAGGAGCGTCACTCCCGAGATCGATTCCGAGCGGCCTGCGCTCGCGGTCGTCCGCAGCACCGGGAACGCCGCACCAGCTTTGACGAGCGCCCGGTAGCGCGCGAGCGGCGCGGCATCGAGCACGCGTACCAGCGCTCCCAGATCTTCACGAACGACGATCTCCGCGGGCACGCGATATGCCGCCTGGTCGCGCTCGCCGCGCGCGAGCGTCGCCCGATATGACTCGGCGAGGAGCGCGAGGCAGATGGCGAGAGCGAGGAAAGCGACCGCGGTGCCCGCGGCGCCCACGCCTCTCGCGAGAGCCGACGCCGCCAGCCGCACGGGCGGCGTCCCACGACGCGCCACGATCTGTGCGATCCCCGGCAGCGCTCGCGCAGTGGCGACCGCGACGGCGAATGCGACGAGCCCAGGCAGCAGGAGCAGCAGGATTGCGGCCCCCCCACCGCGAGCGAGGCGATCATCGTCGACGGCGCCCCCGGCAAGAACTACGGCGACGATAGCCAAGGCGACGAGGGCGAGCAGGTCCAGCGCGCCCAGCCGGCGCGAGCGGCAACTGCTCGACACGGTCGCGGCGATCGCCGCAGCGGAGGCGACGATCGCCGCCACGGCGAGCAGCAGGCCCCCGCGCCCGAGCACGCTCACCCGGATCACCTCGCCGACCGGCGCTCCCGCCAGTGCAGCGGCGATTGCACCGGCGCACGCTCCGATCACCCAACCGAAGGTCGCGCCACCGGCGCCAACGATCGCGCTCTCGGCGACGGAGAGGAGGAGTGGCTGCCAGCGACGGGCACCGTGCCAGGTCAGCCGGCGCCGGGCATCGTCGAGCCCACGTCGCATCGCACCTGCGGCGAGAACCGCGAAGGCGACGAGCAGCGCGGCCGCTTCGCCGCCGACGAGGAGGAGCCTGCGGCCCGCGATCGTCGTCGCTCGTTGCGCCTCACGCAGCTCCGGCCCCGGATCGGCGAGCGCCCAGGATGCCGACTGAGCTTCGAGTTGCGCTCCCGCTCTGGCAGCCCCTTCGACCACGGCGTCGATCTCCCACGCGCGCGGTGCACCCGCACGGAGCGGCTGCACCCAGGCATAGCTCCGGTAGCTCCGACCGAGCACCGGTGAGGCGACGAGTCCGGCAACGCCCTCTGCGACGACCAGGGGCGCCGGCGCGGGCCTGTGGTAGCCCGCTGCACGCTGCAACGCAGGGGCGAGCTGGCGGTCGGCGAGCGCGTTGTCGGTGGGAGCCAGGAAATCGCCGAAGAGTTGGCGTGATCGCAGGCTCGCGGTTCCGACCTGGACTACACGAAGACCAGGGACATCGGGCAGCGGCCCCTTGCCCCGCAGCCGCAGCACCTCGCACCGTGATGGCCTGCAGGTCAGGGGCAGCCGCCCCGTGTGGATCCGGACGTGCGGTGCGAGTCCTTCGACTGCCGCCAACCCGACGAAGGTGCCCCCGACCGTACTCTCGCGGACGAGTGCGATCGGCACCGGGGGAGGGAGCGGGAGCGGCGCCACGGCCGCCCTCGCGGCGCGGTCGAGCACCGCCCATGCCTCGTCGGTCGATCCCGGTACCCCGAACCACACCGGCCGTACCGAGCGAGACGGCGCGGAGAGCCGTTCGACCGCCTGGGCGACGCTGCGATCCTGCGCGATCGTCGCGCCGACGAAGATTCCGGCGAGGACAGCGGTCGCGGCTGCGATTCCCGCTGCTGCGGTGGCCGTACCGACCCCTCTCGACGATGCTCGGCGGAGTGCGAGGCCGACGACGAACCCGAAGCTCCTCATCCGCTGCCTGTCCTGCTTGCGCGGCGTCCGCGAGCCGCACGCGCCTTGACGCGGTTCCCACAGATCTGCATCGAGCACCAGCTCGACGAGCGGTTCCGCGAGCCGTCGTAGAAGACCCAGCCACAGCTGTCCTTGCGACACGCCTTCAGGCGTGACCAGGTGCCATCGTGCTCGGCTTCGAGCACGATCGCGACGATCGCGGCGAGAGCCGACTCGATGGTTCGTCCAATGGGGACGACGCGAACGGCCGCCGACCCCCCTAGCGCAAAGCGGATCGGAAGTCTGGCGAGAACGACGTCGAGTGCCGCGCGAGCATCGGCGGTCGGTGCCTGGTCGAGCGTGTGGGCGAGCGCGAGCTCACGCAGTCCCCTGCGAAGCTCGCGGGCGACGACGAACGAATCGCCATCGGCCTCGCTCCCTACCGGGACGAGGCCACGCGCTGCCAGCCACCCGGCGAGGAGCGGCGGTGTCGCGATGTCGTCACGCTGCCACTCCGGGATCTCCGTGTTGACGAAGTCCTGCACGAGGACGAGCGGAGCCGGCGCCGCGGAGCGGCCACCGGGCTGGAATGCGTTTCCCATGGGTCGACGCTAGCGACCGCGTCGTCACCGGTCAATACGAAACGAGGGTTACTCTGTCTCCGCCGTCAGTGTGATGCCGGAGTTTTGCCCTTGACTCCGTGCACCGGCCTTCCTGCCGCTTCCCATGCGTAGTACGACGCGCTCGGACCACACGCGGCGTCGTAGGCCACGACGCGCGGGTTCCGACCGACCTCTTTCGCACGCTGGGCGTGCCACAGGAGATTTGGATCGTCGCGTTCCTGCCAGACGAGCACGAGATGAGCGGCGGTCATGAACTCGGCGATGTACGTACAGCCGCTCGCGGGGCACGGAAAGGGATCCGTGCGCACGCACCACCAGCCTGCGTGATCGCCGCTCCAGTCGTCGACCCACAGATCCTCGTCCGCAAGGGCATCCTCGTCTCGCACGACGATCGAGCCTGTGCGCGGACGGTCGGAATGCACGCCGGGCAGGATAGATGCGATATCCGGGACTGGGTCGAACCCGGTGGACGTCCTCGAGAGCCGTTCGGTCCTCGCCGAAGACTGCGGCTATCTGGAAGCCGGCTGCTGCCCGAGCGTGACGTCGATCGTCTGGCGCTCGTCGCCCCGATAGACCTCGAGCTCGACACGGTCGCCAGGCTTGCGTTGGAGCAGTGCATCCCGGAGCGCCGAGAGGTTCGCGACGCTCACGCCGTCGATCGCGACGATGAGATCTCCGCCGAGGGTCGCGCTTCGACCGTCCACGACCACGGGCCGGTCGCCACCTTGCAGACCCGCGTCGGCGGCCGGGCTGCCGGGCTCCACCGATTGCACGAGCACACCGGCGTCGTCCGGAAGCTCGAAGGCGCGAGCCAGCTCCGCGTCGACGTCCTGGAGCGTGACGCCGATGTACGACCGGTCGACGGCGCCGTCCTCGAGCAGCTGTGCGACGACGTTCTGCACGGTGTTCGACGGAACGGCGAAGCCGATCCCGACGTTGCCGTTCGAGCTGCCACCGGTCTGGATCTGCGAGTTGACGCCGATCACCTTGCCTGCAGCGTCGAGTAACGGGCCGCCCGAGTTGCCGGGGTTGATCGGCGCGTCGGTCTGGATCACGTGATCGATGGTGTAGTCGTTCGGCGCCTGAACGGTGCGCTGCAACGCGCTGACGATGCCCGCCGTGATCGTCCGCTCGAGACCGAAGGGATTGCCGATCGCGACCACGGGGTCGCCGACCTTGACAGCGTCGGAGTCGGCGAGCTGGAGCGGTGTCAGGGCTGTCGCGTCCGCGTCGACCTCGAGCAGAGCGAGATCGGTCGACGCGTCGGTTCCGACGACCTCGGCCGTCAGCGTGTCGCGGTTGGAGAAACTGACTTCGATCGCATCCGCGCCGTCGACGACGTGGAAGTTGGTGACGATGTGCCCCTGCTCGTCGAACACGAACCCGGAGCCCTGGCCCGCCGCGGAGCCGCCGGTCGACGTCGTAACCTGGACGACGGCGCCGCTCGAGCGCTTGTAGATCTCGCCGGGAGTGAGGGCTTCGCTCGCAGAGACCGGACGTGCGCTCGATCCGGGGCGCTCGACGACGGTGGTCGTATCGTCCTCGAACGCGTTGAGCGCCACCGCCCCGCCGAGCGCCGCACCGCCGCCGAGGAGGGCGGCGACGGCGAGCGCGGCGATCGACGTGACGTGTGAGCGCCGGCCGGAATGACCATCCGGGGTCGGCGCGGGGGAGGGCGACTGCATCTGGCTCACGGACTCGTTATACGCGCGGCCCGGTGAATCCGACGTTAGGCAGCGTTAATCACTCGTTGCGGCTGAGTGTGAGAAGGCTGTGGGTACGCCCTGTCGCGCCCAGGCTCCGTTTGGCTCGCTCCGTGGCGGGTAAGCACCGCTCGCCAACCGCTCCCAAGGAGGAACGCATGTACATCGGCGCCGGAACGATCGCAGTGATCCTCATCATCATCCTGCTGATCTGGCTTCTCTGAATGGAGAGCGAGACCCCGGAGGGAAGCCCGGCAGGTGCTCGGCCCACCGACGACGAGGAGCGTGAGACCCGCGAGGAGGCCCAGACGGCGCTTCGACACGGCCAGGCTCCGACCGACGAGTCGGTGGGCTACGCCGGCCAGCAGGCCGACACGGAGCCGACCGAGGGACGCGGTACGGCCGAGTAGACGAGCCGCGTAAACGCGTCCGGGCCGACGAGTCCGGGCCGGGTCCGGCCGCGCGACCCTTGCGGTCACACGGCGACGAGCTTGACCGACGAGTCGCGATCCGACCCCAATGTCTCGTCGAGCTTTCGCTCGAGCTCCCCCGAGGCGAACAGCTCCTCGGTGATGTCCGCTCCGCCGATCAACTCCCCCTTGACGAACACCTGCGGGATGGTCGGCCAGTCGCTGATCGCCGAGAGCTCCTGGCGGATCTGCGGATCAGGGAGGACGTTGACGACACTGACCGGCGCGCCCGCTTTGTGGAGTGCCTGCAGCGCCCGCAACGAGTTGCCGCACGCCGGCATCTGCGGTGTCCCTTTGATGAAGACCGCCACCGGCTCGGTGTCGATCACGTGCTTGATTTGCTCGCGAAGCGTCATGCGGTTCCCTTCGTCGTGATTCTGAGCTCGTGGATCGAGCCGTTCCCGAGGGGCTCGGCGAGCGCTCGGTTGACGAGACGGTGCTGCTCGACGAGCGGCAGGCCGTTGAACGACCCGCTCGTCACGGACACCTGAAAATGATCGCCGGTGCCGGTGCGATCGACCACGTTAATCGTTCCGTCCGGAAACGATCGTTCTAGAAGGCCACGGATCACATCGGTCGCCATGGGTGATGATGGTAACGACGATGGGTCGCCTCGCCTTCCTCGTCTCGCTTCCGGAACGCGCCGCCCGCGCGGCTGCTGCTGCGCTCGGCGGTCTCCTACACGAGTCGTTCGAGCTCGCGCTCCCACGTGTCGTGCGGCGCTCCCGGCTCTACGAAGCGACGGCGAAGAACGTGTTGCGGGTGGCGATCGAGCTGGTGGGCGGAGTACCGGCTCGCGCTTCCATGGCGGACGAGTTCGAGCCGAACCCGGGGAGGCTGGCGGTGCGAAAGGGTGCCGGCAACATCGTCGAGCTCGGCTCGATCGCGGCGTTCGGGTTCTCGCCGCTCTGGGTGCTCGCAGCTGCCGCAGACGTGACCCGTGGGTCGCGCGTCTATCTCGACGCGTTCGTCGCTGAGCTCGTGCGCACCGAGGCGCTGCCGGAGGGATCCGCACCGGGGTCCGTCGACGAGCTGCTTGCGACGCTGGAGGGTGTCTCTGGGACAAGCGCCCGTCTGGTCGACATCCCGCCGCTCGAGCTGCGAGCGTTGCGCGATTCGCTCGAGGAGATTCGTCGCGACGCCGCGTCCCTGCCTGCCCCGCACGAGCTCGCGCAGGTCTTCCGGGGGCTACGCGAGGTTGCGCGGCGCGAGCAGACGAGTCTCCTCGAAGTCGCGGTCGGAGTGGGACTGGCGTTCTTCAACTCGGCTCGACACGTCGGACGGCACCATCTCCTCGCTCCGTACTCGGCAGACTTGCAGCCGGTTCGGGACGAAGGGTTCGGGGCGTACGCGCGACGCGTCTCGCGCCCGTACGCCGAAGCCGTCGATCGTCATTTCGACGCGGAGAAGCCGACGCTGACCGAGCGCGGGATCGACCGGCTGCGAGGAGACTGACCGGCCCGAAGAACTGGCGGCGGTACGATCGAGCTGTGATCCATCCGGACAGCTTCGGTGCGCGTGCGACACTCTCGGTCGGAGGCTCAGCGCACGAGGTGTTCCGGCTCGACGCGCTCCAGTCGCGCTTCGACGTCGCGCGGCTCCCCTACACGTTGCGGATCCTGCTCGAGAACGTGCTCCGCTGCGAGGACGGCCTCACGGTCACCGGAGCGGACGTCGAAGCGGTCGCTACCTGGGACGCGAAGGCCGAGCCGTCCCGGGAGATCAGCTTCGCTCCGGCGCGGGTGCTGCTGCAGGATTTCACGGGCGTCCCTGCGGTCGTCGACCTCGCCGCGATGCGTGAGGCGATGGCAGCGCTAGGCGGCGACCCGAGCCGGATCGACCCGTTGATCCCCGCCGAGCTCGTGATCGACCACTCCGTTCAGGTGGACGACTTCGCGAACCGGCTGGCGATCCGGCGCAACGCCGAGCTCGAGTTCGAGCGGAATCGCGAGCGCTACGCGTTCCTGCGCTGGGGTCAGGGCGCGTTCGACGCCTTGAAGGTCGTGCCACCGAACACCGGGATCTGCCATCAGGTCAATCTCGAGTTCCTCGCACGGGTGGTCGAGACACGTCGGGGCCAGGCGTTTCCGGACACGCTCGTCGGGACCGACTCGCACACGACGATGATCAACGGGCTCGGCGTGCTCGGCTGGGGGGTGGGCGGGATCGAGGCCGAGGCGGCGATGCTCGGCGAGGCGATCTCGATGCTCGTCCCGCAGGTCGTTGGCTTTCGGCTGCACGGCGAGCTTCCTCAGGGCGCCACAGCCACCGATCTCGTCCTGACCGTCACGCAGATCCTCAGGCGCACAGGCGTCGTCGGGAAGTTCGTCGAGTACTTCGGCGAGGGACTCGCCGGGCTCCCGCTCGCCGACCGCGCCACCATCGCGAACATGTCGCCCGAGTACGGCGCGACCTGCGGCTTCTTCCCTGTCGACGAGGAGACGCTGCGCTATCTCCGCCTCACCGGCCGGAGCGACGAGCGCGTCGAGCTCGTGGAGGCCTACTGCAAGGAGAACCTGCTCT
>JBPCLB010000259.1:0-4412 GCA_051003695.1 Gaiella sp. | reverse complement strand
CCATCTGGCAGTCGGGCGAGCAGTTCGAGAAGGCAGACGGCAAGCGCGAGCGCGGCGTGCTCTTCCTCGGCGCCCCCGGCACGGGCAAGACGATGCTCGCGAAGGCGATCGCCACCGGCTTCAACTCGCCGTTCGTCTCCATGCCTGGCTCTGGGTTCGCTGCGACGTTCATCGGAATCGACGCGATCATCGTCAGGCTGCTCGCGCGTCGCGCGAAGAAGCTCGCGCGCAAGCGGGGGGGCCAGTGCATCGTCTTCATCGACGAGATCGACGCCGTCGGGATGAGGCGCAACACGCTCGGTCAGGGCACCCCGGGCGGAACGGCCACACCGCTCACGAATCACAACGTCGAGGATCACCTCTTCCACGGGCCGTGGGGCTCCTACAGCGGCTCGGGCGACCTCGTGTACGAGACGCGCGCCTGGCGCGACCGGATGTTCCAGGAGCGGCAAGAGCCCAGTGGTGGGATGAGCGGGTTCCAGGCGCGGATGGCCGGGATCATGAACTTCATGTTCCCCGGGGGGATGGGGATGGGCGGCGGACTCGCGCTCAACCAGCTCCTCGTCGTCATGGACGGCATCGACAACCCCCCGTTCATGCGCCGCGTGCTCACGAACAGGATCAACACGCTGCTCGACGCGAGCTACATCGTCCCGCGCCGGATCAAGGGCCGCTCGCTGCGGATCCCTGCCGCCCGCCCGCGCAAGGAGCAGATCTATTTCATCGGCGCGACGAACGTCCCGATCGACCGACTCGATCCGGCGCTCATCCGTCCGGGCCGGATGGGCCGCCACGTCTGGTTCCGCACACCGACCAAGCAGGATCGGCTCGATGTGCTCGACCTCTACATCGGCAAGGTCTCGCACGAGCCCGACCTCGACCGGCCGAACCGACGCGAGGAGATCGCACGCGTGACGAACGGCTACTCGCCGGCGATGATCGAGCAGGTCTGCTCGATGGCGCTCACGATCGCGCACCACACCGGACGTCGGCAATTCGCCTGGGAGGATCTCGTCGAGGCGATGACGACGCTCGAGACGGGCACCGCGGTCGGAATCGAGTACGTCCCGGCTGAGACCCGCGCAACTGCCATCCACGAGGCCGGTCACGCACTCGCAGGTCACGCCTACCTGAAGAACTTCGAGTCGACACGACTCTCGATCAAGATGCGCGGCGGCTCGCTGGGGCATCACCAGGGCACGGCGAAGGAAGAGCGCTTCGCGCGCTTCCAGAGCGAGGAGTTTCAGCGCATCGTCTGGGGGCTCGGAGCGATGGCCGCCGAGCGCGTCTTCTACGGCGAGAACACGACCGGTGTCGGCGGCGACGTCCAGTCGGTCACGTGGACGGCGGGCTCGATGGTCGCCTTCTCCGCGATGGGACCCGAGCCGTTCGAGGTGACCGCGGCGGAGGGTGAGACCGAGGCCGAGGCGCGCCAGAAGGTGCTCGACAAGTTCGAGGCGATCGGTCTTCAGATTCTCAGCCGCTCGGGCGGAGGGATGATGGACGTGAACCCGTTACAGGGTGCGTTGAGCGACCCGGCGAAGCGCAAGCCCGCGGCGCAGATCCTGGGACAGGCGTACGTCACCGCACACGTGCTGATCGCGGAGAACCGAGAGGCGGTCGAGAAGGTCGCGGATGCGGTGATGGCGAAGAAAGAGCTGTTCGGCGACGAGTTGCTCGACCTCCTCAACTCGGTGGGGATCCGCGTGCCGACGATCGACTTCGGTGACGAGTCGATCTGGCCACCACCGATGTTCTCGGTCCAGATCGGGCAGCCGGGTCAAGGCGATCGCCCGCGTCTGATGGAGGCACCCGGAGCGAACGGGCAACCCGCGTGAGTGCGACCGAGGAGCCTCGCGTCAGCGCGACCGACGAGCCGCCGCGCGTGATCGACGCAGAGCCTGCAATCCCGGTTACGGAGGAGCGAGGCATGCTGCGACAGGCTTCCTTTCGCAAGCGGTTCGCTGCGGTGTACCTCTCGCTCGCGCTGATCGCCGGGGTCGGGATCGGCGCTTTCGTCGTGCTCCTCGCCCGGCCCGACGCGGCACCTGCGCCCGCTTGGTCGGTCTGGCAGCCCGCCGGCTCGGAGTCTGCGCGCGTGAGGCAGATCGCAGATCACGTCGCCGGCCGCTACCGGCTCCCGAGTGGCGAGCAGATCGCCGTCGCGCTCGCCGGCCCGCCGACCGTCGCTGCGGGCACCGAGGAGCAGGCCAACATCCCGGTGCGCGCGATCGCTGTGCGACCCGACACCTCGACGGGGAAGGCGGAGGACGAGGACATCGCGATCGTCGATGCTTCGAAGAGCGTGCAGTACGTGCTGTGCGGTCTGGGTCAGATGTGCTCGATCACCAAGGGCAAAGCCTCCGAGGCTCGACATGCCCTGCTCCGGCGCGAGGCGCTCGAGCTGGCGCTGTACACGTTCAAGTACGTCGACGGGATCGACACGGTGACGATCTTCCTGCCCCCGCGGCCCGACGGAGCCACGCCGCCGAACGCGGTCTTCCTCGAGCGGCGCGACGTGAAGAGCGAGCTGTCGAGCCCGCTCACGAAGACGCTCGCGCCGGGTGCCCCCGGGATCGGCTCGATTCCGGCGAAGGAGCTGTCTGCGGTGAACCGGATCACGCGTCCCCGGCTCTACGGGTACGAGTACACGCAGGCCCAGGACGGCAGCGCCGTGCTGGTGCTCAACCCGATCATCGCTTAGCCGGTGAGGGAAACACTGTTCCCACAAGCCCTCTGTTTCCCCGCAAGCCCTCTCTCCGCAGTTCTCCTGCTCGGCACTCGCTAGGCCGCCCGGGCGAATGAATCGCCCTGGGGCCACGACCAGGGTGGCGTGGAACGCCGAAAGAGAACAGCTTGTGTTGAATCAACACATGGGTGTCGACTCGCGGCTCGTGCTCGCCAAGGAGCGGCTCGACCGGCTCGACTGGTGGCCGCGGCCCGTGCGGATCGCCTGGGTTCGGATCGTCGTCGCGCCGTGGCTGTTCACGCTCCCGCCCTGGAAGCCGTACGACGGCTTCGCGACGCATCTGGTGATCTTCCTTCGGCGCGACGACGTGTCGAACGAGCTCGTCACCCACGAGCTGTGCCACGTCTGGCAGCTGCAGCATCGCCCGCTGCGCATGCCGCTCAGCTATCTCCGGACCGGCTACCGGCGCAGCCCCTACGAGCGTCAGGCGCGAGAGGCCGCGGCGCGGACACGTCAGAAAGGAGCGACGACGTCCCCCACGCGCACCACGCCGGGCGTCTCGACCGAGCCCCACACGCCGAAGGGCAGCGGTTCTTCGCTCGGTACGTCGGCGCGGTAGGCGCCGAGCGCCCGCAGCGTGTCGAGGTCGCTGGTTCCCGAGTCGGGATCCTGCGTCGTGACCGCACAGCGACCGACGAGCGCGTGGAGGCGGACGATGGCCTCGCCGATCGAGATCCGGCGCCCTACCCAGCCGTCCTCCTCGTGGGCCTCGACACCTGCGACCTCGAAGAGCATCCTGAAGCGCCGCGCGTCGAGGTCGGTCACAACGAGCTCGGCCGCGAGTCGCTCGAGTGAGGCGATCGACACGAGCGAGACGGCGCCGGCGGGGCCACGGTCGTGTCCGCCGCCGGGCTGGTCGGCCCGCACGAGCGTGAGCTCTACGCCGGCCGCTTGCGAGATCGCCTCGGAGAACGGGCCGCGAACGACCCGTCCTCTGACGGCTCTACCGTAGAAGCTCGTCTCGACCGGGCGGTCGGTCTCGACGAGGGCTTCGATCGGCTCGCCGTCGGGAGTCGCGATCGCGAGTGTCGATCCGCCGTCGGCCAGCGTCGCTCCGATCCCGGCGAGGTGCGGCGCCCGTTTCCGGTTGACGAGATGTCCCCCGCCGTCCACGAGATAGAACCTCCTGTCGTCCGTGGCGCCCGTCCGCTCAAGCCTGATCTCATGCGGATGCGCGAGCGCCAGCCCTTTGATCGGTGTGGTCGAGATCCGGGTCAGACGGGCGTTCACGGCGAAGCAGACTATCGGCCCACCCGCCGAGATCCCCATCGAAGGTAGATCTCGGCACCGTCACGGCTCTAGACGGTCCACCCGCGCGAAGCGGCTTCAGGGTGCCTTTGCCTGCACGACGGACGTCGCGCGATACGGATCCGCTCGGCGGATCCGTATCCTGCCCCGGCAGAGGCGCACGTGATGGTCGCCCTGGTCCACCACACTGCCGGATCATGCGAAGCCAGCGGCGGCGAAGCCGCCTCCTTCAGGGCGTCGGACGCCGAACGACGAAGCACGCGCGATACGGATCCGCTCGGCGGATCCGTATCCTGCGCTAAGAACAGGGCGGTTAGCTCAGCTGGTAGAGCACCTCGTTTACACCGAGGGGGTCGGCGGTTCGAGCCCGTCACCGCCCATTTTCACCCTAGGAAACAAGCGGATTTGGCTTGTT
>JBPCLB010000258.1:0-6068 GCA_051003695.1 Gaiella sp. | reverse complement strand
ATCTACACCTACGACCCGACGCTGGTCGGGCCTGCGGGCGCCGTGCTGCTCCTTCCCGGCAAGGAAGGGCGTCGACGCGAGCCCGACGCGACCGTCGCCGCACTCGCGGCAGCGGGTGTTCCCGTCTGCGGCCGCATCGAGCTCCCGGCGACGGTCGAGGGCGGCGACACGGTGTGGCTCGACGAGCGGACGCTGCTCGTCGGGATCGGGTACCGGACGAACGGGCCGGGAGTCGACGCTTTGCGGCACGCCTTTCCAGGAGTCGACGTGATCACATTCGATCTCCCGCACTGGAACGGTCCGGACGAGGTCATGCACCTGATGTCGTTCATCTCACCCCTTGCTCCCGACCTCGCGCTCGTCTACCCGCGGCTCGCGCCCACGCGGCTGCTGTGGCTCCTGGCCGAGCGTGGGATCGAGCTCGTCGAGGTCCCGGACGCCGAGTTCGAGACGATGGGCGCCAACGTCCTCGCTCTCGCTCCCCGGCGCTCCCTCGCGCTGGAGGGCAACGACGAGACGAGGCGCCGGCTCGAGCGGGCAGGTGTCGAGGTGCTGACCTACCGCGGCAACGAGATCTCGCGCAAGGGAGACGGTGGCCCGACGTGCCTCACTCGGCCGTTGCTGCGCCGCGGGAGTTGACGGATCCCGCCGTTGCGGAAAGAAGCGAGAGCTGGCGGTGCTCTGACAGTCCCGACACGCCGACCCCGACGAGCCGCAGCGCCCCCGGCCGGTCGCGGAGCCCCCGGTCGAGCAGCCGGCAGGCGAGCTCGGCGATCGTCGCGGGCTCGTCGATCGGTGCGCCGAGTGTCGTCGAGCGCGTGCGGAGAGAGAAGTCCGCATAGCGGAGCTTCGTCGTCACCGTCCGCGCTGACCGACCGCCACGGCGCAGCGCCGCGCTCACCTCCTCGGCCATTCGGCGCAACTCCGCGTGCAGCGTCGCGCGCTCGCTGACGTCCCGCTCGAATGTCTCCTCCGTCGAGATCGAGATGCGTTCGACATCCAGCTCGAGCTCTCTCAGATCGATTCCGCGCGCCCGGTTCCGGAGTAGAACCCCGATCGAACCGGGGAGCACCGCTCTGAGCTCGGCGTCGCCGAGAGCCGCGAGCCCTCCGATCGTCGTGATCCCCGCAGCCCCGAGCCGTTCACCCGCGCGCGGCCCGACGCCGGGTAGCAGCCTGACCGCGAGGGGTGCCAGGAACCGCGCCTCGGAACCCGGTGGCACGACGGTGATCCCGCCCGGCTTCCGGCGATCGGATGCGACCTTGCACACGACTTTCGAGGTCGAGACGCCGAGGGAACAGGAGAGCGACGTCACCGCTAGCACGGCGAGGCGCACCGTCTCGGCCAGCGGGCGTGCCCCGCGAAAGGAGGACGTGACGTTGCCCAGATCGAGGTAGCCCTCGTCGAGGCCGGTGCGCTCGACACGAGGCACGACCTGCTCGATCGTCGACCACACCGCGTCGGAGTACTGGCGGTAGAGAGCATGGCGAGGTCGCACGAAGATGACCTCGGGGCAGCGCCGCAGGGCCTCCGCCGAGCTCATCGCCGAGTGGATCCCGAACCGGCGGGCGACATAGTTCGCCGTCGCGACGACCCCGCGCCCGTGGGGGTCGCCGCCCACCACCAGCGGCTGCGAGCGGAGCGTCGGCTCCTCCAACTCCTCGACGGCCGCGTAGAAGGCATCGAGGTCGAGATGAGCGAGGATCGCCACGGCTCAAGGCTAATCGGGAGCACTATGGTGCTCGCATGGCCGCCTCGCCGCCGCCGCCGCCGCAGCCGCCTGCGATCGTGCAGCCGGCTCCGTTCGAGGTCTCGTACGGCGTGATCCGCGGGGTCGCGTCGCGGGGGGCGCAGCGAGTCGTCGTCAAGGTCGACGGGCGTGTGCTCAGGCGGCTGCGCTTGCGCGGACGAGATTTCGTCGTCGACCTCGACCTGCCGACGGGGGAACGGACGATCCGGGTCGAGACGCTCGATGCTTCGGGAGCGCGCGCGGGACGCACGGTGAAGCACGTGTTCGCGCTGCCGCGCGCCGCCCGCCCGGGACAGAGGGGGCGGGCACGAGTGCCAGATCCCAACGCGGACCGACCCGGCCCACGCCTCGATCCGCTCCTGCAACACGAGCTCGCATCGGTCGCGCGCGGGTTCCCGGGCACGACGGGGATCTATGTCCAGCACCTCACGAGGGGAGTCGGAGCTGCCTGGAATGCGACCGCGACCTTCCCGGCCGCCTCGACGCTGAAGCTCGCGATCGCCGTCACGGTGCTCGCCCGCGTCCAGGGGCCGCCGCGTCACGGAACCCTGCTGGACAGGCTCTTGCGCTCGATGATCGTCGTCTCCGACAACGAGGCGGCCAACACGCTCGAACGGCTGATCGGGGGCTCGACGAGCGGCGGCTCAGCGCTCGTCAACTCGACGATGCGCGCGATCGGTCTCGAGGACACGGAGATGTACGGCGGCTACATCCTCGGAACGGAGCTCGAGGCACCGACAAACGGGCGTGCTCTCGCCGCGAAGGTCCCGCTGCGAACGCTCGACCAGCCGGCGTGGGGGAGAGGCAAGACGACGACAGCGGTCGACCTCGCTCGGCTGGTGCGCTCCCTCTGGCTCGCCTCGGCCGGTCTCGGCCCCCTGCGCAGCTCGCGCGCGGGGGTCAATCCCCGGGAGGCCCGCTACCTCCTCTATCTCCTCGCACACGTTCGCGACCCCGGCAAGCTCGATCGGCAGATCCGCCGGACCAAGGGAGTCGCGGTCCTCCACAAGGCCGGCTGGGTCGACAGCGCCCGCCACGATGCCGGGCTCATCGTGTGGCGCGGCGGGGTGTTCGTCGCAGCGGTGCTGACCTATCGCGCGACGGGTCGCGCAGATCGGCTCGCCGGGCGGGTCGCAGCCGCCTCGCTGAGACGCTTCGGCGGCTGAGCATGGTTTGCGGGACACCCGCCGGGTGGGGCGGGCGTCCCGCTCACACGGATGGAGCAGCGCCCTCGGAGTGCGCTGCTCATCCGTTGCGGTGCCCGCTCTCCGGGAGGCAATAGGTGGAGAGCCGGCCTACAGATATTCGACCGCCGATCGCGCCCGCGGTTTGTGCGGGTTCCGTTAGTTCTCCGTCAAGACTTCGCGAGCGCCGGACCGGCCGAGGGCGAGATCGGGAATACCAGTACAGTTCTTGTAGTTAGTACCTCATATGACACCTTCGCACGACATCACATCCGAGGAGCGTGAAGCCGCCGTGAGCAAGCTCTTGCTCGTCCCGTTGGAAGACGTGGTCGTCTTTCCCAACATGAACGTCACGTTGACCGTCGAGGTGGGCGACGAGGAGCGCGTCTTCCTCGTGCCCAAGCACGAGGGGGAGTACGCGTCGATCGGCACCATCGCGAGCGTCACCGACAAGGTGCGGCTGCCGGGTGGGGCCGTTGCGGTCGCCCTCGAGGGCCTGCACCGCGGCGTCGCCGGTGCGGCCGAGACCGATCCCACGGGCCGCTTGCTCGTCGAGGTCGAGGAGCGGCCCGACGCCGTCCCGACCGACGCCCGCACCCGCGAGCTCGAGACCGAGTACCGCGCGGTGGTGGAGGAGATCCTCGAGCTGCGCGGAGACGACGGTCGCATCCAGGCTTTCATCCGCTCGATCGGCGCGCCAGGCGCGCTCGCGGACACGTCCGGGTACTCGCCCGATCTGTCGTTCGACCAGAAGGTCGAGCTGCTCGAGGCCGTCGACGTGACGGAGCGGCTCGAGCTGGCGCTCGGGATGCAGCGCGCGCGGCTGGGCCTGATGCAGATCCGCCAGCGGATCCGCGACGACGTCAACGCGGGCATGGAGAAGCAGCAGCGCGAGTTCCTGCTCCGGAAGCAGATGGACTCGATCCGCAAGGAGCTCGGTGACGACGATGCCTCCGTCGTCGACGAGTACCGGCAGAAGATCGCCGATGCCGACATGCCGGAGCCCGTCCGCGAGCAGGCCGAGAAGGAGCTCGGACGGTTCGAGCGCATGGGCGAGAACTCGCCCGAGTCGAGCATGATCCGCAACTACCTCGACTGGCTGCTCGCAGTGCCGTGGGGCGTTCGCTCCGAGGAACTGCTCGATCCGATCCACACCCGCGAGGTGCTGGACTCGGATCACGAAGGTCTCGACGACGTGAAGGATCGGATCGTCGAGTACATCGCCGTCGCGAAGCTGCGCAAGGATCGTGGGATCGAGGTCGAAAAGCGCGCCGGCGCGATCCTCACCCTGATCGGGCCGCCCGGCACCGGCAAGACGTCGATCGGCGAGTCGATCGCGAAAGCGACCGGCCGCGAGTTCGTGCGGATGTCGCTCGGTGGCGTCCGCGACGAGGCCGAGATCCGTGGTCATCGCCGAACCTACATTGGCGCGCTCCCGGGCCGGCTCGTGCGCGCGCTGCGCGAGGCGAAGACGATGAATCCGGTGATCCTGCTCGACGAGGTCGACAAGGTCGGCGCGGACTGGCGCGGAGACCCGTCCGCGGCCCTCCTCGAGGTGCTCGACCCAGCGCAGAACTCGACCTTCCGCGACCACTACCTCGATGTCGAGGTCGACCTCTCGCAGGTCATGTTCATCGCCACCGCGAACCTCGCCGAGACGATTCCAGGGCCGCTGCTCGACCGGATGGAAGTGATCCGCTTCGACGGGTACACCACCGACGAAAAGGCGGCGATCGCCCGTGGCTACCTGTGGAAGCGTCAACGCGAGCGGGCGGGCCTGCACGACGAGGAGGTCTCGATCACCGACGACGCGCTCGAGATCGTCGTCACCGAGTACACGCGCGAGGCCGGTGTTCGCAACCTCGAGCGGGAGCTCGGCACGATCCTGCGCAAGACCGCCACGGCGATCGCGGCCGGCACGACCGAAGCCCCGGTCGAGGTCGACGTGGCCGTGGTGCGCGACGCACTCGGGCGCCAGAAGTTCTACCGCGAGGCGGCGGAGCGGACGGCCACACCGGGTGTCGCGACCGGTCTCGCAGTCAACGCGAGCGGGGGCGACGTCCTCTTCGTCGAGGCGAGCGTCGTCCCGGGTGGCGAGAAGCTCGTGCTCACGGGTCAGCTCGGAGACGTGATGAAGGAGTCCGCTCAGATCGCGCTCACGGCCGTGCGCTCGCGGGCCGAACAGTTCGGTCTCGAGGACGAGCAGTTCGAAGGCTCGTTCCACGTGCACGTGCCGGCCGGCGCGATCCCGAAGGACGGCCCGAGCGCGGGCATCACGATGGCGACCGCGCTCGCGTCGCTCCTGACGAAGCGGCCGGTCAAGCACACCGTCGGGATGACCGGCGAGGTCACCCTCCAGGGCCGGGTGCTGCCGATCGGTGGGCTCAAGCAGAAGGTGCTCGCGGCGCACGCGGCGGGGTTGACAGACGTCGTGATTCCCGAGCGGAATCGCGCCGACCTCGACGACGTGCCCGAGCACGTCCGCGACGAGATGACATTCCACCCGGTGATGTCGCTCGACGAGGTGCTCGCGATCGCGCTCGAGGAGACGCCGGCGCCCGCGCATGTCCAGCAGATGTAGAGACTGCGCTCCCGTGCCCGAGGGGGTCCGCCGCACGGCGGGCCTCCTCGAGGGACGCTGGACGATCTCGATTCTCTGGGCCTCGATCGAGGGCGCGAGCCGCTTCAACGAGCTCAAGCGAGCCGTCGGCGAGATCCCGCCGCGCACGCTCGCCCAGCGGCTCCTCGAGCTCGAAGGCGCCGGCCTGCTCGAGCGCCGGGTGACGGAGGGCCGCCCCCCGCGGGTCGACTACGTGTTGACCGACGAGGGTCAGCGCCTTCGCTCCGTCCTCGACGCGCTCGCTGCCTACGCGACCTCGTAGGGCCGACCGGGGTGTGCGCCGCGGCAGCGGCATGCGCGCTCGCAGGCAAACACAGGCAGGACGTGTCCGGCCCGCACCGGCGGCGAGTTGTCAGCCGGCATGCAGCGCGGCCCGGAGCGCCTCCCGGCCGCCGCCGAGCACGGGCGCTCCGTGCGAGACGAGCACGCGCGCGATCGGGAGCTCCAGCAGCGGCTCGAGTGCCCTCGACACCGCGGCGATACCCCCGTCTCCCGAGAGCCAGCTCTCCGGGAG
>JBPCLB010000257.1:0-3063 GCA_051003695.1 Gaiella sp. | reverse complement strand
CAGTGTCTCGCTCGGCCAAGGGCCCTCAGCCGTCGAGCGGGTGCCGCCAGCGAAGACCGGGAAAGCGGCTGAAGTCGCGATCCGTCGTGATCCACTCGCTCCCCGACTCGATCGCGAGCGCAGCGAGGTAAGCGTCGGGGACGAGATTGCCCTTCGCTGCGACCTCCCGGCAGAGCCGAGAGAAAATCGTCCAATGACGTCGTCCGGGCGCGATGACGGCCGCGTTTGGCTGTGCGCGTAGGCCCTCGACGAATCGTAGCGCAGCGTCGAGCGGCATAGGGTGCACGAATGCTCGCGGGTTCGTCACGATCCGGACGACGGCGCACAGCACGAGCTCCGAGAGTCCGAACGGAGCTTCCGCACGCACGACGGAGCTGAGCCACTGCAGATACTCCCCGTGTTGCGGCGAGTCCGTCCGCGACGCGTACACGAGGACGTTGACGTCAGGCAGGATCAGCTTCGTCCCGCTCCATGAGGTCGAGCAGAGCAGCGCTGTTGTCGAGATCGACCCCGGGTCGAAGTCCGCCGGTTCCGTGATAGACGGGAATCTCGACCCGAGCCTCGAGCGACGAGCGCCTAGCAAGCGTCTCACGCAGCGCGTCCTCGATCACCTTCGTCAGAGTGCGGCCGGTCCGGGCTCCGAGCGCTTTCGCTTCGACGAGCAGTGAATCGTCCAGCCGAACCGTCGTACGCATCGCATCAAAACATCTCAGCAGTGCATCAATATGTCAAGTTTTGCTCGAAGCGCGCGTCAGAACGTACTTCGGGTAGCGTCAGCCGCGGTGACCCCGACCTACGACGTCCTCGTGATCGGCGCTGGTTGCGCAGGCATGCGCGCCGCGATCGAGGCACATGACACCGGCGCGCGGGTCGCGGTGATCTCGAAGCTCCACCCGACTCGCAGCCACTCCGGAGCGGCCGAAGGCGGGATCAACGCGGCGCTCGGCAACGCCGCGGACGACAGCCCAGAGACACACGCCTTCGACACCGTCAAGGGCTCGGACTACCTCGGCGACCAGGACGCGATCGAGATCTTCACGCGCGAGGCGCCGCACGACATCTACCAGCTCGAGCATTGGGGCTGTGTCTTCTCGCGCGCGGACGACGGCCGGCTCGCGCAGCGCCCATTCGGGGCCGCGGGCTCGCCGCGGACGGTGTTCGCAGCAGACATCACGGGTCATGTCTTGATCCAGGTGCTCTTCGAGCAGCTCCAGAAGCGGATGGCCGAGGGCCTCGTCGTGTTCGAGGAGTACTTCGCCTTCCGGCTCGTCGAGGACGACGGGCGGTGCACCGGTGTGATCTCGTGGGATCTGCTGAACGGCGGCGTCGAGGTCGTCACCGGGAAGGCCGTGATCCTCGCCACGGGCGGTGTGGGACGCCTGTACCGCGCCACGACGAACGCCTACGCGTGCACCGGCGACGGAATGGCGATGGCGTTGTACGCGGGGCTGCCGCTGAAGGACATGGAGTTCATGCAGTTCCACCCGACGACGATGTTCCCGAGCGGGATCCTGATCACGGAGGGCTGCCGGGGCGAGGGCGGGTATCTGCTCAACAAGGACGGCGAGCGGTTCATGAAGCGCTACGCGCCGAACGCGCTCGAGCTCGCCTCCCGCGATGTCGTCTCGCGGTCCGAGCAGACGGAGATCGAGGAGGGCCGCGGGGTCAACGGGTCGGTGTACCTCGACCTGCGTCACCTCGGGCCCGAGAGGATCCTCAATCGGCTCCCGGGCTCGCGCGAGCTCGCGATGACCTACGCCGGCGTCGACCCGATCTACGAGCCGATCCCCGTGCGACCCGGCGCCCACTACCACATGGGTGGCGTCGAGTGCGATCACTGGGGTCTGACCGAGCTCGAGGGCCTGTATGCCGCGGGCGAGACAGCGTGCGTCTCGGTGCACGGCGCGAACCGGCTCGGTGGGAACTCGCTGATGGAGACGATCACGTTCGGGCGGCGTGCCGGTCAACATGCGGCCGAGCAGGCGCTCTCGCGCTCCGGGCCGAACGCCGAGCCTGCGGAGGCGGCTCGCGCAGATGCGGAAACCTGGATCGGCGGCTTGCTCGAGAACACCGCCGGCGAGCGACCGTGGCAGATCCGCGACGAGCTCGGTCTCTCGATGCTCGAGAACTTCGGCGTCTTCCGGCACGCGGAGAAGATGGAGCAGCAGTTCGACGTGATCACCGGCCTGCGCGAGCGCTACGACCGAGGGATCCTGATCGAGGACAAGGGCTCGGTATTCAACAACGACCTCACGCAGGCGATCGAGCTCGGCTATCTGCTCGACGTCGCTGCGGTGATGCTCCAGGCTGGGTACGCACGCCGAGAGAGCCGCGGTGCGCATTCGCGCCCGTCCGACTTTCCGACGCGCGACGACGAGAACTTCCTCAAGCATTCGATCAGCCGCTGGTCGAACGACCGGCCCGAGCTCTCGTACAACGAGGTGCGGATGACGAAGTGGGCGCCGATGGAGCGGACGTACTGATGCAGGTCGAGCTCAAGATCTGGCGCTACGACGCATCGACGGGTGAGCGCGCCCTGAAGCCGTACGAGGTCGATGTGTGGGACGAGGCGACGCTGCTGGACACGCTCGACGTGGTCAAGGACAAGGTCGACGGCACGCTCGCCTACCGTAAGAGCTGCCGGATGATGATCTGCGGGTCATGCGGGATGCGCGTCGACGGAGGCGCCGTGCTCGCCTGCAAGGTGCGGATTGCGGACCTCGTCGAAGGTGGCAGGGTGCCCGTCGTCTCCGCGATGGGAAATCTCCCCGTGGTCAAGGATCTCGTTGTCGACATGGCTCCATTCTGGGGAAAGATGGCGGCGGTCAAGCCATATCTGGAGCCGCGCTACGACCGTCCGCTGGAGGGCGAGAACATCGTCGCGCAGCCGCGGATGGACGTGATCCACAAGGAGTCGCTCTGCATCAACTGCGGCTGCTGCGTCTCCGAGTGCAACTCGATGGAGTCCGATCCCGACTTTCTCGGCCCCGCGGCGCTCGCGAAGGGGTTCCGCTTCGTCGGCGACCCACGCGACGGCGCGACCGTCGAGCGACTCGAGAGCCT
>JBPCLB010000256.1:0-13721 GCA_051003695.1 Gaiella sp. | reverse complement strand
GCCCTCGTACTGCACCGGCATCGCCCAGCCCGCAAACGGCACCATGCGCGCCCCCGCCGCGACGTGCCGGTCGTGAAGAGGCGTGCGGCGCAGCGATCCGATCTCTTCCACCGCGGCGACTCTAACGCCCGCCGTCGGAATCCGCGCTGGAGGGATTCCGACGGTGTGGAGAGCACAGCGCAGTTGCATCGACGGATGCCGCTAGCGCATGCTGCGACGGGACAAAGGAGGTGACCATGGTCACAAGCGGAGAGAATCCTGCGGAGCGGGATAGCGTCGTCGTCAAGCATCTCGACGAGCTCGAGCATCCCTGGCCGCAGTGGATCCTTGCGCGCAAAGGGCTCGGCGTCCGCTCGTTCGGGATCAACGTCTGCGAGCTCCAGCCCGGCGAGCAGATCACCGAGCACGACGAGACGGGGCGCGCCCAGGAAGAGGTGTTCGTCACGCTCGCCGGAAACGCGACGCTCGTCGTCGACGGGACCGAGACGCCGATGCCCGAGGGGACGTTCGCGCGTCTCGACCCCGAACCACGCCGCTACGTCGTCAATCACGGCAACGACGTCGTCCACATGCTGATCGTGTCGGCACCGGTGACGAGCGGCTACAAGCCGATGGACTGGGCATGAACACAACACCGGGCGTGAACACGACGGTGGGGTCAGGAACGCGTGCCTGACCCCACGCGTACGGTCGCCGTGCGACGTGGCAGCGCTCGTCTCTCCATCGCAACCCTCGGCTCGTGCACTTCATGCTCATTCGCGGACCAGTGCCGCATGTCGTCGAGCGGTTCGTCCTCCACGATCGCTCGGGAACGACCGAGCTCGAGTACCGCGGCGAGCTGGGAACCGACCTGTGGGGTGCCGGCAGCCTGTGGGGCGCGCTCGTCGCGCGCCGCTGGGAGGACGCAGTTCGGGTGTCGCTCGCCGCGGTGAAGGCCGAAGCCGAGCGACAGTCGCGACGCTAGTCGTCGCGGAGGAAGCTCGGGATTTCGATGTCGGACGTGGCCGGTGCCTCGAACCGCGGGGTCGGCGCTTCCTGGGTCGTCGAGGAGCCTGAGGGCTCGATGCGTCGCCTTCGCGGGCGACCGCCGAAACCCGTTGCGATCACCGTCACACGAACCTCGTCGCCGAGCGAGTCGTCGACCACTGCTCCGAAGATCACGTTCGCGTTCGGATCCGCGTGACCGGTGACGACCTCGGCCGCCTCGTTCACCTCGAAGAGCCCGATGTCGGAAGGACCGGTGATGTTGAGCAGCACACCGGTCGCACCGTCGAGCGTCGTCTCGAGCAGTGGCGACGAGACCGCAGCGGTCGCGGCCGCAGCAGCGCGCCCGTCGCCGCGCCCTGTGCCGATCCCCATCAGCGCAGAGCCGGCGTCGCGCATGATCGTGCGCACGTCGGCGAAGTCGAGGTTGACGAGACCGGGCACGGTGATCAGGTCGGTGATCCCCTGTACACCCTGGCGAAGAATGTCGTCGGCGATCCGGAACGCCTCCGTGATCGGCGTCGCCTTCTCGACGACCTGCAGCAGCCTGTCGTTCTCGATCACGATCAGCGTGTCGACGCGCTCGCGGAGCTGCTGGATCCCGCCGTCGGCCTGCTCGGCGCGGCGACGTCCCTCGAACTGGAACGGCTTCGTGACGACCCCGACCGTCAGTGCCTCGAGCTCGCGCCCCAACTCGGCGACGACGGGGGCGGCACCTGTTCCGGTCCCGCCTCCCTCACCCGCGGTGACGAAGATCATGTCGGCGCCCTTGAGCGCCTCCTTCAGCTCGTCCCGGCTCTCCTGAGCGGCGGCCAACCCCACGTCGGGGTTCGCGCCGGCGCCGAGTCCTCGCGTCGCCTTCGAGCCGATGTGGATCTTGACGTCGGCATCCGTGTCGAGCAGCGCCTGAGCGTCCGTGTTCACAGCGATGAACTCGACACCGGTGAGCCCGGATTCGACCATCCGGTTGACGGCGTTCGTGCCACCTCCGCCGACACCGACGACCTTGATCACTGCGAGATAGTTACCGGGCTGACTGTTCATCTCGACCTACCTGAGGGTCAAGCTCTCATCGAGCTGAGGACGACGTCGCGTTCGCATGTCGCTTCGATTCGCACTGACAGTAAGGACTCCTTGTCGCGCGTGTCAACAAAGCCTCAAGGAAGGGTCGAGACAGACGTCTCGACCTCTACCTGAGGCTGGGACTCCTCAGTCCCTCCGACGGGGCGGCCAGGAACGCTGACGTCTAGGTAGGCAGACTCGGGTCGCAAGCGAGGAATCACCTTGGCAGCAACGGCGAGCTTGAGGTCGAGGTCAGCCGGATCTCCGAGTCGGAGCTCGAGTCCCGTCGCCAGGCGAATGACGAGCAGGTCGGCGTCGGTGCGGACCGAGACGACACGGGCAGGGAAGCGCCCGCTCGCAAGCGGGGTCACCGCTCGTACAGCCGTTCGCAGCGGGCCCTCGATCGTCGCCCCGGGACTCAGCGCCGTCTCTCGATCGACCCACACGCGCGCGAGCTCGGGTCTGACACCACGCTCGACCTTCGAGACCACACGCCCGCGCTCGGAGACGACATACGACTCCTTCCCCTGTCGCACGATCGCGACGGGCCGTTCGGGCGTCACGACGATCCGGAGCGTGTGCGGGTAGGCACGATCGAACGCGACCTCGGCCACGGTGGGAAGCGACTCGACGGCACGCTGTGCCGCGTCCAGGTCCAGCGCGACCAGGCTTTGGCCACGCCGTTCCGCAAGCGTTCGCTCGACCTGCCGGTGCACCCAGGGTGCGCCGCCCTGCACCTCGAGCGAACGAACCGCGAAGAGCGATGTCTCGCGGGCAACGACCACGGAGATCAGGGCGGCAGCGAGCAGGCCGAATGCCGCCAGCAGGAAGCGGCCGGAGGGGACGAGCCGGACGAGAGCCAGGCGATCCGCTCGTACCGAGCGCGGGAACGGAATGACGACGCTCGCCGTTCGTGCGCGCGGGCGTTGCTCTCTCCCGGCTCGTCCCCGCTGGGCCACGGGATGGGATTCGCGTCGGTGGTTGTCTCTCCTGCGGAGAGAACGGCGCGCTCACGCACGGATGCGCCCGGTGTGGCTTCGTGGGCGAGGTCCGCCTCGCCGTCGATCTGCGAGTCACCGGTTTGCACGACCCGGGTCAGTCGCCGGCGGGGACAGACCCCGACAGACCCCACAGCACGACCTCGTGCTCCAGCTCGACGCCGAATCGTTCCCGGGCGCGGCGGCGAGCCTCGGCCATCAGGGCGACGCAGTCGGCCGTGGTCGCCTCACCGGCGTTCTCGATGAAGTTCGCGTGCTTCGGCGAGATCAGCGCGCCGCCGATCCGGTACCCCTTGAGACCGCATTCCTCGAGCATGCTGCCGGCGCCGCGCTCGCCCGGCGGGTTCTTGAACACGGAGCCGAACGTTCTCTTGTTCGTCGGCTGCGTGTGTTTACGTCGAGCAACGAGGTCGGCGACCTCGGCGCGGATCTCCGCCACGGGCCGGGGCGTCAGCTCGTACTCCACATGAGCGACCACCTGCCCGTCACGAAGCTCCGAGTGACGGTACGAGTGTCCGAGCTCGACGGGTGTCAGCCAGCCGGAGCCGGACGCGGTCACGACGAGGGCGCGGCGGACGATCGCGCTCCAATCGCTCCCGTAGGCCCCGGCGTTCATCCACACGCCGCCGCCGGCCGTGCCGGGGATCGCGCACGCGAACTCGAAACCGCCGAGGCCAGCCTCTCGGGCGCGACGCAGGCAGACCGCGTTGGTCGCACCTCCGCCTGCGACGAGCAACGTCCCGTCGGTGCGCGCATGCGCCAGCTCACCTCCGAGTCGCAGCACGAGCCGGTCGAGACCGGAGTCGGCCACGAGGACGTTCGATCCGAGTCCGATCGCAACGACTCCGATGTCGCGCTGCGTGGCCCAGCCGAGCGCCTGCTCGAGCTCGCCGACCGAAGCGGGTCGCGCGATCGCACGCGCTGGCCCCCCGGTTCCGATCGTCGTGAACCTCGCGAGCGGGATGTTCTCCTGGATCACTGCGACCCGACGCGGTCTGGAAGGCCGGCGACGATCGCCTCTGCGATCTTCCACGGCTCGCCGACGCCGAGGGTGACGACGAGATCGCCGGGTCGCACGATTCGCAGCGCGAGCGATGCGGCGTCGTCGAGCGTGGGCGCCCAGATGCGGCGTGTCGGGTCAGGGACTCCGTCGAGCACGAGGCGGCCCGTGACACCCGGGCGTGCCGTGTCCCGCGCGCCGATGATGTCGGTCACGATTGCGACGTCCGCAAGTCCGAGTGCCTCCCCCAGCTCTCGGTGCAGTCGTCGCGTGCGCTCGACCACGTGCGGTTGGTAAACCGCGACGAGTCGCCTCGGCGTACGCTCTCGCGCCGTCTCGAGCGTGACGCGAAGCTCGGTCGGGTTGTGTCCGTAGTCGTCGTACACCGTGATCCCGCCGCGCTCGCCGACGAGCTCGAACCGCCGCTGTGCGCCCGCGAACCGTGAGATCGCCGCCGCCGCGGCACCGCGCTCATAGCCCGCGCGTGTGAGTGCCTCGATCCCGGCCGCGGCGTTCCGCAGGTTGTGCTTCCCGGGCACGGCGAGCTTGCCGTCGAACGGTGCGAGCTCCCACGAGCGTACGACCTCGGGCACACGCTCGAGCCATCCATCGAAGACACGGCGCAACTCGGCCTCGGACGAGTAGCTTGCATGGTGGTCGAGCTCGAGATTCGTCACGATCGCGATCCGCGGCGCGAGCAAGAACACCGATCGGTCGGACTCGTCACCCTCCACGACGAGCCAGCCCGACCCGACGTGCGCATTCCCACCGAGCTGCGGAATCACGCCGCCGATGATCCAGGACGGATCGTCGCCGAGCTCACGCAGGCCATAGGCGATCATCCCGGCGGTCGTGGTCTTGCCGTGGGCGCCCGCAACCACGATCGACGGACGCGCCGCGACGAGCTCCGCGAGAAACGCCGCGCGCGGGACGCCGTCGATCCTGTCTCGGTGGGCGGTCGAGACGACGACCTCCCACTCGTCGGGTGGTCGCGGCTCCCCGCCGAGGTCGACGGAGATCTCGGGCGAGAGCGCTCGCGTGAAGATCGTGTCGCGGAGCTCCCAGCCGCGCACGTCGGCGCCGTACGCGAGCGCAACGTTCGCGTACGCCGACATCCCCGAGCCGCCGATACCCACGAAGTACAGCCGCCGCCCCGCGAGCAACGAGAGCTTGTGTTGATTGAGCACAAGCTCGTCGTCAGGTGCGGGCAAGCGCGAGCACCCCCTCCGCAACGCGAGCGGCCGCTTCGGGGCGAGCAATCGCCTTCATCGCCGCGCGCATGCGTCCGAGACGGTCGGGATCGGCAAGCAGCTCCGCCACGAGTCCGGGGACGCGATCCAGCTCGACGTCGGGAACGACGATCGCGCCACCGTGTCGCTCGAAGAACCGTGCGTTGAGGGTCTGATGGTCGGCTGTGGCATGGGGGTAGGGAACGAGGATTGCGGGCGTGCCGGCCGCGGCGAGCTCCCAGACCGTTCCGCCGGCGCGTGAGATCGCGAGATCCGCGGCGTGCAGCAGCTCACCGAAATCGTCGGTCGACGGGATCATCACGTACCCGGCGCGCGAGACGCGCGCCTTGAACGCGGCGAAGTCTCGCTCGCCCGTTTGGTGGACGACCGCCAGCGACGTTGCACCCCAGGCCTCGACCGCGAGCTCGTTGAGAGAGCGAGCGCCGGCGAAGGCGCCGAACACCGCGACGACGGGTTCGTCGGCAGGCAATCCGAAGTGCGCACGACCGGACTCACGCGTTCCGCGGAGATGCGCGGCCGGAATCGGGCGACCGACGACCTCGTACTTCGGTCCGTTCCGACCGGGGATCTCATAGGCGAGGAATACCTTGCGGGCAAACGGCGCAGCGAGACGGTTCGCAAGCCCGAGATGCGCGTCCGCTTCCGTCAACGCCGACGGGATGCCGCGCGCCCGTGCCGCCAGCACCATCGGACCGGCGACGTAGCCGCCGCCGCCCAGCACGACGTCTGGCCGTCGCCTGCCGAGAATCGCAAGGCAGCGGGCGGGAGCACGAGAAGCCTTCCACGTAGCCCGGAGTTGCGCCGCGCTGGGGCGGCGAGGCAGACCCGAGATCGGGAACGTGTCGAGCTCGAAGCCCGCCTCAGGAACCAGCCGCGACTCGACGCGGTCGGGTGTTCCGGCGAACGTCACGGTCGCTCCGCGCTCGCGCAGTGCCTCGCCGACCGCGATTGCCGGTCGCACGTGACCGGCCGTCCCGCCCGCGGCGATCACGACTGCGGGCGGCGACGACGCGATCATTGCCAGCGATGTTAAGGAGAACCCCGACCGAGCAGAGCAGCACGAGCAGGGACGAGCCTCCGTAGGAGACGAACGGCAACGGAATCCCCGTCAGCGGTGCGATCGCAAGCACGGCCGCGAGGTTGACTGCCGCCTGACCGCAGACGAGCGTTGTGATCCCGGCCGCGAGCCGCTTGCCGAACGGATCACGACAGCGCAGCGCGATCCGGAAGCCGGCCCACGCGAACACCGTGAAAGCACCGATCACGAGGGCCGAGCCGAGCAGCCCGAGCTCCTCTCCGACCACGGCGAAGATCATGTCGGTGTGCGCCTCGGGCAGGAAGTTGATCTTCTGGATGCCTTCACCGAGCCCCTCACCCGTGATGCCGCCAGAGCCGATCCCGATGATCGCCTGAACGGTCTGGAAACCAGCGCCCTCGGGATCCCGCCACGGATCGAGGAAGCTCAGCAGCCGGGCACGCCGGTATGGCTCGATCCAAATCGCTGCCGCGCCCACGGCGAGCGCCAGCGTTCCTGCCACGGCGAAGAGGCGCAACGGGATCCCCGAGACGAGCAGGATGCCGGCGACCATCACGAAGAGCGCGATCGTCGTGCCGAGGTCCGGCTCGAGCAGGACGAGCGCACCGAACATCGAGACGACGAGGCCGATCGGCTTCATCAGCTCGCCCAGCGTCCGCGGTACGGGCCGTCGAGCCAGCACCGCGCAGACCCAGATACATACGGCGAGCTTGGCGAGCTCCGACGGCTGCAGGCTGACGGGACCGAAGCTGAACCAGCGTCGCGCGCCGTTGATCGGCGGGCCGATCACGAGCACTGCGACGCAGAGCGCGAACGCCCCGAGCAGCAGGACGGGAGCGAGCGCTCGCAGCCGGTGATAGTCGAGTCGCGAGCACGCAGCGAGGAGCACGAGCCCGGCGAGCGCGTAGATCCCCTGCCTGACGAGGAACTGCATCGGGTCTCCCTGACCGAGGATCGCCGAGGCAGATGTCGCGCTGAAGACCATCACGAGCCCGAACGCAACGAGCCCGAGCGTCACGAGGACGAGCAGGCGCTGCTCGAGCTGACCGCGATTCACTCCACGAGCTTCTGCACGAGCCGACGGAACTCCTCCCCGCGCTGCTCGAAGCTCTCGAACTGGTCGAAGGAGGCGCAGGCCGGAGAGAGGAGCACGACGTCACCGGGTACGGCGGCTCGCGCCGCCGAACCTAGAGCTGCCGCAAGCGTTCCTGCACGGTCGAACGGCACGCTCGCATCGTCGAGTGCCTTCGCGATGTCCTCCGCCGACTCTCCGATCACGTACGCGCGGTCGCCCTGCTCGAAGGCTGCTGCGAGGGCGTCGTAGGGCTCGGCCTTGCCTCGTCCGCCGAGAATCACGTGCTTGCGGCGCCCCGGGAAGGAGGCAAGCGCACGCAGCGCCGCGGCGACGTTGGTCGCTTTCGAGTCGTTGACGTAGAGGATTCCGTCGACGGTCGCAACCTCGTCGATTCGATGCTCGACCCCGGGAAAAGCGCGCAGAGCATCGGCGATCGCTCGATCCGCGACGCCGATCGCTCGTGCCGCAGCTGTCGCCGCGGCCGCGTTCTCTCGGTTGTGCGCCCCGCGAATCCGCGGCTCGGCAGGAAGTAGGTCGTTGACCGTGAACTCCACCCGCCGCCCGTCGCCCGGCACCGGGCCGAAGCCGCGAGGGACGACTGCCACGTCGTCCGCTTCCTGCCGCTCGAATGCACGCAGCTTTGCGGTCGCGTATGCATCGAATGTTCCGTGACGATCGAGGTGGTCGGGCTCGAGGTTCGTCAACACCGCCACGCGCGGCCTCAGCGTCTCGACATCCTCGAGCTGGAAGGACGAGAGCTCGCAGACGACCCACGCGTTCGGGTCGCCGAGACCAACGAGCGTCGTCAACGGACGCCCGATGTTGCCTGCGACCTCGACCGGCAGGCCCGCCGACGCGAGGATCGCACCGAGCAACGCGGTCGTCGTCGTCTTGCCGTTCGTCCCGGTGATGCCGATGATCGGATTTGGCAGGAGTCGCGCCCCGAGCTCGATCTCGGAGATCACTCCTATCTGTCTCTGCCGCGCAGCGCTCACCGGCGGTGCGTCGGCGGGCACGCCCGGGCTCTTCACGACGAGGCCCACGCCCTCGAGCAAGGCGTCATCCCAGTGGCCCAGTAGCACGTCCGCAGCGAGGTCAGCGACGTCAGCCTCGGGCGACGCGTCGTAGGCGACAACGCCGGCGCCGCTCCGCCGCAGCGCGGCCACCGCCGAGCGGCCGGACCGTGCGAGCCCGACGACGAGCACGCGGTCGGGAAGGTTGGCCACGCCGGAAGGGTAGTGAGGGGTCAGCTGCGCAGCGCGATCGTCACGCCCCCGATGACCGCGGCCCCGCCGACAGCGAGGGGTAGCGTGAGACGCTCGTCGAGGATCAGCGCGGCCAGCGCAAGCCCGGACACCGGCTGCAGGAACTGCAACGGAGCGATGCGGACGATTCCACCCTGCGCGAGTGCCCAGTACCACCCCACGTACCCCACGATCGACGTCACGACCGCGAGGAACAGGACGGCGACCCATGCGGATGCACCGGCGCGCGGGACGCCGTCGAGCGCAGTCAGGCAGAGTCCGACCGGCGCAAGCACGCTCGCACCTAGGGCAACACCCCAGTACGTCGTCGCCGCGCTGGAGAAGCCGCGCGGCACGAGCATCGCGCCCGCCACGTACCCCACCGAGACGACGAGCGCCGCACCGAGGACGAGGAGATCTCCGACGACGGTCGCCTCACCTCCGTCCCCAGTGCGGACGGCGACGATGACGGCTTCGCCGACGAGTGCGAGCCCGGAGCCGGCGACCCACCAGCGACCCGGAAGGCGACGCGAGACGATCGCGGCGTACAGGCCCGTGAAGATGGGCAGGGCCGCGAGGATCCCGACGCCGTGCATGGCCGACGTGCGCTCCTGGCCGATCGTGTAGAGCACGGGGAAGAGGACGAACCCCGCAGCGGCCGAGACCGTCAGGAGCAGGCGTGCCGGCGCGCCCGACGGCGGCCACGGGCTGGTGGAGACGAGCAGCGGCACCGCAACGACACCTGCGAGCACGGTCCTCAGCACTGCGATCGCGAGGGGTTCCAACTCGTCGGTGGCGATACGGGTTGCGACGGGAGTCGCCCCCCAGATCACCATCACGAGCATCGCGACGCCGACCGGCGGCGGGAGGAGTCGGCGCGCGGTCAGGGCACGATCCGCGCCGAGTACCTCACAGCAGGAAGGCTACGTTGGTATGGGCGGTACGAGCAGGTGTGCGGCTGCGCCCGGTCCCCGATGAGGGCAACTAGAGCTGGAACCGCAGGTAGTAGCGGTAGTACAGAACGAACCCGACCGCGCAGAGAATCGCCCCGACGATCCAGAAGCGCACCATGATCTTCGTCTCCGACCAGGCCTTCATCTCGAAATGATGGTGAATCGGCGCCATCAGGAACACCCGTTTGCCGGTTCGCTTGAAGCTCGTGACCTGGATCATCACCGAGAGCGCCTCGATCAGGTAGATGCCGCCGATGAACACGAGCAGCACCTCGGTCTCCGTCAGGATCGAGAGCGTCGCGATCGCACCGCCAAGAGCCATCGAGCCCGTGTCGCCCATGAACACCTCGGCCGGGAACGCGTTGAACCAGAGGAAGCCGATCACGCCGCCGATCAGCGCCGCCGCGACGATCGCGACATCGAGGTACTCCTCGCTGCGATCCGCGACGAGCTCGGCTGAGCGGATCCAGTCGATCGCCGCGATCGCGAGGAACGTCAACAGCGAGATCGCACATGTCCCGGCCGCGAGCCCGTCGAGGCCGTCGGTGAGGTTGACGCCGTTGGACGTGCCGGCGATCACGAGAAAGAGAAACGGGAAGTAGAGCCATTGGAGGTCGATGTTCACGTCGACGACCGGGAAGTAGAGCTCCGTGTCCATGTAGCCGACCCGTGTCGTCGCCCAGCCGACGCCAGCGGTGATCGCCACGAGACCGAGCATCTTCCAGCGGCCGTTGAGCCCGAGCGAGCGTCGCCGGCGCACCTTGAGGTAGTCGTCGGCGAAGCCGATCAGGGCACAGGCGAGCGTCGCGAGCAGGATCGTGACGCCGGGAATCGTGTAGAGCGAGACGACGAGGAACGGCGCCACGGCCGCGACCAGGATCAGGAGGCCGCCCATTGTCGGGGTGCCCTGCTTGACGATGTGCCCGGCGGGACCTTCCTCGCGGATGTGCTGGCCAATCGACTGCTTCCGTAGCCAGCGGATGAACTGCGGCCCCACCGCGACGGCGATCACCATCGCGACGAGGCCCGCGATGAGGACTCTCACCATGCTGCGGCTAGCTTCTCGATCCGCGCCGGGATGCCTTCGAGCCCGCTGGCGCGCGAGGCTTTGACGAGGACCGCATCCCCCGGCCGGATGAGCTCTCCAACCGAGTCGAAGCCGGCATGGTCGGCAATCCAAGCGCTCTCCCCCGCTCCGGGCAGATACGCGTGGGCACGTTCGCCGACTCCGATCACCAGCTCGATCCCGAGCTCCGTGATCAGCTCGCCGACCTCGTCGTGATACCGGTCGCTCGCCACGCCGAGCTCTGCCATCTCGCCGAGAATCACCACCCGCCTGCGGCCCTGCGCCCGCTCTGCGAGATCGAGCAGGGCGGCTCGCATCGACGTCGGGTTCGCGTTGTAGGTGTCGTTGACGACGAGGCCCCCGGCAGGAAGCACACGCACCTCGCCGCGCCAGGCCGACAGCTCGATCCTCGACGCTCCCTCCTGCGCTCGTTCGAGCGGCAGGCCGAGAGCGTCGTACGCGGTCAGCGCCGCGAGCACGTTCTCCGCCAGGTGCCGCTGGTCGAACGGGAGCATCAGTGTCGTCTCCTCCGCTCCGACGACGAAGCGCCAGCGGCTGGCCGTGACACGACCAGCGAGGGCCAGGCTCTCGGTCATGGGAAGCCGCTCGATCGAATCCCGAGCGAACCGCCGCACGTCGAGGTCGTCTCGGAGGAACGGCTCGAGCTCCGGCACATCGGCTGGTACGACCGCGATCCCGCCCGCAGGAAGTGCCTCGATCGCCTCGGCATTCGCCCCCGCAACGTCCGCCACCGTGCCGACGAGCTCGAGATGCTCCGGCCCGATGCTCGTGACGACGACGAGGTTCGGGCGCGCGATCGCACACAGCTCGGCGATCTGACCGACGCCGCGCATCCCCATTTCGGTTACGAGCACTTTCGTCTCGGGCTCGAGCCGCAGCACGGTCAGCGGCAGGCCGAGCTCGTTGTTTCGGCTCGCCTCTGCAGCGACGGTGGGAGTGACGGCGTGGCAGAGCCACGCGATCGCATCCTTCGTCGACGTCTTTCCGGTCGATCCGACCACGGCGACGACTCTGGCATCGGAGCGCTCGCGAACTGTCCGGGCCAGGGTCGCGAGTGCCGCTTCCGGATCGACAGGGACCAGGGCCGCCGCACCGCGCCCCATCGCTTCGTCGACGAAGCGCCTGCCGCTGTTGAGCGCGACGAACAGGTCTCCGGATCGCGCGTCTCGTGAGTCGTCGTGAACGCGGCTGACGACACCGTCCTCCGGCGCGCCGCGCAGCTCGCCGAGCGCGAGGCTCTCGATCTCCTTCCAGTCGAGTGGGATCACGGGAGCCCGTCGTCGGCCTTGCAACAGACTGTTGCAAGCGTCATCCGGCGACCCGGTGCCGCAGAACCTCGCGCACGATCTCACGGTCGTCGAAGGGATGCACGACACCGGCGATCTCCTGTCCCTGCTCGTGGCCCTTGCCGGCGATCACGACGACGTCACCCCGGCCAGCACGCTCGATCGCGCGGCTGATCGCAGACCGTCGGTCGGGATCGATCTCGACCTCGGTACCCGCGCCATGGAGGATCTCCTCGATGATCGCGAGCGGATCCTCGGAGCGAGGATTGTCGCTCGTCACGATTGCGTGGTCGGCGCGCTCGCGGGCGACCTGTCCCATCGGCCGCCGTTTGTCGCGATCACGGTCGCCGCCTGCACCGAAGACGACGATCAGGCGGCCCTCACCCAACGGTCTCGCGGCACGGAGCACGGTGTCCAGCGCGTCGGGCGTGTGGGCGTAGTCGACGATCACGGCGAAGGCCTGCCCCTCGTCGATCGCCTCGAACCGACCGGGAACCCCGGTCACACGACGCACACCCTCGACGATCGTGTCCTCGTCGATGTCGAGCAGCAGTGATGCCGCGACCGCGCCGAGCACGTTCTCGACGTTGAAGATCCCGAGCAGCGATGTCTCGAGAGCGATGCCTGCGGCCGTGAAGGTGGAGCTGCGCACGCCGAGCTCGAGCGCGTCCGCACGAACGTCCGCCTCAGGCCGAAGGCCGAAGGTGACGAGAGGCGCGCGATGGGCTCCGTCGAGCTCCTCGGCGAGTCTCCGACCGTAGGGATCGCCGAGATTCACAGCGGCCGGAGGCGGCGCGATACCCGTGAAGAGGGCACGCTTGGCCTGGAAGTACGTCTCCATGTCACCGTGCAGATCGAGGTGATCCTGCGTCAGGTTCGTGAACACGAGCGCGTCGAACCGCACCCGGTCGAGCCGACGGTAGAACGAGCCGTGAGAGGATGCTTCGACAGCGACGGCGGTGTCACCCGCGTCGAGCATCTCCCGGAACAGGCGCTGCAGATCGATCGCCTCCGGGGTCGTATGCGGCGCCCGCCGCGTCTCGCCGCCGACGACCCAGTCGACGGTGCCGACGAGGCCCGTCTGGCGGCCGTCGGCTTCCAGGATCGAGCGCAGCAGGAACGACGTCGTCGACTTGCCGTTCGTCCCGGTCACGCCGACCACGTCGAGCGAGGCGGTCGGCTCGCCGAAGAACACGTCCGCCGCCACCGCCATCGCCGCGCGCGTCGACTCCACGACGAGCTGTGGCATCGCGAGCTCGAGTGGGCGCTCCACGACGAGGGCGGCCGCGCCGGCGGAGCGTGCCTCGCCCGCGAGGTCGTGCCCATCGGTACGCGCACCCGGCACGCAGAAGAACAGCGTTCCCTCGGTCACGTGCCGCGTGTCGTGTGCAAGGTCGCGAATCTCGACCGGTCGCCGTCCGATCGTCTCGCTCGGTGCGAGCGCGCGGATCAGCGCGTCCAGCTCCATCGCGCCTGATTGTAAGCCGGGTTGAGCACGAGTGCCTCACCCCGGTAGAGCTGGAGCGGCCCCGGCGGCGCAGCCAGCCGGCTTCAGGGGTCTGCCCGCCCAGGGCGGGATACCTTGCGGCGTATGTGCCGCGGCAGCGGCACATACGCTCGCAGGTAACTACGGGATTGCAGCGAGAACCGAGACGCCTTTGGTCTCGGGCGCATCCGGTGGTACCTCGAGATACTGGAGCGCGAACCGCGAGATGTCGCGAAAGATCGGCGCCGCGACGACACCAC
>JBPCLB010000255.1:0-12569 GCA_051003695.1 Gaiella sp. | reverse complement strand
TACGCGCAGGCCAACATCACGCTTCTGCGTGCCGGCTTTGTCGGCGACTACTGCTAGTCCCGAGGCAGGCAACCCGACGCGCGGGTCCTCGCGAGACCGGTACGCGCAGCACCGTGCTCTCGAGCAGCCGTCGAACGACGAGCGCCCCTGCATGGCCGGGGCGCTCGTCTGATCCAGCTACCTGAACTGAAGGCCCGTCTGCTCTCCGAGCAGCCGGTGCTCTACGAGCAGCCGGTGTTCGTTCCGCAATCACGGCAGGTGTAGCAACTGCCCGTCCGCACCATCCGGCCACCACAGCGGGCGCACTCCACTGCATCCTCCCACTGATTGAAGAGGGCGGTCTGCCCGGGCGGAGCCGCCTCGACCGCCTGGGCGGCGAGACCCGCGCCGGGGCTCTCCGCGTACGCGGCAGCGAGCCGCGCCTTGACCTCCGGCGTGAGGATCCCCGCCTCCTCTTGCTGATCGGCGGTGAGGAACTTCTTCCCCATCCAGCGGAAGGTGTAGTCGACGAGCGACTTTGCGGCCCGGATGTCCGGGTCGTTCGTGATTCCGCTCGGCTCGAAGCGCATGTGGCTGAACTTCGAGACGTACACCTCGAGCGGCACGCCGTACTGGAGCCCGAGTGAGACCGAGATCACGAACGAGTTCATCAGGCCGGCGAGCGTCGTGCCCTCCTTCGCGATGTCCACGAAGATGTCGCCGGGCGTGCCGTCCTCGAACAGCCCGACGTGGATGTAGCCCTCGTATTCACCGACGCGAAACTTGCGCCCGACCTCGGTGCGGTCGTCGGGCAGCCGACGACGCTGCGGGTGCGCCATGACGCCCGTCGCCCCGGCCGGGAGCAGCGCAGCGGCGACCTTGTCGGCGGACGAGCCGGAGAGCGGTTGGGCGACCTTGCAGTTGTCGCGGTAGATCGCGATCGCCTTGACGCCGAGCTGCCACGACTCGACCAGGAGCTGCGCGACCTCGGCGATCGTCGCCGCTTCGGGCAAATTCACGGTCTTCGAGATCGCACCGCTGATGAACGGCTGGGTCGCACCCATCATCTTCACGTGGCCCATGTAGTGAATCGCGCGCTCGCCGATCGCGCAGTCGAACACGGGGTAGTGCTCGCTCTTGAGGTGCGGCGCTCCGATCACGCTGCCACGCTCGTCGATGAAGGCGACTATCTCCTCGACCTCGACGGGTGCGTAGCCGAGCTCGCGGAGTGCCATCGGCACCGTCTTGTTGACGATCGTGATGTCGCCGCCGCCGACGAGCTTCTTCGATTTCACGAGCGAGAAGTCCGGCTCGATCCCCGTCGTATCACAGTCCATCATGAAAGAAATCGTCCCGGTGGGCGCGATCACCACCGACTGCGCATTTCGGTATCCATGGACCTCGCCGATCTCGAGTGCGTCATCCCAAGCGCGCCTTGCCGCACCGAGCAGATCGGCCGGGACGGTCTCCGGATGCTGGATGTTCCCGACCGCGGCGCGGTGCTTCGCGATCACCCCGAGCATGGCGGCCGCGTTGCGCTGATAGCCGGCGAACGCGCCCATCCGCTTCGCCACCTCCGCCGATTTCCGGTACGCACGACCGGTCATCAGCGCGGTGATCGCGGCGGCGTAGGCACGACCCTCGTCCGAGTCGTACGGCAGCCCACGTGCCATCAGCAGGGCACCGAGGTTCGCGTAGCCGAGGCCGAGCTGGCGGTAACCGAGGGCGTTCTGCGTGATCTGGGGCGTCGGGTAGGACGAGTAGCCGACCATGATCTCCTGTGCGAGGAGCATCACGTCGACGGCGTGCTCGAACGCCTCGACATCCAGCTCGCCGTCCTCTTTGCGGAACTTCATCAGGTTGAGCGAGGAGAGGTTGCAGGCGCTGTCGTCGATCGACAGGTACTCGCTGCACGGATTCGACGCGTTGATCCGACCGGTGTTCGGCAACGTGTGCCAGGCGTTGATCGTGGTGTCGTACTGCACGCCGGGATCGGCGCATTCCCAGGCGGCGGCCGCGATGCCCTCGAGCAGCTTCCGTGCCTCGACGGTCTCCAGCACCGTGCCGTCGGTGCGCGCGGTGAGCCCCCACTCCTTCCCTTCGACGACCGCCTCCATGAACGCGTCGCTGACGCGCACCGAGTTGTTCGCATTCTGATACTGGATCGAAGCCCAGTCGGGGGAGTCGAGCGACATGTCGTACCCGGCCGCCTCGAGCACCCGCGCCTTCCGCTCCTCCTTGGCCTTGCACCAGATGAACTCCTCGACATCCGGGTGGTCGACGTCGAGCACGACCATCTTCGCGGCACGTCGCGTCTTGCCACCCGATTTGATCGTCCCGGCGGAGGCGTCCGCCCCGCGCATGAACGAGACGGGGCCCGAGGCGTAGCCGCCCTTGGAGAGCTGTTCCTTCGAGGAGCGAAGTCGGGAGAGGTTGACACCCGAGCCGGAGCCGCCGCGGAAGATGACCCCCTCACGGCGGATCCAGTCGAGAATGGAGTCCATCGAGTCCTCGATCGAGAGGATGAAGCAGGCGGAGCACTGCGGCGTCTCCTCGAAACCGACGTTGAACCACACGGGTGAGTTGAACGACGCGATCTGGTTGACGAGAATCGCCTTCAGCTCCGCGTGGAAGGTCTCGTACTCCTCGTCGCTTCCGAAGTAGCCGCCTTGCCGGCCCCAGCCGGCGATCGTGTCGGCGACCCGGCCGATCATCTGCTTGACCGACCGCTCGCGCTCGGGCGAAGCCATGCGGCCACGGAAGTACTTCTGCGCGACGATGTTCGTGGCGGTCTGCGACCAGAACTTTGGAAACTCGACCTGACGCTGCTCGAAGGCCGGGCCGTTCTTCCCCGGAATCAGCGCGTCGCGGAGCTCCCACTCGATCTCGTCGAACGGGTCGCGTCCGGGGATCGTGAAGAAGCGCTTCGGTGTGACGGCGGCCTCCGCGTCGAGCACGGTGTTGACGACGTCGTCGACCTCCGTCTCGGTGATCGTCGTGGTCGTCGCGTCCTTGGCGGTGGCCATTTGGTCTCCTCCCCGGCTTAGGTGGTCTGGATCGCTGCACGCCGGTGCGTGGTCGGCATCCTGCGAGCGGACAGGGGACTGTAGGAGCAGGGTCGGACGGTACGGAGAGCAGAGAGAAAAACCTGCAAAGAGCGGAAAAACACCGTTGCTCGCATCACGCCAGTCTACCGCGTGCCATCCCTCGCCAGAGGCACGATTTCGTCGCACCGCGTGCCGGGGCCGCGTCTCTCTCCCGTGTCTACGGGGCGCTGCCGTCAGGCCCGGCGCCGGCATTGCGACGACGGTTCAGATAGCCGGCGCCGCCTGCTGCGAGGAGCAGGAGAGCGAGTCCACCGAGCACGAGCAAGGGGATCGGCACCGACGACGGGCCGGCGGTATCGACTTCGTCGCCGGCACCGCCCGCGACGGTCTCGGTGGACGTGGGATCGTCCGGTGTGGTCGGGTCGTCCGGTGTGGTCGGATCGTCCGGGCTCGTCGGATCTTCACCGGTGACGCCGGGAGGGGGTGTCGCAGGCGCTCCCGTCCCGGGGTCGTTGAGTCCCTTCCGCGCGTACGCGAGCGCTCGGAGGATGTCCTCTTCCGCGTTCGAGTACTCGATCACGTCGACGGTCAGCGTGCGGATTGCCTCGCGGTAACAGCGCAGGGGGAAGATCTTGTCGACTCGCGAGTTCCCGTACCAGTCGTTGACGACCTCCTCGGCACAGCTCTTCGTGGCGCTCGAGACGGCGTGCGCCTGACCCGCTCCGAGCAAGACGACGGCGGCAACCAGGAGCGCGATGCACGCCAGCGGGCGCATGCGTCTCGGGAGAGGTACGACGGTCATGGATGGCGGTCGGGCGGAGCGAGGCGGCACAGTCTCCTCGCCGAGCATGAGTCGGCGGTCAGAGAAGGGTAAACCATGTGTAAGACAACGGTGCGGGCAAGGTACCCGGAGTCTTCCGTCGCACGGGCGGATCGTCTCGATGCCGTGATAGCGTGAGTCACGATGGACGGGGGGACGCGACCCGCGGCGGTGTCGCGTTTCAGCCTTGTTCTGGTCGGAGCCCTCGGCCTCCTTTGCACGGGTTTCGTCTTCGCGGGTGGCGGTTCCGGTGAAGGTGCGATTGCGAGCGTCGGCGGAGCCGCAGTAGCCCTCGCAGTCGTTGCGCTCGTGCTCGCGCTCCGCGGCATCGGCACAGTCCCGCGGCTCGATGCGGCGGGCTGGGCGGTCGTGCTCGGCAGCGTTGGCCTCGCGTGCTGGTCGGGTGCGTCGATCGCGTGGTCCGTGGCCGGCGATGCCTCATGGTCATGGCTCAACCGGGGAGTCGTCTATCTCGCCGCGCTCGTGCTCGGGGGGCTCGTCGGCGTCCGCGTGCGGTGGCTTGCAGTGGTTCTCGGGGTCGTGCTCGGCGCCGCGCTGCTCTGGGCGTTGGCCGGGGTCGGCCTGCCGGAGCTTCATCCCGATGGCGACCGGAGGGCGCGCCTGCGCGATCCGGTCGGCTACTGGAACGCGCTTGCGCTGCTCGCCAACGCCGCGATCGTCCTGGGACTCTGGGTGGCAGCGGCCGAGTCGCGCGTCCGGCGGGCGGCAGGCGGCGCGCTCGTCTTCGCCGCACTCGTCGCTCTGCTGCTGACGCAGTCGCGGGCGGGAATCGTCGCCGCGGTCGTCGTCGTCGCGTTCTGGCTCGCGCTCGGGCCGCGCGGTCTCGAGAGCGCCCTCCTGCTCGCACTCGTCGCTCTGCCGGCGGCTGTGGTCGCCGGCTGGGCATTCTCGGAGCCTGCGCTCGTCGACGACGACGTCGGGCGCCGTGCGCGGGAGGACGTGGCGCCGCTCTTTGCTGCACTCGCGCTCGCGGGGCTCGCGGTCACCTGTGTTCTGGCCGCGGGTGCTCCGCTGAGGCAGCTCGCCGAGAGCCGACGTCGATCCGTGATCGGTGCACTCGTCGGCGGCACGTGTCTGCTCGTGGTGGCGGGCATCGTGGGTCTGGCGATAGCTTCGGGCAACCCGATCACGTGGGCGGGTGACCAGATCTCGGGCGGGGAGTGCTCGAACGACCCCGGCAGGCTCGTCGAGGCGTGCGCGAACAACCGGCTCGCGTGGTGGGACGAGGCGCTCGAGGTCGCCGAGGACCACCTGCTCGGAGGAACCGGCGCCGGCACGTTCTCCGTCGCGAGGCTTCCGGTTCGCGACGATGCCTCATCCGTGCGCGAGCCGCACAGCGTCCCGTTGCAGCTCCTCTCGGACGGGGGTCTCGTCGCAGTCGCCCTGGCCTTGCTCGTGGCCGGTGGCGCGCTCGCCGGATTCAGACGAGCCCTCCGACGGACCGAGGGCGTGGAGCGCACAGCCGTCGTCGCCCTCGCGGCCTTGCCGCTTGCCTTTGCCGTGCACGCGCTCGTCGACTACGACCTCGACTTTCTCGCCGTCAGCGGGCCGGCCCTCGTCGCGCTCGGCGCCGTGCTTGCAGCGGGCCGGCCGACCGTCCTGATGCGCGGTGGGCTCCCTGCCGTGGTGTCGGTCGTCGCGGTGGGCGCCGCACTCCTCGCCTCGCTCGCCTCTCCACGGCTCGCGGCCGAGGCTGTCGACGACGCCTACGTCGAGCTCGACGTCAACGGACGCACGGACCGGGCCGCTTCGCTCGTCTCGCGCGCGCGCACGCTCGACCCACTCTCGCTCGGGCCGCTCTATGTACGCGCGCTGATCGCTGACCGCGAGGGCCGCGAGCGAGCCGCGGTGCAGTGGTACGAGGCGGCTGTGCGGATGCAGCCGGAGAACCCCGAGCCGCTGGTCGAGCTCGGGCGTTACCACACGTTCGCGACGGGCGACCTCTGCGCCGCCTACAAGGCGCTCAACGCCGCCTACACGCTCGACCCGAAGAGCCGCCGGTGGAGCAAGGGCGGCCCGCTCGATCTCGCACGCGACGCCGTCGACAACGGCGCCTGCGAATAGGCACAGCGTCTTCCGGAGATGTGCCTGACAACAAGTGCGGCGTCTCGGTTCGTCTCATCGAAGCCGTGTCGGTGCCGGACCTGTCCGGCACCTTGCGCCGAGCGCAGCGAGGGCTAGCCGCCGAGGATCAGCACCGCATGGGCGCCGTGGAGCTGCCCGGGCCGCATCCCGTCGAGCGGGCTGACGATGCCGACACCGAGATCGCGCGCGAGCCGTCGTCCTTCGTCCTTGAAGCCGGGCCGGTAGAGAACGATCGAGCGGGCGTAGGCATGACTGGGCGCGTTCGCGACGCCGCCGACGCGGTAGCCGCGTCCCGTGACGCGGTTGGCGGCGAGAGCAGCGGCGCCCCGACGGCCGTTGCCGTTGAGCACGAGGACGGACACCTTGCGCCTCGGCAGCTCGGCGCCGCTCGTGCTGGTGGACGGCCTCCGCTTCGTCGCGATCGGCCTGGCAGCCACCACGGGCTTGCCTGCTCCGGGAACGACCTCGAAGAGCGGCCGGGTGCGTGTGATGTCGGCCGAGTCTGCGGGCTTGACGAGCAGCGCGCCACCGAGCACGAGCACGAGGACGAGCTGAACGGATGCAACGCCCGCGAGCACCATCGTGCGCGTGCGCCATGTCTCGGCGGGGTCGGCGTACGTCAGGCGGAGCGAATGAGCCACAGCGCTCCCGGGTTCGCCCGCGGTGCGCTCAGTCCTTCCCGACGGTAGAGGCGATTCCCTCCGCCAGTGCGACCGTGGCGCGGAACCCGAGCTCACGGCTCGCGTGGCCGGGATCGAGGACGCTCCGCCGTGCGTCCCCGGCGCGAGCCGGCCCGTAGTCGGGGGGCGCGTCCACTCCCACACCCTGCTCGCAAAGTGAATGCAATTCGGCGATGCTCGTCTCGATCCCCGTGCCGACGTTGAACACGCCGGAGCGGTGGTCGCCCGCGGCGAGCAAGGCCCGGACGACGTCGTCGACGTGGACGAAGTCGCGGACGATCGAGCCGTCGCCGAAGATCGTCGTCTGCTCCCCGGCGGCGAGCCGCTCCAGGAAGATCGCGATCACGCCGCCCTCGAGCGCAGCGGACTGGCGCGGCCCGTAGACGTTCGCGAAGCGGAGGACGACGTGCCGGCTGCCGAAGATCCGGTTCCAGCCGTCGACGTAGACCTCGGCCGAGCGCTTCGCCAGCCCGTACGCCGAGACGGGCAGCAGCGGCGAGCTCTCGGCGGCCGGAGCGTCGACCTCACCGTAGATCGCGCCGCCGGTGGACGAGAAGACGAGGTGCGCCCCGGCCGCCCGTGCGGCCTCGAGCGCGTTCACCGTCCCGACGACGTTGACTTCCGCATCGAAGGAGGGCCGCTCCATCGACGTCCCGACGTCCGCCTGGGCGGCGAGATGGAAGACGAGGGTCGCGTCGGTGGTGAACGGCTCCCGGATGTCGTGCACGTGGAGCTCGGCCGCCGGGTTCACGAGGTCGCGCCTGCCGGTCGAGAGATCGGCGACGATCACGACCTCGTCGCCTCGCTCGACGAGGGCATCGACGAGATGGGAGCCGATGAACCCGGCTCCACCGGTGACGAGCGCGCGCACCGCCGTATCCTACGGAGCCGTGTTCGTCACCTTCGAGGGAATCGACGGTTCGGGGAAGTCGACGCAGGCGCGGCTCCTAGTCGACGCGCTTCGCGCCGAAGGCGCCGAGGTCGCGGCGACGCGTGAGCCCGGCGGCACCGCACTCGGCGAGCGGATCCGCGACCTCGTGCTCCATGGGAGCCACGTGGCGCCGTGGGCCGAGGCGGCGCTGTACGCCGCATCGCGAGCACAGCACGTCGATGAGGTGATCCGGCCGGCGCTCGCCCGCGGTGCAACGGTCGTCTGCGACCGGTACCTCGATTCGTCGGTGGCGTATCAAGGCGGGGGGCGAGGACTTGGAATCGATGTCGTGCTGGAGCTCAACTTGGCCGTCACCGGCGGTCTCCTCCCCGATCGGACGATCCTCATCGAGCTCGACGCGGCGACTGCGGTCGGGCGGCTCGGCGGCGACCCCGACCGGATCGAGCGGGGCGGTGTCGAGCTCATGCGGCGTGCCCGGGACGCCTACCATCTGCTCGCGACGCGCTTTCCGGATCGGTACGTGGTCGTCGACGGCGCGCTGCCGGTCGACGAGGTCGCCGAGCAGATCGCCACAGCGGTGGGCAACCGGTGAGGCTGTTCCTGGCTGGGTCGCACGAGCCACTCGTCGCCGATCGCTGGGAGGAGAGCGAGGTTCGCGCCCGCATCCAGGAGATCGTCGCGGAGGCGGAGGCCGCCTTCCACGAGCAGGGCTGGTGGCCGCTCCACCCGGCGGACGAGGAATACCTCGGCACCGACGTGTACACGACGCACTCTCTCTGGTCGGGTGCGGCAGGGATGCTCTGGGCGCTCGTCGCGCTCGAGCGCGTAGGCGTCGTCGAGCTGCAGCGCGACTATTGCGAGGCCGCGGCGCGGCTCTCCCGCGAGTACGTCGTCCTGACCGACGCAGCCGGCGAGGAACCGACACCGCCGGGGCTCTGGCTCGGGGAGGCAGGCGTCCTCCTCGTCGCCGAGCTGATCGATCCGGATCCCGCGCGCGCGGATCGACTCCACGACCGCATCGTCGCGAACGCGCGCAATCCGACGCTCGAGCTGATGTGGGGCGCGCCGGGGACGATGCTCGCGGCCGAGGCGATGCTCGCGCGGACGGGAGAGGAGCGGTGGCGCGAGGCGTGGTGCGCCTCGGCCGATGCGCTGCTCGACGCGCAGGATCCCGACACCGGGCTCTGGACGCAGGATCTCTACGGGCAACGGGTCGTCTACCTCGGTCCCGCTCATGGGTTCGTCGGCATCGTCGAGAGCCTCTGGCGCGGAGGCGGGCTGCTCGACTGCGAGCGCCGGAGGCGACTCGCTCGGCGGGCCGTCGAGGTCGTTCGCGAGGCGGCGGCTCGCGACGGCGGCCAGGCGAACTGGCCGACTCGCTGGGGGGTGGAGCTCATCGCGAACGGCGAGATCCGAGTGCAGTGGTGTCACGGCGCGCCGGGCATCGTCTGCTCGCTCGCCTCCCTCCCGGCGGACGGCGACCTCGACCAGCTGCTCCTTGCCGGCGGGAACCTGACGTGGACCGCGGGACCGCTCGCGAAGGGCCCGGGCCTCTGCCACGGCACCGCCGGGAACGGGTTCGCCTTCCTCGCGCTGCACGCCCGGACGGGCGACGAGCTCTGGCTCGAGCGCGCCCGCGCGTTCGCGCTGCACGCGCTCGCCCAGGTGGAGCGCGAGCGCGAGCGCCACGGTCGGGGCCGGTTCTCGCTCTGGACGGGCGACGTCGGCGCGGCGGCCTTCGCGTGTCAGTGCCTCCGTGTGGATCCATGCTTCCCGACGATCGGCTGGTGGTGAGTGTGGCCGACCCGTTCGCCGAGCTCCCCGAGCAACTGCAGGCCAAGCGTCTCATGACGGCGGCCCTCGCGGACGGTGCCGCGCATGCGTACCTCTTCCACGGCCCAGCGGGCGTTGGCAAGCGTGCGGCAGCGCTCGCCTTCGCCGGCGCGCTGCTCGGCGACGCGCGCCGCGTGCGTGATCGCACGCATCCTGACCTGTCGGTGATAGAGGCGCTGGGCGACATGATCCGGATCGACCGCATCCGCGAGTTGCATCACGATCTCCACATGCGGCCGTTCGAGGCCGATCGTCGTGTCTATCTCGTCTTCGACGCGCACCTCCTCGGCGACGATGCCGCCGACGCGCTGCTCAAGGATCTCGAGGAGCCGCCCGAGTACGCAACGATGGTGCTCGTCGCCGACGAGCTAGGCCCGCTGCCGGAGACGATCCGCTCGCGCTGTCAGCCGGTTCCGTTCAGCCGGCTGTCCGACCGTGCGGTGAGGGCGTGGGTCGATGCCCAGGCACCCGAGTTGCCAGAGCAGGAAGCGCGAGCCGTGGCGCGCGTCGCGGCCGGCCGTCTCGACCGCGCGGGGCGGCTCCTCGATCCCGACGCTCGGAAACGGCGCTTTGCGCTCCTCGAAGCTGCGCGCGGCACCTACGGCGTGGACAGTTTCGATCCCGTCGCTGCCGCTGCCGTCGTCTCCGCGGCCGCCAGCGCGCGGGGCGCCGCCGCGAGAGAGCGCGAGACCGTTGCGATCGAGCACGTCGAGCTGACCTCGCGTGAGGCCGACCAGCGGGTCAGACGCGCGCAACGCGGCGCCGAGCGCGAGGAGCTGCTCGCCTCGCTCGAGGAGCTCGAGGCGTGGTATCGAGATCTCGTCGTTGTCGCCGAGGGAGCCGAGAACGTCGTCGTGCACGCCGACCGGCTCGACGAGCTCCGCGCCGACGCCGCGCGCGTGGGCCCTTCTGCCCGCGACGCCGCCGAGACGGTGCGCCAGGCATGGCGGGTCGCGGAGGAGTTCAACGTCGCCGCGGCGCTCTGGCTGGAGGCGCTGTTCGTGCGGCTGCGCCGGGTCTTCGCCTGAGCTCAGAGGGCGAGGTGGAGACGGAGAGCGCTGTCGAGCTCGGCCATGAGCTGGTCTGGGACGCGACCGACGAGGGCGCCAACCCGGACGACGCTGAGCGAGCGCAGTTGCTCGGCCTGCGCTTTGGAGTCCAGCGGGATTCCGCACACGTCTGCCCGGAGGAGAACCTGAAACGGATACACGCGCTCGACATTCGACGTCATGGGTACGACCGTGACGACGCCACGCTCGAGTCGGGCCGCGGTCGCGTTGGCGCGGTTGTTGCTGACGACCACGGCCGGTCGCACCTTGCCCGCCTCGGACCCGACCGACGGCTCGAGGTCGACGAGCCGGATGTCGGATCGACGCAGGGTCATTCCGAGGGAGGGAGCCCGTCCGACGCGGTCGACTCCCATGCCTCGGAGGCGGGATCGCGCTCCCATTCCGCCCAGGCGTTCGCGTAATCGTCACCGAGCTCCGCCGTTCGGAGGAGCTGCACGGCCTCTCGGACGGCCGCCGATCTGGTGCCGAGGCCCTGTGTCCTGGCGTAGCCGTCGAGGAAGTCGACATCGACATCCGCGAGGCTGATACTGATCTTCATACCGCGATGCTACCAGTGGTAGGAACCGTTTGCTACTGACAAGCACCTTTCACCGAGCGAAGGTTCCGGCGCGCGCTGAAGCCACGTGCGTCAGCGTTCTGTACTGGGTCAGCGGCGCAGCGTCAGCCTGACGGTGAAGCGGAAGCGCTCGTCTCGATTGCCGGTGTTGACGATCGTCGCTCCGCATTCGGCGGGCCCCACGCGCGCCAGGTCGACGGTTGCGGTGCGTCCCGCGCCCGTGATGCTGCGGGTGCGGGCGGCGTTGCCGCACGACACCTCGATGCGCGTGCGCGGCCCGCCGAGCCCCGGGCCGGCGAGGACACCCGTCGCCTCGACGCGGCGGTTCGGGCCGAGCAGACCGAAGCGGACGGCGACCTGCGCGTTCGGTGCGAGCGTCCCCTGGCGGACGATCACGACGGGCTTCAGCGCGGGACGCGCCGTGGCGATCACCGGCGGCTCGGCGAGTCCGAGATCGGCGCGGATCGCCTGCTGGATCGTCTGCGTGGGCGCGCCGAGCCACGGAATCCGGTACGGGCCCCCGATGTTCGCATACGCGTAGTCCTCGGCGAAGATCTCCGCGACGGAGCGGTTCCAACCGACCTGGTAGCCGTCGCGGACGCTCCGCACGGCGACGAGCTCGGCCATCCCGCGTGCCTTCCACCAGAGCGGAGTGCCGTTCGGCTCACTGAGCCCGCCGTGCCGCCGGCTCGCATCGACGTGGTGTCCGTACTCGTGGATCAGCGTGTGGGCGATCTCCCTGCTGCGGCCGGCGGGCACGACGACGATCCCGCGGAAGCCCGCGCTGCGGGTGTAGCAGCCGGCGGCGCCAGGCCCGCAGCGCTCGCGGAGCCCGTCCCAGCTGACGATCCGGATCGTGACCCGCGAGATCTCGTCGGCGTGCGCCGCGCGGCGGAGGAGGCCGGCGTACCAGCCGACGTCGACGTCGGCACGCACGTCGAACCGCATCGTCCGGCCCTCGCCGTCCTGGAGGACGACCTCCCGAGCCGCTGCCTCGCCGACGACCCCGAGCAGACCGACGGAGGCGAGGACTGCGACCACGAGCCGCGCTGCCATGTGGCGAGCGTACGTCGCCGGTCGAGTAGCGAGCGTTAAGCAGGGATAAGAGGTCCACTCGCTGCGCTCACCCCGCGAGCTGAGATCCACATCGGGCGGGGCTATACTGCGGCGCTTCGCCGACGTAGCTCAGCTGGTAGAGCACTTCACTCGTAATGAAGGGGTCGGGAGTTCGAGTCTCCCCGTCGGCTCCTGTATTCAAGCCATTCCTGGGTACCTCGACCACCCTCGCGGGCGACATGGTAAGCCCGAATGGTAAGCCGAGACGATTATCGGCCCTCCAGCGCCTCGATCCGGCTCCGAAGCTCCTCCACCAGAGCGCGCAGCTCGTAGATGTCTCGACCCACCCAGCCGTACGTGCCCGGGCCCGGTGACCCCAACGACGCCGAGGGCGGCGACTCGTTCTCGCCTCTCAGACGCCTTCTGCTCGTCGAGGAGTCGGCATAGGCTTGCAGGGCCGCTCTCGTCGTCACGACACGGGAGAAACGATCAGGACGCTCCGCTGTCGGCGGCTCGCCCCAGACCTGGAG
>JBPCLB010000254.1:0-5322 GCA_051003695.1 Gaiella sp. | reverse complement strand
TCGACCTTCGCGCCCTTGAGATACGGGGCGCTGTAGGGATCGACGACGACGCGCACGCCCTCGAGCTCGACCTCGACATCGCCTTCGGCGGCGCCACTGTCGAAGCCGAGTCCGTACTGGAAACCGGAGCACCCGCCACCCTGGATCGCTAGACGCAGGACGAGCTCGCCGGCATCGGGCTCTTCGGCCATCAGCTCCTTCACCTTGGCGGCGGCCAGCGGCGTAAGGTCGATCGCAAGCTCGGTGGGGCGCTCGATGATCTCCATTGGTCTGATCCTAGCGGATGCGGGTCTCGAGCCGACTTTGTGACACCCGTCTCTCAGTCTCCATCGGCATTCGGCCCAATCTTCGTAACCCCTCCGAGGAGTGGTAGGTTGCGAACGAGCCGCCATGCTCTCGGACTACCTGCCCTTCCTCATCTACGCGCTGCTCGCAGCGGCGATCCCGGGCTCGATGATCGTGATGTCGTTCGTCTTCGCGACGCGCCCGTCGACCCGCACGAAGCAGCGCATGCTGCCGTTCGAATCGGGCGTCTCCGAGCAGGCGCCCGGGCAGGAGCGGCGCTTCACCGTCAGCTTCTACCTCACGGCGATGCTCTTCATCCTGTTCGACATCGAGATCGTCTTCCTGTACCCGCTCGCGGTGCAGCTCGACGCCCTCGGCTGGTTCGGGCTCGTCGAGTTCCTGGTCTTCATCGCGATCCTCGGTGTCGCCTACGTCTACATCTGGCGTAAGGGGGCGCTCGAGTGGCGATAGGCAAGCGGCTGCCGATGGTTTCCGACCGGCCGCTCGCGCAGGCCGGCTTGAAGTCCGAGCGCACGCTCTGGCCCGACAAAGGGCCGGGCGTCTTCGAGCAGGAGGTCGACGAGATCGAGGACGCGCTGCTGACGACGACGGTCGAGAAGGCGATCGCTTGGGCGCAGTCCAACTCGATGTGGCCCGACACGTTCGGGCTCGCCTGCTGTGCGATCGAGATGATGTCGATCGTCTCCTCGCGTTACGACATCGCGAGGTTCGGGATGGAGCGGTTCTCCTCCTCACCGCGCCAGGCCGACCTGCTGATCGTCTCGGGTCGGATGACGCACAAGATGGCGGGGCCGGCGCGGCAGGTCTACGACCAGATGCTCGAGCCGAAGTGGACGATTGCGATGGGTGCCTGCGCGAGCTCGGGCGGGATGTTCAACAACTACACGGTGCTCCAGGGCGTCGACAAGATCTTCCCGGTCGACATCCATGTCCCCGGTTGCCCGCCACGTCCCGAGGCGCTGATGGAGGGCATCGTCCGCTTGCACGAGAAGATCAGAGCGGGCGTGCCGCCCGCCTACAAGATCCGTGGAGTTGCGCAGTGAGCATCTCCCCCGGCCGCGAAGCAGGCCGCTAATGAACAGAGCCTCCGGCCGCGTAGCGGGCCGCTTCAGGGGTCTGCCCCGCCGCAGGCGGGGATCGACCGCGATCGGGATCCTCTCGGCGGATCCCGATCAGGCGGAAAGGGGTGCGGCACAATGACGTACGACGGCGTGCCCGGACTCGTCGAGACGGTCGAAGCACACGGAGAGACGACGCTCGTCGTCGACCCCGACCGCGTCGTCGAGGCATGTGCCCAGCTACGAGATGCCGAGGGTTTCAACGTGCTGATCGACATCTCGCCGGTCGACTACCTCGGCTGGGGCGGAATGGGCGTCGCCGGCTACATCGGCACCCGTGAGGGACGCGACCTCAACGACGTCGGCTCGCAGGGCTTCCAGCGCGTGCCCGACCCGAAGCCGAAGCGCTTCTCGGTCTCCTACCACCTGCTGCGCGTCGGCGACGAGCCGGCACGGGTGCGCGTGCAGGCCTGGCTCGACGAGGGTGACGAGCTCGACTCGCTCGTCCCGGTCTATCCGGCGGCGGACTGGTACGAGCGCGAGGCGTTCGACATGTACGGGATCGGCTTCCGCGGGCACCCCAATCTCGTCCGGATCCTGATGCCGGAGGACTGGGAAGGCCACCCGCTGCGCAAGGACTATCCCCTCGGCGGCGAGCCCGTGCGGTTCTCGGGGGAGGAATGACGACGCGCCGTCCCGTGGCGTGGGGTCAGGACGTTCGATGACGGTGATGCCGACAGTGCGGATCTACGACGGCACCCGCATCCCCTCACCGTGCCCGACGATCCTCGAGATCGACCCCACGAGACACAAGCTCGAGGACATCCTCACGATCAACTTCGGGCCGAACCATCCCTCGACGCATGGCGTTCTGCGGCTGATCGTCGACCTCGACGGTGAGCGAGTCGCCGGGATCCGCGCCGTGATCGGCTACCTCCACACGGGCTTCGAGAAGACGATGGAGGCCAAGACCTACTGGAAGGGGATCACGTACCCGGAGCGGATCGACTACCTCTCCTTCCAGGCGAACGAGCTCGTTTTCGTCCTCGCGATCGAGAAGCTGCTCGGGCTCGAAACACCCGCGAAGGCGACGTGGATGCGGATGTGCCTCTCAGAGCTGAACCGGATCCACTCGCACCTCGTCTGGCTCGGAACCTCGGCGCTCGAGATCGGCGCGATCTCGATGTTCTGGTACGCGTTCCGGGAGCGCGACCTCGTGCTCGACCTGTTCGAGATGGTCACAGGCGTGCGCATGCACACGCGCTATTTCCAGGTCGGCGGCCTCGCCGAGGACATTCCAGAGGGCTTCTACGCGGAGGCCCGGGCGTTCACGAAGCGGATGCCGAAGGCGGTCGACGAGTACGAGGGCCTGCTCGACCGCAACAAGATCTGGCTGGAGCGAACGAAGGGGATCGGCCCGCTCTCGGCGGCCGACGCGCTCGCCCTCGGTCAATCCGGGCCGATGCTGCGCGCCTCCGGCGTCGACTGGGATCTGCGCCGGAACATGCCGTATCTCGCCTACGACGAGGTCGAGTTCGAGGTACCCGTGTACGAGAACGGCGACGTCTACGACCGTTACAAGGTGCACATGGACGAGATGCGGCAGTCGTCGCGCCTCGTCGCACAGTGCGTCGACCGGCTCGAGGAGCTCCGCGGCGAGCCGTGGATCGCCGACGACCGCAAGGTCGTGCTGCCGCCCAGAGAAGAGCTCCATACCTCGATGGAGTCGCTGATCCACCATTTCAAGATCGTCACCGAGGGCTACCGCGTGACCGAGGGCGAGGTCTACGTCGCGATCGAGTCGGCCCGTGGCGAGTGTGGGTGCTATCTCGTCTCGGACGGGGGTGTGAAGCCGTGGCGCGTGAAGTTCCGGGCACCCAGCTTTGCTGCACTCCAGGCAACGGCGACCTGCGTGCGCGACACGGCGATCGCCGATCTCGTCGCCGTTGCCGCCTCGCTCGACCCCGTGATGGGCGACGTCGATCGATGATTGACGCTGCGCGCCAATCAGCTACTGGGAGATTCGGATGAGCACCGGGTTGTACGACGAGATTCAGAAATTGAGAGCGGAGTATCCGGATGAGCGCTCCGCGGTGATGCCGGCGCTGCAACTCGCGCAGGCCGAGCACGGAGGGTGGCTCCCCGAGGAGGCGTTCCGCGAGGTCGCCGACGCGCTCGACACGACGCCTGCGTATTGCCACTCGATCGCGTCCTTCTACGACATGTTCCGGCTCGAGCCGGTGGGCGCCTTTCAGCTGGAGGTCTGCACGAACATCTCCTGCGCGCTTCGGGGCGCACAGGGTGTCGTGGACGCTCTCGTCGACGAGCTCGGAATCTCGGTCGGCGAGACGACGGAGGACGGAGCGTTCACCCTGCGCACGGTCGAATGCCTCGGCGGCTGCGGCTGGGCGACCGTGGTCGCCGTCAACAACCGCCACAGGCTCAACGTCTCCGCCGCCGACGTGCCGACGCTCGTGCGGGAGCTGCGGCATGGCTGAGAACCGGGCGCGCGGGCCGGAGGTGATCTTCGCCGGCACGAATGGTGGCGCCGTCACCGAGCTCGCGGACTACGAAGCGGCAGGTGGGCTCACGGCGTTGCGCCGGGCCCTGACGATGACGCCCGACGAGCTGATTGCCGAGCTCAACACCTCCGGGTTGCGCGGCCGCGGCGGCGCCTTCTTCCCGACGGGCCGCAAGTGGAGCTTCGTACCCAAGCTCGACCAGATCGCGAAACCCCACTACCTCGTCGTCAACGCCGACGAGTCCGAGCCCGGCACGTTCAAGGACCGCGAGATCCTGTTGCGCGTTCCCTTCCGCTTCCTCGAGGGCTGCCTGATCGCCGCGCGCGGAATCGAGTCGACCAATGTCTTCGTCTACATCCGCGGCGAGTACGAGCGCGAGTTCGAGGTGCTGGTTCACGCGCTCGAGCAGCTGAGGGAGCGTGACTTGCTCGGTGGAGTCACGATCGTCGTGCATCGCGGCGCGGGCGCCTACATCTGCGGTGAGGAAACGGCGTTGCTCGAGTCGCTCGAGGGCAAGCGCGGGCAGCCACGGACGAAGCCACCGTTCCCGGCGATCGCGGGGCTCTACGCAGCGCCGACCGCAGTCAACAACGTCGAGTCGATCGCGACCGTGCCGCCGATTCTCGAGCTCGGCGGCGCGGAATACGCGAAGCTCGGGGTCGAGAACTCGACCGGGACGCGTGTCTTCTCGCTCTCGGGCAACGTCGCCAGGCCCGGGAACCACGAGCTCCCGCACGGCTTTCCGCTGCGCGAGCTGATCTACGACGTGGGCGGCGGGGTTCCCGGCGGACGGAAGCTCAAGGCCGTGATCCCGGGCGGCTCGTCGACCCCGATCCTGACCGCCGCCGAGGTCGAGCAGGTGACGCTCGACTTCGACTCGATCACCGCGGCCGGAAGCGCGATCGGCTCCGCCGCGGTGATCGCGATCGATGACCGCGCCTGCATGGTTCAGCTCGCGATCCGCGTCTCACAGTTCTACGAGCACGAGTCCTGCGGCAAGTGCACACCGTGTCGCGTGGGTACGCGCTGGCTGACGCAGATCCTGCAGAAGCTCGAGGACGGACGCGGGGCCTACACCGACCTCGACTTGCTGCTCGACGTGGGCGAGCGAATCAACGGCACCTGCCTCTGCCCTCTCGGCGACTCCGATGCGATCGCGGTCGCGAGCTACGTCGCGAAGTTCCGGGCCGAGTTCCTCGCACACGTCGAGGAAGGCGGCTGCCCCTTCCACGGCGCTTCGTCGCTCGAGGGAATCCTCGCGCCGAGCGACGTCCATGCCGCTCACGGCCCGGCGGAGATCGCACGACCGTTGGAGGTCGTGGCGTGACGAAAGACGTGAGCGCCGTGGCCCCCCGGAGGTGCCTGGCTGAAGCCAGGTACCGGGTCGGCTGTGGTGGCCTGGTTTTCCCCCAAACACAAGAAGCACAAGGCGGTCC
>JBPCLB010000253.1:0-3679 GCA_051003695.1 Gaiella sp. | reverse complement strand
CCGGTGATCTTGATGTCCATCTGCAGGGCCGTGATCCCGTCGGCCGTGCCGGCGACCTTGAAGTCCATGTCGCCGAGGTGATCCTCGGCTCCCTGGATGTCGGTCAGGATCACGTAGTCGTCGCCTTCCTTGACGAGACCCATTGCAATGCCGGAGACAGGCGCGAGCAGCGGCACGCCCGCGTCCATCAGCGACATCGTCGAGCCGCAGACCGAGCCCATCGACGACGAGCCGTTCGACTCGAGCGTCTCCGAGACGAGGCGGATCGTGTACGGGAAGTCCTCGGCGGCCGGGATCACCGGCTGGAGCGCGCGCTGCGCGAGCGCCCCGTGCCCGATGTCTCGCCGCTTCGGCCCCCGCATGAACCCGGTCTCCCCGACCGAGTAGGGCGGGAAGTTGTAGTGGTGGATGAAGCGACGCTCGTTCTCCGGCGAGAGATCGTCGATCCGCTGCTGCTCCTTGGCGGTGCCGAGCGTGCAGAGGGTGAGGATCTGCGTCTGTCCACGGGTGAAGAGCGCGGAGCCGTGCGCCCGCGGCGCGACCGTGACCTCGGTCGAGATCGAGCGGATCTCCTCCGTGCCGCGACCGTCCGGCCGGCGCTTGTCGACCGCGATCTTCTTGCGGACGAGATCCTTGTAGACGGCGTCTGCCGCCTTCTTGATCGTCGTGCGCGTGAGCGAGTCCTTGGCGGGCTCCTGGCCCTCGCTCGCCTCGCCGACCGGGAAGGGGAGCCGGAGCTCGTCCTGGATGCGGTCGTAGAGAATGGTGCGCTTGCGGGACTTGAGCTCCTTCGAGTCCTGCTCCGCGTCGGTCAGCGCCCTCAGGTCCGACTCGAACTGCTCCCGCAGCGGTCCCTCGACCGCCACGATCCGCTGCTTGTCGAGCAGCATCGAGAGCCCGTGGCTCACCTGGAGCTCGCGGACGATGTCGTCCTCGGTCGAGTCCATCGTGATCGTCGGCGCGACCTCTTCGAGCAGCTCGTCGACGACAATCGCGGCGTCGCGCAGTCCGACGTCCTGGATCTTCTGCCGCACCCTGTCGCCGTGAGCTGCCGCGAGCTCGGCGTTCAGCTCGATGTCGATCCACTTCGGCTTCCCGACCTGGCGCACGAGCTCGTCGATCGCGTCGCAGATCCGGATGATCTCGGCGTGGGCGAGCTCGAACGCCTCGAGCATCACGGCCTCGGGCACCTGGTCGGCGCCTGCCTCGATCATCGTCAGCGCGTCGCGCGTTCCGACCACGATCAGATCGAGTGTGGTGTCCTCTTCCTGGGCCGTGAAGGTCGGGTTGAGGACGAGCTCGTCGCCGATCCGGGCGACGCGCACGGCGCCGACCGGGCCGAGGAACGGCAGCGGCGAGATCGCGAGCGCCGCGGAGGCCCCGTTGATGCAGAGGATGTCGTGCGGCACGACCATGTCCGCGGAGAGGACGGTGCAGATCACCTGCACCTCGTTCTTGAAGCCCTTCGGCCAGAGCGGCCGGATCGGGCGGTCGATCATGCGGGCGTTGAGCGTCGCGCGTTCCGACGCCTTCCCCTCCCGCTTGAAGAAGCCGCCGGGGATCTTCCCGGCCGCGTACATGCGCTCCTCGACGTCGACGGTCAGCGGGAAGAAGTCCGCGTCGGGGCGCGCGTCCTGCCGCCCGACCGCCGTTGCGAGGATCATGGTGTCGCCGCTGCGAACGACGACAGCGCCGTCCGCTTGCTTGGCGAGCTTGCCCGTCTCGAAGGCGATCTCCTGACCGCCGATCTCGACGGACACCGAGGCGAGACGCCCCGTGCTCATCGTGCTCATCTGGTGTGTTCCTTCCGTCTTGCGGTGTGTGGCGGAAGGTGGAAGTTTGAGCCAGTCTCGCGCGTGACTCTGCGAGACTCGATCAAACACCCACCTCCCGTCCCGGCGGGAGCTAGCGGCGCAGGCCGAGCTCCTTGATGAGGGCGCGGTAGCCCTCGAGATCCTTCTTCTGCAGGTAGTTGAGGAAGCGGCGGCGCTGACCCACGAGCTTGAGCAGGCCCCGACGAGAGTAGTGATCCTTCGGGTGCGTCCGCAGGTGCTCGGTGAGGTCGTTGATGCGGCGGGTCAGCATCGCGACCTGGACGTCGGTCGAGCCGGTGTCCTGGTCAGACTGGCCGTGCTTCGTGATCAGCTCCTGCTTGACTTCCTTGGTGAGAGCCATCTGGTCTCCTCTCGATCTGCGACTCCGCAGTCCCCGCGCGGCGTGAAGGAAGCACACGGCCGGCCGAGAGAGCGGACAGCCGGCAGGGTAGCAGCGGTTTGAGGCGCTCAGAGGCACGTTCTCGCTGCGCGAGCAGTGCCAGCTCAGCCGTGAACTGGCACCCGGGCGCGTAACGGCCATGAAGACTGAGCGAACCCGCGCGCGCGAGCAGTCCTCAGCTCGGCGCTGGCCCCCCGCGAGGGAGCGCCGCCGCTGGGCGCCAGAGCGCGCTGATCGGGAGCGCGACGATGCGATCGCCGAGCGAGACCGTGGCCGTGCCTGTGTAGAGGACCACCCCGCGCACGAAGCGGTCGCCGAGTCGGTCTCTGAGAAACGCGAGGTGGCGTGCGTCTCGCCGATCGGCCGTCGCCGCAGCCTTGATCTCGACGACGACGACGCGTCGTCCGGCTTCGAGGACGAGATCGATCTCGCGCTGGCGATCGTCCCGGTAGTACGACGCCCGCACAGCAGTCGCTGCCCAACCGGCCTGCCGCAGCAACTCGTTGACCACGAAGGTCTCCAGCAGCGGGCCGGCGAATTGTCCTGTCTGGTCACGAAGGAACACATGCTCGTCGGCGCCCAGAAGTGACGCGAGCATGCCCGAATCGGCGACGTACACGCGCGCCGTACGGGTGACGCGTGCTCCCAGGTTCGTGCTCCACGCGGGGACGAGCCGCACGGCAAAGAGACGTTCGAGCGCGTTGAGCTGAGCTCGGACGGTCTTGCCGTCCAACCCGAGCTCGCGACCGAGCGCGTACGGCTCGGCCAGTGCCCCCGAACGAGACGCCACGAGCCGGAGGAGATCCAGGACGCGATCGGCGGTGCGAAGCGATGCGACGTCGTCGAGTTGGCGGTCGACGAGCGCGGCGAGATATCCAGCGAAGAAGCGCTCACGAGCCCGTCCTGCGCGCATTCTCGCTTCGGGGAAGCCCCCGCCGATCGTCGCCTCCGCATAAGGCTCGCGTCCCGCCACGTCTGTCGCACGCGCGAGCGGATTCGGGTCGAACAGCCGATCGACGACCGACGTCGTCTGCCTGCCGATCTCCGCCTCCGCGAACGGGTCGAGTCGCAAGTAGTCGACCCGGCCCGGAAGTGCGTCGGCGATGGTAGGAAGCGTCTGGAGATTCGCCGATCCCGTCACCAGAAAGCGTCCGGGCGTCGGATCGTCGTCGACGACCCGCTTGAGCGCGAGCATCAGATCGGGTACGCGTTGCACCTCGTCGATCGCCGCCGGCCGTCCGAGCGTGAGCACGAACCCGTACGGATCGGACAGCGCAGCGCTTCGCACGGTGTCGTCGTCGAGCGTGACGTACGTCAGCCCCCGCTCCTCCGCGATCCGACGGACGAGCGTCGTCTTACCCGCCTGCCGCGGGCCGAGGATTGCCGTCACGCGAGCCGTCTCCATCGCCTCCGCGACAACCGAAGCGAGCAGACGCGGCACGTATGTACCGCGTTCGATTCCGCC
>JBPCLB010000252.1:0-7560 GCA_051003695.1 Gaiella sp. | reverse complement strand
GTCCACTTCGACGCCTCGGTCTCGCGCAGGGTCATCATCAGGTGCATGAAGTCGGCAGGCTCTTCGCACTCGAACGCGGGCATGAACTCCTGGTCGTCGATCCCGAACGAGTAGGTCGTGTGGTTGGTGACGGTGACGAACTTGCCGCCCACCTCGGCGTGCTCCCGCATCGCCGCACCACGCTCCTCGAAGGAGAGTGAGTACCACGGCCGGGTCTTGACGAACGGGTAGACGACGAGATACGGCGCGTCGCGCGGAATCACCTTGCCCTGACGGACGCGCTTCTTGTCGGTGTAGACGGAGGGTTTCGTCGTCGCGAGGTACGAGTAGGGGGTCTCCAGCCAGGCTGCGAGCGGTGTGCCGTTGAGCGCTGTACCCAGCTCGAGCAGATCTTCGTAGCGCTCGGTGATCTTCCAGAGGAAGAAGTCGGCGTCGGGACGGACGCCCGTGGTGGAGTACGCGCGCAGACCTTCCATCCGGCCCGCCCAGTCCTCCACGACGTCCGCAAACGCATCTTTGCCGGCAACCCGTTCGTCGACGGGCAGCCGACGCCAGGCACGGTCGATCTTGAAGAACGTGTAGGCGACGTACTGGCCGACCTCGACGCCCTCGATCCTCTCGTAGGTCACCCTGCCTAGGTTAGACGGGCGGCGTCGGCAAGCGCAGCTGGACGCTCTCGCGCGTCGTCGCGAGCCCCGGGTTGACGGGATGGGTGACGGTCAGAGCTAGCTTGATGAGGCCTTTCCCCAGCCTGCGTCCGCGCAGTGTCGCGAAGAGCTCGGCGCCGGCACGACCGTAGCCTCGGACGATCGCAGCGACAGACCCGTTCGCGACCCGGCTCGCGCGCAGCTCCCACGCGCAATCGAGCGAACACCGGAAGCGCACGTCACGGAGTCCTCCGAGAAAGCGAGTAGGGGAGGGAAATCGCACTGCAAGCGGCGTGACGTCGAGCGCGAGCCCTTCGCAGCGGCTGATCGAGCCGCCTCGCGTCCGGTCGAGCGCGTCGCGGACGGCATAGAGGCTCGCCTTCGGCGAGCCGTCCGCGTAGTACACGCCGGATTGCCAGGACAGCAGCGCGGTCTCGTCGTGGGAGTGGAAGAGCAGCATGCCGGCGACATTGGGCTGGCAGAAGGCGAGCTGCAGCGCACGCGCGTACTGCGCCGACTGGGTGCGCTCGTCGACCGGCTGTGTCGTCGTCGGCTCGGTGCCCGTGTAGAGCGGGGCCTTCCCGGGGGGTAACACCGACTCGATTCCGAACTCGTCGTAGAGGACCGGCAGCGTCGAGCCCGGCTGAGCGGTTCCGTCGAACGCCTCGCCGAGCAGCCCGACGAGCTTGTCGTAGTCCGCGAGTCCGATCGTCGTCGTGTTCGGGTGCGGGGTGTCCGGCGATTGCGACGACGTGTCGGGGTACGGATGCATCGCAAAGCCGTCCATCACCGGCAGCGTGCGGCCGCTCGCGCGGTAGGCGACGCCGAGCGCCTTGATGAACGCCGTCGGCGACGAGGTGGGGCGAATGCCGCCCGGACGGTCGCTGCCGCGGGGTGCGAGTGCGCCGCCCCACACGCGGAGCGCCGGGTCGGTCGCCTCGAGTGCGTCGTAGACCTGAGCGAGCAGTTGGAGGTAGGCGGGGGCGGACGCGTTACTGCCGTCGAGCCCGAACTGGGGCAGCCAGAAACGGTTGAGGTTGGGCTCGTTACCGACGATCACGTCGTCGAAGCTCGGCAACGCGCGGGCGAGTGCGGCCGTGTACGCGGCGAACTCGGCCTGTGCCGTCGCCGTCAGCGGCGTCGTGCGCGAGCCCGGATGGTAGACCGACACGTAGACCCGGACGCCGGTGAGCCGCGCGGCCGCCTCGACGTTGCGCAGGATCGCGAGCTCTCCGCCCGTCGGCGCACGCAAGCCCGGTTGCCAGTTCGATGTGACGCGCACGGAGGTGAAGCCTGCGAGCCGCAGCAGGGACATGTTCGCGCGGGCCGTGACGAGATCGGGGGCGCGGACGACGTCCTCGGCGGCGCCGAGTGTCATCGTCGGCCCACCCGCGTGCGCGGACCCCGCGAAGGCCGCGAACGCGAGCACGAAAGCGATCAGAGGCACGAAACGTGGCATCGAGGTGGGGGTACGCTAGCTCGCGTGAATGAAGATTTCGTTCGGGCTCAGCTCGGCAGCCTGCCGCGCGGCCCGGGCGTCTATCTCTTTCGCGACGCGCAGGACGAGGTCCTCTACGTCGGCAAGGCGAAGTCGCTGCGCGCCCGTGTGCGCAGCTACTTCAACCGCGGGGGTGACGGCCGGATCGGGATCGGACGACTCGTCGAGCGTGTGGCGCGATTCGAGGTGATCGTGACCTCGACCGAGACCGAAGCACTCCACCTCGAGCAGAATCTCGTCAAACGCCATCGTCCCCCGTTCAACGTCCGACTGCGAGACGACAAGTCGTTTCCCTACATCGCGGTGACGGTCTCCGACGAGTATCCGCGCGTGATGTTCACACGTGAGCGACACCGGCGCGGCACGGTCTATTTCGGCCCCTACGCGAATGCGAAGAAGGTGCGGGAGACGCTCGACGTGCTCAACCGCGTCTTCCAGTTTCGGCCCTGCGAGGGTCCGAAGCCCGGTCGGCACTCCGGTATCCCCTGTCTCGATTTCCACATCGAGCGCTGCTGCGCGCCCTGCGTCGGGAACATCTCGACCGAGGATTACGGGTCGATCATCGGCGGCGTGATCGAGTTCCTCTCGGGCGATACGCGTCCGATCCGGAGGCAGCTCGAGCGGCGAATGCGCGAGTCCGCGGCGGCAGAGCGTTTCGAGGACGCCGCGCGCTATCGCAACCGGCTGCGGGCGGTCGAGAGCCTGGCCGAGCGCCAGACGGCCGACCGGTCGGCGACCGGCACGGTCGACGTGATCGGGCTCGCCTCCGACGGCGACCGAGCCGCGGTGCAGGTGTTTCCCCTGCGCGAAGGCAAGATCGTGGATCGACACGGGTTTCACCTCGAGAACGTCGCCGGCCAGGATCGTGCGACCATGCTCGAAGCGTTCTGTCTCGAGTACTACGGCTCGGCGTTCGCGATCCCACCACAGGTGATCGTCCCGCCCGATATCGAGGACACCGACGCCCTGGAGTCGTTTCTCGGGGACCTCCGCGGCTCGCGCGTCGAGGTGCGGGCGGCGCAACGGGGCGAGAAGCGACGTCTTGCCGCACTGGCAGAGGAGAATGCACTGCTTGCGCTGACCCACGATGCCTCCGCGACCGAGCGGAAGCGCTTGCGGCGCGTCGAGGCGCTCGAGCAGTTGCGCGAGGCGCTCAACCTCGAGAGCCTGCCGATCCGGATCGAGTGCTTCGACGTGTCGAACATCCAGGGTCGCGAGATCGTGGCGTCGATGGCCGTGTTCCACGACGCGCAGTCGAAACGCGCGCATTACCGCACCTTTGCCGTCCGCGGGCTCGAGGGACAGGATGATTTCGCTTCGCTCGGCCAGGTCATCGGCCGTCGCTTCGCACGTCTGCGCGACGCCGCCACGCCCGACCGCTACGACGAGAGCTTCGCGGCGGTTCCGAACCTCGTCGTGATCGACGGTGGTAAGGGCCAGCTCACCGCTGCGCTCGAGGCGATCCACGCGACGTACGACGTGCCGCGGGTAGCGGTGATCGCCCTCGCCAAGCGCCACGAAGAGGTCTTCGTTCCCGGTCGCCCTGAGCCGATCGGACTCGATCCGCACGACGCCGGGCTCCAGTTGCTGCAGCGGGCCCGGGACGAGGCGCATCGGTTCGCGCTCGGCTATCACCGGCGTCGCCGGGACACGCGGGCGTTCGAGTCGATCTTCGACGGGCTCGAAGGCATCGGGCCGGCCCGGAGGCGGGCGATCCTCCGTCATTTCGGCTCAGCCGCTCGGTTCGTCGAGGCGTCGCGCGAGGAGCTCGAGGCCGTCCCCGGGCTGCCGGCGAAGACCGCTCGCTCGGTGTACGCGCAACTCAACCGAACCGGAGGAGCTTGAGCCTCACCGCTCGCCTGACACCTCCGGCTCGGGCGCGCTTGTCACGCTTCGATAGCGGAAGGTGCCAAGCGTGAGGAACAGCGCCGTGAAGCCGATCACGACGTTCACGACGGTGAGCGTCAGTTTCATTCCGACACTGAATGCGAGCAGCGTCGAGCGCGCGATGTCGGCGCCGCGGAACGCATAGACGATCAATGCCTGCTCGGTGCCGATCCCGCCGGGCGTCGCGGGAACGAGAGTCGCGAGACTCTGTGTCGCTTGCACGAGGATCATGTTCCTGACGCTCTGCTCGATTCCGAACGCCCCGAGGAAGAACCAGACGGTGGCGAGGCGCAGCGTCCAGTCGGCGAGCTGCCAGAGAACAACGGACCGGACATACCGGATCGGTGGCCGAAAGACCGAGAAGGCTTGCTCGACCCTCGGGCGGAGGTTCGCCCACGAGCGCTGCAGCAGGATCACCGTCGCCGCGATCAGGCCCACGCCGAGGAGCAACGCAAGCGGGCTGACGACGCCATCCTGGAAGGCCCACGAGTAGTCAAAGGCCGGTAGTTGGGGAAGCACGTCGAGCGACGGGAGCACGCCCTGGGTAAGGGCCCAGGCAAACACGAGGAGGGCGATCGTCATGTCGACGAACGACAGCACGACGGTCGACGAGAGAATCGTCGTGTAGGAGCTGCCTGGGATCGCGCGATGGGCGAGCACCACCCGCACCACATCGCCGCCGCGCGCCGGCAGGATCGCGTTGATGCCGACACCGGACACGTAGGCGACGTAGATCGGCCGCCAGCCGACTCTCGTCCCCGGGTACGCGGCGGCGAGAACGTTCCGCCAGGCGCGGCTCGTGCACGCGACCTTGATCAGGTGAGCGCAGATCGCGAGCAGCAGCGGACCGAGCGCGATCTCCGAGAGGAAGCTCCAGAACGTCTCGGTTGCATTGCGGATCGTGTCGACCACGGTCGGCGTACTTTGCCTGCGAGCGGCGCTCGACGTGCTCGTCGAATTGCTCCCACAACGGGTCTCGATCGGGCACGAACGGATCGACGAAGACGGTCGCATCGACAGCGTCGAAGAGCACCGAGCCGACCTCGCGGGGGCGGTCGGCCGGGCTCTCTGGCGCCGGGTCGGGCTCCCAGTCCGGGTGGCGCGTGCTCCATCGCCAGACGCCCGTCGCAACCTCGATCGTTCGGCACGGGAAGCAGCCGAGGGCGAGGCATGGCTCGCCCTACGGAATGCCCTGGACTCGAGTCCGGAACAGCGTGGTCAACCGGCCGGGCAGCGGCCGCTTCAGGGGTTGTACCCACCACGGGAATCCGCTCCCGCGGATTCCCGTGGTGCGGAAGGAACAGCCTCGGGCTGCAGGAACGGGTAGCGGTAATCCGTCGCCGGCACGAGCGTCTCTTTGACGGTGCGCGGGCTGACCCAGCGAATCAGGTTCCACAGCGAGCCGGCCTTGTCGTTCGTCCCCGAGGCGCGGGCGCCACCGAACGGTTGTTGCCCGACCACCGCGCCCGTCGGCTTGTCGTTGAAGTAGAGGTTGCCTGCCGCGTAGGTGAGCGCGTCCGCCGCGGCGCCGAGGGCGTATCGATCCGCCGCGAAGATGGCACCCGTGAGCGCGTACTCGCCGGTTCGATCGACGAGCTCGACCGTATCGTCCCAGCGCTTCTCGTCGTAGACGTAGGCGGTCACGACCGGGCCGAAGAGCTCGTCTCGGAGCAGGCGGAACTGCGGGTCGTCGGTCTTGATCACGGTCGGCTCGACGAAGTATCCGATCGAGTCGTCGGTGCCCCCGCCCGTGACGATCTCGGCGCCTGCAGCCTTCGCTTCCGCGATTGCTTCGGCCTGGGTGCGGAACGAGCTCGCGTCGATCACCGCGCCCATGAAATTGCCGAAGTCGCGGGGGTCACCCATTCGGATCGAGGCGACGTCGGTCTCGAGCCGCTCCCGAATCGCGGGCCACAGGTTCGACGGGAGGTACAGCCGCGACGACGCGGAGCATTTCTGGCCCTGGTACTCGAACGAGCCGCGCACGACGGCAGTGGCGACCTCGTCGGGATCGGCGGACGGGTGAGCGAGGATGAAGTCCTTGCCGCCCGTCTCCCCGACGATGCGCGGGTAGTTGCGGTAGCGGTCGATCGACCCTCCGATCGTCCGCCAAATCGAGTGGAACACGCCGGTGGAGCCGGTGAAATGGACCCCCGCGAGCTCAGGACTGGCGAGTGCCGCCTCGCCGATCGCCGCGCCCGGCCCGAACACGAGGTTGACGACGCCCGGCGGCAGACCCGCCTCCTCGAGCACCCGCATCGTGACCCATGCGGAGAGCGCCTGTGTCGAGGCCGGCTTCCAGACCACCGTGTTGCCCATCAGTGCCGGGGAGGTGGTCAGGTTCGCGCCGATCGCCGTGAAGTTGAACGGGCTGATCGCGAGCACGAAGCCCTCCAGTGGCCTGTACTCGAGGCGATTCCAGACCCCGGCCGAGCTGAGCGGCTGCTCCGCGTAGATTCGGGTCAGGTACTCCGTGTTGAAGCGGAGGAAGTCGATCGTCTCGCACGCGGCGTCGATCTCGGCCTGGTGGGCCGTCTTCGACTGGTTGAGCATCGTCGCGGCGTTGATCGTCGAGCGCCACGGCCCGGCGAGGAGCTCGGCTGCGCGGAGGAAGACTGCAACCCGTTCGTGCCACGGCGTCCGCGACCAGTCGTGGTGTGCCGCACGGGCCGCCTCGATCGCCTGCTCCACGTGGCTCGCGTCGCCGAGCGCGACATCGGCGAGGACGTGCTCGCGCGCGTGGGGCATCACCGTCTCGAAGGTTTTCTTCGCCTCGACGTGCTTCCCGCCGATCACGAGCGGGATCTGCGCGCGCTCGCCGGCCAGCTGCTCGAGTCTGAGCCGAAGCTCGGCGCGTTCCGGGGTGCCTGGGGCATACGACTTGACCGGCTCGTTGATCGGCGCCGGGGGCCGAAAGATCCCGTTCGTGGTCATCGGTGGCGATGGTAGACGAGCAGCCAAGCGACGCAGCGGGGTCTAGCATCGTCGTCGATCGTGCGCGCGACGTTCCACAGTTACGAGGCGGAAGGCTGGGGGACGGGGGAGCTCTGGGTTCGTGACGGCCGACTCGTCGTGCATGAGCTCGCCCGTGCGCGCCCAGCCTCTCCGCGACCGCGGGGAGCTTCACCTCGGTCGGGTGCGGCCCCACTTCACATCAACGCTGCTTCGTCCCGCGCGTCGTCGCCCCACGAGAGCGTGGCCCCCCAGGGGGGCACGATTACCCCTGAGGTCACGTTAGCGAGGAACGCGAGCCGAGACTGTGCAGGCTTCGTGCCGGAACTGTGCCAACGCTTCCAGGCGCACCTCGCCGGCCGCCGGGTGTCGTACGACGAGATCGCCATCGACCTCGAGGGGCTCACCGAGTTCCAGCTCTCGATGGCACACGCCCTGCGGGCCGTCCCCTGGGGAGAGGTGGTGACCTACGGCGAGCTCGCGGCGCTCGGGGGTCGACCCGGTGCTGCCCGGGCGGCCGGGGCATTCCGCGCCGAGGGGAGGTGGTCGCTCGTCGTTGTCGCTCACCGCATCGCC
>JBPCLB010000251.1:0-3929 GCA_051003695.1 Gaiella sp. | reverse complement strand
TCGGACGCACGAGGAGCAGGTCGACTGGGGCGTTCGCACAGGGGACGACGAGCGACCGCTCGGTGAGCTCGAAGGCGAGGCCGGCGTCGGCGCAGAGCCGGACGGCGGGCTCGGCCATGCGTCCTTTCGCAGGGACTGCGAGCTTGAGCCGCCCCTCGTCTATCACGGTCGCGCTCACCTGCGACCGCGCCGATTGAGACGATCGAGGACGAGCCGGTAGCCGCCCGAGCCGTGACGGAGCCATTGCGCCACCCGGGTCACCGTCGCGGTCGAGGTCGGCACTCGCTCAGCGATCTCGAGATACGGCATCCCCCGCTCGAGGAGGGCAGCCGTCTGCCAGCGATGCGCGAGCGCCTCGAGCTCGGGCAGCGTGCAGAGGTCGCGGAGAAACCGTCGCGCCTCGTCACGAGTCCTCAGGACGACGAAAGCGTCCGCGAGAGCGTCGAGTCCGACGATCGCCTCGACCGATCGCCGTTCGGAGCTCGATTCCACACGTGCGCGAGCCATTCCATCTATGTTAGCATGATAGCGTGTTAGCACACAAGTTCGATGTCATACCTGCGATTGACGTCCTCGAAGGTCGCGCCGTGCGCCTCTGCCAGGGTCGACGCGAGGTGATCACGTTCGAGGGTGGCGAGCCCGTCGCCCTCGCACGCCGATATGCAGACGACGGGGCGCGCCGACTGCACGTGGTCGACCTCGACGGAGCCTTCTCGGGTGCGCCGACCGTTGGTCTGATCGCGCGGCTCGTGGCGGCGGACGGGCCGCCGGTACAGGTCGGTGGCGGGTACCGAACCCTCGACTCGATCTCGAACGCCCTCGAGGCCGGTGCCGAGCGGGTCATGATCGGCACGGCCGCGCTCGAGCCCGGGTTCCTCGAGGACGCCGTCGACCGCTTCGGTGCCGGGATCGTCGTCGCGATCGACGTCCACGAGGGGGGCGTCGTCGCGCGGAACGGGTGGACGACGAGGACGGAGGTGACCGCGTCGGACCTCGCCTCGCGGTGCGTCGCGCGCGGTGTCCGCCGGGCGCTCGTGACGAGCACGACGCGCGATGGCTCACTTGCGGGGCCGGATCTCGCCCTCCTCGAGCGGATCGTCGCCACCGGAATACCTGTGATCGCCGCCGGCGGGATCTCGTCGCTGGACGATCTCGTGGCCGTCCGTGAGATCGGCTGTGAAGGAGCGATCGCCGGAAGCGCACTACTCGCCGGGCGGTTCACCCTGCCCGAAGCGCTCGCGTCGCTCCGCGACTGAGCGACGCGGATACCGGGCGCGTCGCGGCACGTCGAAGAACGCCCGCACCGCACCGCCGCCCGGAGCGAGCCAGCGCTCGGCGAGCGCCTTCGCACGGACGGGCTCGCGGTGGAAGAGGCCGACACGAACCGCGAAGATCGTGTCGAACCGTCGCTCGCCGAGATCGATCGTCTCGAGCTCTCCGACCAGGAACTCGGCGCGACCCGCCTTCACGAAGGCCTCTCCGACGCCGCACAGCGTCGATCATCTTCGGCGACCGATCGATCGCCGTCAGCCGGCCGTCGTCGCGGAGTAACTCGCACACGAGCGTCGCCGCGACCCCGTGCCCGCACCCGATCGCGAGCACGCGGTCACCGGGCCGTATGCCCAGCTGCGCGACGACGACACGAGCCTTTCCGTCACGTCGCATGTTCGCTCGTCGGCTTTGCTCGCGTGTGCGGTGGGTGTCTGCCAGGCCACACGAGTCGGAGATCGGAAGTCGCGACGGCGCGGAGGTCACTCGTCGGACGCTTTCGTGCGCCAGGCGTGCCGTCACAGTGTCGGCACAGTCACGGCACACGCACGTCACACATATGCCGATAGCGTGGCAGCAGGGACACGGGAGTGCCCCTGGGGGAGGTTGGGGGACGTTCACGGAAGTCGGGGCGAATTGCACCTCCCGCTCGTGCGTGACAGAGGGAGCAGGCATCTCCCGGGTCCGTTCACGTCTGCTCAAGGCGGTGGAGGCTGCGACGCAGGGCGGCCGTGGGCGCTTACCCTCGACGGATGAGCATCCGCTTCTGCGACGACCGCGGCCCGCACGGTTTCTCGTGGGTCGTCGACGAGCCCGCGACGCGAACGTCGCACGCACTTGCCGCCGACGGGAGAGTCTGGCTCGTCGACCCCGTACGGCACGAGCCTGCGCTCGAGTGGGCACATGGGCTCGGTCAACCGGTCGCGGTGCTCCAGTTGCTCGACCGCCACAACCGCGACTGCGCCGCCGTCGCCGAGGAGCTCGGGGTGCCTCATCTCGTCACACCCGACGCACTCCCCGGCACCCCGTTCGAGACGCGCACCCTCCGCGACGCGGCTCGCTGGCGGGAGACGGCGCTCTGGTGGGGGGCCGAGCGGACGCTGGTCGTCGCCGAGGCGCTCGGGGCGAACCCGTTTTTCCGCAGCGGGCGCGACGCGATCGGCGTCCACCCGCTCCTCCGGCTGCGGCCGCCGCGCGAAGCGCTCGAGGGACTCGAGCCTGAGCATCTGCTGGTCGGGCACGGCGAGGGGCTGCACGGCGCCGATACCCCCGACGCCATGCGCGCCGCGCTCGCCCACTCCAAAACCGGCCTTGCGAGGATCGTCGCCCGTATCCCAGCGCTCGTGCTGGACGCCCGGCGCCGCCGCCGCTGACGCCGCGGCTGCGCGTCAGGCGAAGGCCGCGGGCCGAACGAGCCTTGCAGGCCGCACGAGCCCGGCCTCGCGGACGGGCGGGTTCAGCGGTTCCGCCAGCGGCGCGGCGTCGAACGAGCGGCGCACCTGCTGCGTCTCGGGCGTCCCGTAGGTGGTCGTCCGCTGGCGCGGGGTGCGTCCTGCCGAGCGGATCAGAGCCTCCATCGCCCCCGGCGCGAGCTCCTGGCCCCACTCCGAGCCGGCCGAGCGTGAGATCGACTCGTTCATGAGCGTGCCGCCGAGGTCGTTCACCCCCGCCGCGAGCGCCTGCCGCACCCCGTCGGGGCCGAGCTTCACCCAGCTCGCCTGGACGTTCGTCACGAGCGGATGGAGCGCGAGCCGCGCGACCGCGTGGATCAGAAGCGACTCGCCGAGGGTCGGTCCGCGACGGGCTCGCCCCTGGAGGTAGATCGGCGCCTCCATCGGCACGAACGGCAGCGGCACGAACTCGGTGAATCCACCGGTACGAGCCTGCTGCTCGCGGGTGCGCAGCAGGTGGCGCGCCCAGTGGACGGGTCGCTCGACGTGACCGAACATGATCGTCATGTTGGAGCGGAGACCCACCCGGTGTGCCGCGTCGTGCACCGCAAGCCATTGCGCGGTCGAGACCTTGTCGGGACAGATGATCGCGCGCACCTCGTCGTCGAGGATCTCCGCGGCTGTGCCCGGCAGCGACCCGAGCCCGAGCGATCGCAGCCGCTCGAGGTAGAAGCCGAGCTCGACACCGAGCGTCGCCGCCCCCTGCCAGATCTCGAGCGCCGAGAACGCGTGCACGTGGATCTCCGGCGCGGCCGCCTTGACCGTCTCGACGACGCGCGCGTAGTAGTCACCCGTGAACGAGGGGTGGATACCGCCCTGGAGGCAGACCTCCGTTGCGCCACGCTCCCAGGCCTCCCGCACGCGCCGCGCGATCTCCGCGTCCGGCACGAGGTACGCCGGTCCGCGCAGGTTCTTCGCGAGCTTGCCCTTCGAGAAGGCGCAGAAGCCGCAGCGGAAGTAGCAGACGTTCGTGTACTGGATGTTCCTCGTCACGACGTAGCTCACCTCGTCGCCGCACGTCTCGCGACGAAGCCGGTCGGCCGCGGCGAAGACCCGGTCGCGCTCGGTTCCGTGCGCGCCGAAGAGCCGCACGAGCTCGTCCTCGCCGAGCTCGTCCCCGGTGAGCTCGAGCGGGATCGCATCGCGCCCGACCACGAACGGAACCGCGCCCGGCTGGCCGGGCGCCCAGCGATCCTCGCGCGCCAGACC
>JBPCLB010000250.1:0-9540 GCA_051003695.1 Gaiella sp. | reverse complement strand
TTTTGTGGGTGTGCCCACTGCGTGGGTCCGGGTGGGGGGTGCGGCGGTTTGACTTTCCCCTTCGGCCCCCGCCAGGTCGGCCCCCACGACCGCATATCCGTCCTCGCGCAGGCGGGTTACGATCGCTGCGCCGAGACCGCGCGCCGAGCCGGTGACGAGCACGGCTCTCACCGGACGAGCAGGCTCGCGCCGATCGCGCCGCCGAGGTCGCCGAGCTCCGCGGATTTGTAGACCGGGGCCTCGCGGAAGAACGTGTGCTCCCTCGCCGCCTCCTCGATGCGGGCCACCCACGGCGGCCCGAGGCGGTCGCCGAGCCCGCCGCCGATCACGACCGCCTCGACGTCGAGCAGCGTCACGGCCGAGCCGATCCCCACGCCGAGAGCCGCGACCGCGTCGTCGAGCAGCTCCCGGGCGAGCTCGTCCTCCGCCTCGAGCGCGCGAGCCCAGATTCCGCTGGTCAACCGATCCCGACCGCGCTTGCGCTGGAGCTCGAAGAGCTCGGTCCCCCTCGTCTTCGACGCTTTCCGAGCCCGCTCCTCGAGCGAGCCGCGGCCGGCGTACGCCTCGACGCACCCTCGGAGTCCGCAGTTGCAGAGCCGCCCGCCCGGGTGGACGCAAACATGACCGATCTCGCCTGCGGAGCCGCGACCGACGAGCAAGCGTCCGTCGAGCACGATCCCGCCGCCGATGCCCGTGCCCCAGTAGACGCCGAGGAACGAGCGGTAACCCCGACCGGCCCCGTAGCGGCGCTCGGCCTCCACGGCGAGGTTGACGTCGTTCCCGATCGCGACCTCGACGCTCAGCTTCGACGCGACTGCCGGGCCGAGCGCAAACGGCGTGTCCCAGCCCTCGATGTTTGCGACCTGAACAACGATCCCGGACTCGGGCTCTCTCCATCCCGGGGCGCCGACGCCGACGCCCTTCAGCTCCTCGACCGAGCCGCCCGCCTGCTCGACGGCCTCGGTGACCGCCGACGCGATCTCAGCCGCAACCGCCTCCGGCCCGCCGTGCGTCGGAGTCTCGCGTCTCGCTTGCCCCGCGATTCGCGCCCCCCGCCCCTCGACGACGACCGCCTGGATCTTCGTTCCCCCCAGGTCGACGCCCGCTCTCAGCATGCGTGCCCGGCTTGTGTTGAATCAACACAAGCGCTCATCCGACGCGCCGCACGAGCTCGTCGAGGGGCTTTCGGTTCGCCCGCTCGCTCCACTCCGCCGGGTTGTGTGCGTCGATCGCGCGCTCGCGCTCTGGATGACCGAACGAGAGCACGATGGAGACGTTTTCGTCCTCGAAGGCATCGAGCGCGGAGCGGGCTGCACCATCGTCCGAGATGCCGTTCGGGCACGACGCGACGCCGGCGTTCCACGCCGCGAGGAGCATGTTCTGTGCCGCCCGGCCGGCGTCGAACTGGGTCGGCCCCCGGCCGGCCACGAGGATCGCGACGACGAGCCCCGCCGAGAGAACGTTCTCCGGGACGAACACGGACTCGGCAAGCCGTTCGATCCGCTCGCGGGAAGTCGGGAGCACGAACACCCACGGCTGTCGGTTTCGGCTCGACCCGGCGAGCCTGCCCGCGTCGAGAATCTGCTCGACGAGCTCAGCCGCAAGCGGCCTGGCGGTGTACCGTCGCTCGTCTCTCCGGCTCGTGATCGCGAGGAAGGCGTCCACAGCGCATAGCCTACGTACCATGACCGAGGCAGCCGACCAGGCTACCGTGAGCCTCCTGCGGTGGCTCCGCAGGCAGCTCCGGCAGCAAACGCCGGTTCGTGAGCATCTCGAGGCCGCGGTTGCAAACGACGATCCGGGCGAGGCACGCCGACTCGTCGCCGGCTTCGACTTCAGTGACCCGCAGCGACGCCACGTCGAGGGCCTGCTCGACCGCTGGGAGCGCGATCGTGGCCGCCGCTGAGAACGCCGCGCTCGTCCGCGGCATCTTCGACGCGTTCGCGCGGAAGGACGGGTTCTCCTTACGTGGCGTGTTCGCCGAGGACGCCGTCTGGGTCGTCCCGGGCGAGGGGATCATGGCCGGCACCTTCGAGGGTCGTGAGGCAATCTTTCGGTTCCTCGGTCGCCTCCCGAAGGAGACCGCCGGGACCTACACCTCGACCCTGATCGACGTCCTCGCCTCGGACGAGCGTGCTGCGGCGCTCTACCGGGCGCGGGGCGATCGCGACATCCGCACGCTCGACATCGAGCAGGTGCTGCTCTTTCGGATCGAGCACGGCCTCGTGCGCGAGGTGCTCGCACTGCCGAGCGATCCTGCCGCATTCGCAGAGTTCTGGCGCTAGCGGCTACGGCTCCCTCACCACGTCCAGGACCGCTTCGATGAGCCGTCCCGACGAGAGCACGTGCTCGCGGGCGAGGTCGCGCGCTGCCTGGACGCTGCCTGCGGAGACCGCGCCGAGGATCGCGCGGTGCTGGAGGTCGTTCTTCGCGTAGAGCGAGTCGAGCTCGGCCCGGGCAGCCCAGACCTTCTCGCCGATGAACGTCCGGCGCGCGCTCTTCGCGAGCCGCTCGACGTAGGGAAGGTCGGCGACTCGGTAGATCACGTCGTGGAAGGAGTAGTTCACCCGCATCCACTCGACGAAGAGCGACGGGTCGCGCTGGCCGCCCCGGATCGCCTGCTCGCGCAGCTCGAGCGTGAGCCGGGAGAAGCGCTGCTCCGCCGTCTCCAGCGCATGCAGGTCGGCGATCGTCATGCGCGGCGTGGCGACGCCGGTGGCGAGGGCCTCGAGCTCGGCACGGACGAGAAACGCCTCGCGCAACTCGCTCTGGGAGATCGAGCGGACACGGACGCCACGGTTCGGCTCGAACGAGACGAGACCGAGCGCCGCGAGCCGGCGCAACGCCTCGCGGATAGGTGTGCGGCTGACGTCGAACCGGTCGGAGAGCTGCTCCTGGCGCAGCACCGTCCCCGGCGCGACCTGCCCTGCGACGATCTCGTCCTCGAGCACCTGCGCGATGTCGTCGGCTTTTGTTCCCGCCTCGACGCTCACGGCCCCCCGCCTCGTGCTCGCTTGGCGTTTTTGGCCAATCTTGGATCCGAAATAGGCCCTTGTGACGACATTGTGGGAAGTATATGCGTGATGTAGGATCCGAAACCTGTCATTCTTGGATCCAGAAGGAGAGGCCGCGATGACCACCACTGCGCTCGAGCGACCGTACACGCCCGACGAGGTCGCGCGCCTGCGCGGCTCGATCACCGTCGAGCACACGCTCGCGCGGCTCGGTGCGGAACGACTCCGCACCCTGCTCGCCGAGCGCGATTGGGTACCTGCGCTCGGCGCGCTCACCGGCGGGCAAGCGGTGCAGATGGTCAAAGGGGGACTCGAGGCGATCTACCTCTCGGGCTGGCAGGTTGCGGCCGACGCGAATCTGGCCGGCGGGACGTATCCGGATCAGAGTCTCTACCCCGCGAACTCCGGCCCAGCCCTCGCGCGCCGGATCAACAGCGCCCTCCTGCGCGCCGACCAGATCGCGCATGCCGAAGGTGACGACGAGACCTACTGGCTCGCGCCGATCGTGGCCGATGCCGAGGCGGGCTTCGGAGGGCCACTGAACGCGTTCGAGCTCATGAAGGCGTACATCGAGGCCGGCGCCGCCGCCGTCCACTTCGAGGATCAGCTCTCCTCGGAGAAGAAGTGCGGTCATCTCGGCGGCAAGGTGCTGATCCCGACCTCCCAGTTCGTGCGAACGCTCGTCGCCGCACGGCTCGCCGCGGACGTGCTCGACGTGCCGACGCTGATCGTCGCCCGTACCGACGCCCTCTCGGCGTCGCTCCTGACGAGCGACATCGACGACGCCGACCGCGCGCACTGCACAGGCGAGCGCACGGCAGAGGGCTTCTTCCGCGTGCAGGACGGGATCGAGGCGGCGATCGCGCGCGGTCTCGCGTACGCGCCCTATGCCGACCTCGTCTGGTGCGAGACCTCGACCCCGGACCTCGACGAGGCGCAGCTGTTCGCGGCGTCGATCCACGAGCGCTACCCCGGGAAGCTCCTCGCCTACAACTGCTCGCCGTCGTTCAACTGGCGCAGGCACCTCTCCGACCCACAGATCGAGAGCTTCCAGCGAGACCTCGCCGGAATGGGCTACCGGTTCCAGTTCATCACCCTCGCCGGTTTCCACGCGCTCAACCTGTCGATGTTCGAGCTGGCTCGGGGGTACCGCCAGGACGCGATGCCCGCATACGTCGAGGTTCAGGAGCGCGAGTTCGCCCTCGAGGCGGCCGGGTACACGGCGACGCGCCACCAGCGCGAGGTCGGCGCCGGCTACTTCGACCAGGTGATGCAGACGGTGACCGGCGGAACCTCGTCGACGCTCGCGTTGACGGGCTCGACCGAGCAGGACCAGTTCGACGAGGAATCGAGCGCGCTCGGCGCTTCTCGCTGACGCAGTGCCGGAGACCGACGCCGCCCGGCTCCGGCTTGATGCCGTCCTCAGCGAGGCGCCTGGGCACGTGAGATGATCGCCCGATGATCGAGACCCACGACGTGCTCGACGCTGATGCGCGCGAGCTGCTGACCGGCCTCCAGCGCGAGTTCGGCGACCGGCGCGAGGAGTTGCTCGCCCGTCGAGGGGAGCGCCTCGAGCGGCTCCGCGGGGGCGAGCTGCCGGATTTCCTCCCGGAGACCGCCGAGGTGCGCGAAGGCGACTGGCGCGTCGCGCCGACACCGGACGAGATCGCCGACCGCCGCGTCGAGATCACGGGGCCGGTCGACAGGAAGATGGTGATCAACGCGCTCAACTCGGGCGCGAAAGTGTTCATGGCCGACTTCGAGGACGCGAACGCACCTACGTGGGAGAACGTGATCGCCGGCCAGCGCAATCTCAGCGATGCGCTCGACCGCACGATCTCGCTCGACACCGGCGAGAAGCGCTACACGCTGGGCGATCACCCGGCCGTCCTCTTCGTCCGTCCGCGCGGCTGGCACCTGGAAGAGCGCCACTTCGAGGTCGACGGCGCGCCGATCAGCGGCTCGCTCTTCGACTTCGGGCTCTACGTCTCGCGCAACCACCAACGCAACGGCCGCTTCCTCTACCTGCCCAAGCTCGAGTCACACCTCGAGGCGCGGCTCTGGAACGACGTCTTCGTCTGGACGCAGGATCGTCTGGGTGTCCCCCAGGGCACGATCAAGGCCACCGTCTTGATCGAGACGATCCTCGCGGCGTTCGAGATGGACGAGATCCTCCATGAGCTCCGCGAGCACTCCGCCGGCCTCAACGCCGGTCGCTGGGACTACATCTTCAGCGTGATCAAGAAGCTCGGCCACCGCCCGGAGTTCGTGCTCCCCGATCGCGCCGACGTGACGATGGCCGTACCGTTCATGCGCTCCTACTGCGAGCTGCTCGTGCACACCTGCCATCGTCGAGGCGCGTTCGCAATGGGCGGGATGGCGGCCTTCATCCCCTCGCGCCGCGACCCCGTGGTGAATGCCGTCGCGCTCGCCAAGGTGCGCGAGGACAAGGAGCGAGAGGCCTCGCAGGGGTTCGACGGCACCTGGGTCGCCCACCCCGACCTCGTCCCCGTCGCCCAGGAGGCTTTCGACGCGGTGCTCGGCGAGCGGCCGAACCAGATCGATCGCGAGGCTCCGGGGGTGGCGGTTGGCGCTGCCGAACTGCTCGATGTCGCCTCGACCCCCGGCGAGGTGACCGAGGAGGGCCTCCGCAACAACGTCTCGGTCGGAATCCAGTACCTCGCCGCATGGCTGCGCGGATCGGGGGCCGTCGCGATCAACAACCTGATGGAGGACGCCGCGACCGCCGAGATCAGCCGCTCGCAGATCTGGCAGTGGCTGCATCACAACCGCGTCGCCGCCGACCACGTTCGGCGCGTGACCGCGGACGAGGTCGAACGGCTGGGGCCGGGATACGAGGAGGCTCGCGAGCTCTTCGAGCGGATCGCGACCCAACCCGAGTACGTCGAGTTCCTGACGCTGCCCGCCTACGATCGGCTGGTCGCCGCGGAGCAGGCCGGTTAGCCGCACGGCTCAGTGAGAATCGCGGTCGTCGGCGCAGGCGCGATGGGCTCGGTGTACGCGGGCTTGCTCGGCGACGCCGGAAACGACGTGTGGGCGGTGGACACCTGCATCGAGCACGTGGAGGCGATCCGCGCTCACGGGATTCGCGTCGAAGGCGCGAGCGGCGACCGCGTCGTACGAATCGGTGCGACGAGCGACGCCGCCTCGGTCGGCGTCGTCGACCTCGTCGTGATCGCGACCAAGGCCGCGCACGTTCGGGACGCTGCGTCCTCGAGCTCGACGCTGCTCGGCCCCGACACCGTCGTGCTCCCGATTCAGAATGGCCTCGGCTCGGCGGACATCGTGGCCGAGATCGTCGGCGAGACCCGCGTCGTGGTCGGCGTCGTCGGCGGCTTCGGAGCATCGGTGATCGCCCCGGGCCACGTCCACCACCACGGAATGGAGCTCGTCCGGCTCGGCGAGCGCAAGGGATCGGTGACCGCCCGCACCGAGAGAATTGCGCAGCTCTGGCGAGCTGCGGGCTTCACGGTCCGGCTCTACGACGACGTCGATCGCCTGGTGTGGGAGAAGCTGATCTGCAACGTCGGCTTCAGCGGGCCGTGCACGGTGCTCGGGTTGACGATCGGCGAGGTGCTGGCCGATCCCGATGCCTGGTCCGTCGCAGCCCGCTGCGCGCTCGAGACGCACTCTGTCGCCGTCGCGAGGGGGATCAGAGTCGAGATCGACGATCCGGTCTCGTACCTCCGCGAGTTCGGTCGCCGGATCGCCGGAGCACGTCCGTCGATGGCGCTCGACGTGCTCGCCGGCCGACCGTGCGAGATCGACGTGATCAACGGCGCGATCCCGCCGCGCGCGCTCGCGGTCGGCCTCGCCGCGCCGGTCAACGAGACGGTGACAGCGCTCGTCAAGTCGCTCGAAGCACGATCGCTTCCGAGACCGACCTCCTCCGCAACGGTCCTCGCTCGGGAATCAGGCGAGGAACGTCGCGACCGCGGCTGCGGTGGCGTCGAGATCGTCCCAGAGCACGCTGTGACCGCCGGGCACCGTCACCGACTCGAGCTGCCCGAGCACGGGAGCCTCGATCGGGATCCACGAGCGGGCGCCGAGGACGAGTAGCGTGAGACAGGACGGCCAGGCGGGCGCCGGTCGCGCCATCTCGCTCCACGCCGTGATCACTGCCGGCTTGCAGAACCGCCACCGGTAGCGGCCGTCGGAGGAGCGGTCGAGATGATCCGCCGCTTCCTCCTCGAGGAGCTCGCGCGGCGTCGTATGGAGCGAGCCGTCGGAGAGACGGGCCTCGATTGCCTCGTCAGAAGATGCGAAGGAGACGTCTTCGCGCGCCAACTCGGCGCGCTCGAGCGCCACCTCCGGGTCGACGTGCAACGCGGGGTCGAGCAGTACAGCGCGCTCGACCAGTTCCGGCGCGGCGGCTGCGAGCTCGGTCACGAGCAGCCCTCCGAAGCTGTGGCCGACGAAGACCGCGCGCTCGATCCCCCGTTCGGCGACGGTCTTGCGGATGTCGAGGAGGTGCTGCGCGACCGTCCAGGGCGGCTCCCACGGGCTGTGCCCGTGACCGCGGTAGGAGATTCCGAGCACCCGTGAGGCCGGCAGCCGCCGTGCGAGCCGCGCGAAACGCCCGCCGTGACCGGTCACCCCGTGCAGGCACACGACCGGGCGTCCGGAAGGCTCTCCCCACTCGAGTACGTCCAGCATCTCGTCCAAATCTAGGCGCTTCCGCGACCAGGGGTCGATACACCCTCCCGTTCCAGCGCGAGCCCGACGCCCAGCACGGTCTCGTCGCGGGGTGCGACGAGCTGCAGGTTGCCGATCGCAAGACCCGACCAGCCGATCAGGTTGACCCAGCGCAGGAACGACGAGAGCTGCACGCGAATCTCGAGCTCGTCCGCGTCCTCAGCGGGCCAATCGATCGCGACGCACGGCGACACGTACAGATCGACCTCCGGGACATAGAGGCGCCATTCCTCGACCGCCCGACGTGCCGCTTTCGCGGCTGCCGGGTCGACCCGCGCCGCTCCCTCGAGCTTCGTCCGCATCAGCGGTCCGTACTCGTCAGCGCGTGACGGGAACGTCCTCGCGTGGCTCTCGCCCGCCTCTTGGAGGAAGAGCGGCCAGGTGTCCGCCTGCGCGTCGGGCACGGACGCCTCGACGACGCGGGCGCCCAGGCGCTCGAGCTCGACAACCCAGCCCTCGGCCTCGTCGCTGTGCTCGGTCTCGCGGCCGTCGCCCGTTCCGGGCGCCTGCCTGAGCAGGCCGACCGTGAGGCCGTCGAGTCGTGGCTCCGGCACCGGCGCTCCGGCGAGCACCGACCAGAGCAGCGCGACGTCGCCGACCGACCGAGCCATCGGGCCAACCGTGTCCAGTGTCGGGCAGAGCGGGTAGATCCCGTCGAGCGGGATCCTGCCCCAGGCCGGCTTCAGCCCGACGACGTCGCAGCAGGCTGCGGGGAGCCTGATCGAGCAGCCCGTGTCGGTACCGAGCGCGAGATCGCACAGCCCGGCAGCGAGAGCTGCTCCGTTGCCGCTCGACGAGCCACCGGTCGTGCGTCCCGGGCGCGCGGGGTTGTGGCACATCCCGTACCAGGGGCTGCCGCCGAGCACCGCCCAGGCGAACTCGGGCAGGTGCCCCTTACCGACGATCGCGCCACCTGCGGCCAACACCCGCTCGACCACGAGTGCATCGCGGTCGGGGACGTGGTCGCGGTAGAGCGCGGAGCCGTACGTCGTCCGGATCCCGGCAGTGTCGATCAAGTCCTTGACCAGCACTCGCTTGCCGGCGAGGGCGCCCGTGGCCGCAGTCACGCGGGGCTCGTCCAGCCAGGTGATGCCGGCGTTCCAGTCGTCCATTCGAGCAGGTTTCAGAATGAAGCCTCGTCTCGCTGGGACGCGCGACGCCGTCAGCTCTGACGCTGGGCGAGGCCGAACGAGCGCGCGACTTCGAGCGCGTCTGCGAGCGTCGCTGCGTCGGCTCGGTCGCCGACCATCACGTTCACCTGGTAGTCACGACCGCGACGGGTCACCTGACCGACCGCTCCGCGCCCCGAGAAGCACTCGAACGTCGGCCTCCGGACTTTGGAGAGCTGGAGCGCAGGCTTCTCCTCGAGGCTGTCCCGCCACCCGATCACGACGACGACCGCGCCCTCGGCGGGCACACGATACGAGGCGACCTGGCAACGCGACTCGATCGCCTTGGCACCCTTCGTGCCGACGACGAGCAGCGTCCGGGGCTCCGCCGTCGCCGCGGCGCTCGCGTGATCGACGAGCTCCCAGCCTTCGGGGGCGACGACCTGCAGACCGGATGCGCGCAGCGTACCGTCCCCGACCGCGAGCGCGGGCAGGGCCGTGAACGCCGCGGCCACTGCCGCGACGGCGACCACACCACATGCGTGTCCCCTCATCCGCATCGCCGCATGCATCGTAACCGGCGCGGGAGCCCTTGTGAAGGACGCGGCCCAGATACGCCTCGGGGAGTCGCGCCTGTTACTTGAAAAAGTGAAGTAACGTTGCTATACCTTATGAAGCGTTGCTTCACCCAGAGCGGTCGA
>JBPCLB010000249.1:0-9473 GCA_051003695.1 Gaiella sp. | reverse complement strand
GTGTACGACCCGTTCGTGATGCGCGCGCTCGAAGGAATCGTCTACTCGACCTACTCCGGCTCGCGGTTCGTCCTGATCGGCACACCGTCCGGCATCTCCCTCTCGCGCGAGGGCGGCGCTCACCAGTCGATCTCCACGCCCGGGATCGGGATCGAGACCCCGGGCCTCACCTACTGCGAGCCGGCCTACGCGCGCGAGCTCGAATGGTTGCTGCTCGACGGGCTGCGGCGGCTCCAGGAGCCGGACGGCCAGTCGCTCTACCTCCGGCTTTCGACCAAGCCGATCGATCAGCAGCCGTTCACCGAGCTCGTCGCGCGACTCGGCGAGCAGCCCGTACGCGACGCGATCACGCGTGGCGGAGTCCGTCTGCGCGAGGCCTCACCCGCAGCAACCGACCGCGTCCTGCTCGCCGCCTGCGGTGCGATCGTTCCCGAGACGCTCGCCGCCGCGGAGCTGCTCGCCGACGAAGAGGGCGTCGACGCGACCGTCTTGCTCCTCTCCAGCCCCGACCGCGTCTACCACGACTGGCAACAGGCGCGCACGACCGCGCTCCGCCGCGAAGCCCCCCGCGCCGCACACCTCGATACCCTCGTCGAGCACCATGAGCGCGGGCTTCCGCTCGTTACCGTGATCGACGGCTCCAGCCACGCGCTCGCCTGGCTCGGCAGCGCGCTCGGCACCCGTCACATCCCGCTCGGCGTCGACCGCTTCGGCCAAACAGGCTCACAACCCGAACTCTACGCCGCCTACCAGATCGACCCCGCCGCGATCGTCACCGCAGCTCTCGTCGCGCTCGAGCCTTCCTGAACGGCTCTCGGGCGGGACCCGATTGTTGCCAATCGGATCGAGTGACCCGTCACAACCGGGGGTCAGGCACGCGTGCCTGACCCCGTCTATCCGACACGCGTGAGCGCGGCCACCGGTGAACTTGACAAAGCATCGTATGGCGATGCATAGTTTCGCTGGGTATGAGAGCCGAGTTGCTGAAGGGTCACCTGGAGCTGTTGCTCCTCTCCGTGCTCACCGACGAGCCGCTGCACGGCTACGCGGCGATCGAGGCGCTGCGCGCCCGCGGTGGATTCGACCTGCCCGAGGGTACGGTCTATCCCGCTTTGCACCGGCTCGAGGCGGCAGAGCTCGTCCGTAGCCGCTGGTCGTCTACCTCCGGTCGCCGTCGGCGGATCTACTCGCTCACTGCTCGCGGACGACGCGAGCTCACCCGCCAACGGGGTGAATGGCGGGCATTCGCCGGCGCGGTCGAGGCGGTGGTGACGTGATCGAGAGTTACCTCGCGGAGCTCTCTCGATTGCTGCGAGTCTCGCCGTGGCGCAAGCGACGGATCCTGGCCGAGGTCGAGGCTCATCTACGCGACGCGGGCGGCGACGAGGACGCGATCGAGAGGTTCGGCAGCGCCGACGAGGTAGCCCGGCGCTTCAACGAGCTCGCCCCGAAACCACGCCCACGCCTGGCTGCGCTTGCCGTGCTCGGTGGCCTCGTCGTCGTCTTCGGCGCGGTTCAGGGAGTCGAGCGCCACATTCCGCCTGCCCCGTGGCCCGAAGAGCAGGCGCCGGCGAACCTCGAGACGATCTTCACGCTTGCGACGTCGGGCGTGATCATCGCCGTTGCCCTCTCGGTCGCCGCGCTCCTGCGAGGTCGGCGCCGAGACGCACTCGCGGCCTGCGCCGCGCTGACGATCACCGTTGGGCTGCTCGCGCTCCACGCATTCCGACGCGCGGAGCTCGTCGCCGGATCGCCGCCGTGGTGGCAACTCGCGGTCGTCACGCTCGCTGCGCTCGCGCCACCCGCCACAGGAGGGCTGCTCGTGCTCCGACGCCGGTAGAGACGGCGACGGCCCTACCCGACCTCGTCGCCCGTGGGCTCGTCCTCGGCCAGGCGCCGTCGCAATACGCTCCGCGAGAGCACACCGACGAGCCGGCCCGCTTCGACCACGGGCACGCGCTCGGCGTCCTCCTCCTCGAGAAAGCGGAACGCGTCGTCGAGCCCCGTGTCGGCCTCGATCACGTAGTGCGGTGGCTCGGCGATCGACCCGACGATCGTCGTCTGTGGATCAAGCCCTCCGGCGACCACCTTCGCAACGAGCGTCTTCCGGGTGAGCACTCCGACGAGCTCACCGTCGGCGCCGACGACGTACACGGCGCGGACGTCGGCGGGCGTCAGAATCTCGCCCGCCTGCCGAGCCGAGGCGGTCGCCGGAAGCGAGCGCGGCTCGGTGATCATCGCATCGCGAACTCGATCCACGGCTTACGGATACAGCCCGCGGGCCTCGAGCGCGACCGAAACCTCGCGGATGCCGGCAACGAGCGCTGCCGTGCGCAGCGGGAGCTCGAGCTCGGCCGAGATCCCCCAGACCCGGTCGAACGCGTCGTTCAGCTTCTCGGACAGCTTCGCCCGGATCTCGTCGCGACCCCAGAACAGCCGTCCGAGATCCTGCACCCACTCGAAGTACGAGACGGTCACACCGCCCGCGTTCGTGAGGATGTCCGGCAGGACGAGAATCCCTCGCTCGCGGAGCACCGCGTCGCCTGCGAGCGACGTGGGTCCGTTCGCCCCCTCCGCCACGAGCCGGCACCTGAGGCGGTGGGCATTGTCGCCGTGGATCTGATCCTCTCGCGCGGCCAGCACGAGGATGTCGCATTCCAGCTCGAGCAGCTCCTCGTTCGTGATCCGCGTGCCGGTCGGCCAACCCTCGAGCGAGCCGTGCTCCTTGGCGTAGGCGCTCATCGTCGGGATCTCGAGCCCGTCGGGGTCGATGATGCCGCCCGAGACGTCGGACACGGCGATCACGGCCGCGCCGCGGTCGACGAGCTCCTGCGCAGCGATCCCCCCCACGTTGCCGAAGCCCTGCACGACGCAGCGCTGCTCGGCGAGCCTCAAGCCGAGCCGCTCGCAGGCGCGCGCCACGACCATCACGACCCCGGCGCCCGTCGCCTCGTGCCTGAACACCGAGCCGCCGATCGAGATCGGCTTGCCGGTCACGATCTCGGGCACCGCGTGGCCCTTCTGCATCGAGTACGTGTCCATCATCCAGGCCATCGTCTGCTCGTTGGTCGCCATGTCGGGGGCGGCAATGTCCTCCTGCGGCCCGATGATCGGGAGCAGCTCGCTCGTGAACCAGCGCGTCAGCCGCTGGAGCTCGCCGCGGGAGAGCGAGCGCGGCTCGCACCGAATCCCGCCCTTCGCGCCGCCGTAGGGCAGACGCAGCAGCGAGCACTTCCAGGTCATCCACACCGCGAGCGCCGCACATTCGCCGAGCGAGACCCCCGGGTCGTAGCGGATCCCGCCCTTCGTCGGGCCGAGCACGCTCGAGTGCTGAACCCGATACCCCGGGAAGACGACCCGTCGACCGTCGTCGAGCTTGATCGGGCAGGCGACGATGAACGACCGCTCCGGATGTCTCAGTCGCTCGGCGATCCCGGGATCGACGTCGGCGTGCGCGACCCCCTCGTCGAACTGCGCGATCGCCGTGCGGTAGAGCGGCGTGTCGTACTCGAGACCGTGGTAGGACGCCGCCTGCTCGGTCACCGCCATGGCCGGCAGTGTACGTCGTCCCGATCGTCTGTCTCGCGCTCGCCTCCCGATCGATCGATCTCGGCCCGGTGGCCCTCCTGCGTTGGTTGGGTGGCGCTCGTCTGGTTCCTCCGCCGACCTCGCGTTCGCGGCTGGCTCCGACGCAGGAGAGCCGAGACACCAGGACCGCCCTGAGCTCGCTTCGGCGATGATGCCGCATGTTCTACGAGCCGACCCACGGCCACGGGCTGCCCCACAACCCCTTCAACGCGATCGTGCTCCCACGCCCGATCGGGTGGATCGCGACACTCGACGAGCAGGGCAGGACGAACCTCGCACCGTTCTCGTTCTTCAATGCCGTGTCGTACGTGCCACCGCAGGTGATGTTCGCCACCACCGGCCCGCACAGCGAAGGCGGTCACAAGGACTCCATGCGAAACGCGCTCGCGAGCGGGGAGTTCGTCGCGAACCTCGCGACCTGGAAGCTCCGTGAAGCGGTCAACCTGACGAGCACACCAGCACCGCCCGGGGTCGACGAGCTCGAGCTCGCGGGTCTCACCGCTGCCCCATCACGGCTCGTCGCGCCGCCGCGGGTCGCCGAGAGCCCGGTGCAGCTGGAATGCCGTGTGGTCACCTCGGTCGAGCTCCCAACGCCCGATCCCGACGATCCCAACACCGTCGTCTTCGGTGAGGTCGTGGGGATCCACATCTCCGACGACGCGATCGTCGACGGTCTCGTCGACGTCACGAGACTGCAGCCGATCGGCCGTCTCGGCTACCGGCAGTACGTCCACGTCCGGGACAGCTTCGAGATGACGCGCCCGGGCTGGCCGCTCGAGCCGACCGAGACGTAGACTCGAGCAAGGCCGGAGTGGCGGAACGGTAGACGCGGCCGGCTTAAAACCGGCGGTCCCTCCGGGGACGTGGGGGTTCGAGTCCCTCCTCCGGCATCGTTCCCCGTCTGCGAGCGTTTACTCCGCTGTAGCGAACACGACGCGACATGGCATCGCCGTGCTTCGCTCGAGAACTGGCCCCGGCGGCTGAAGGGCCGACCGGCTTCGGCCTCTACGATCCCGGAGCCAGCGCGTCGGGCGGGAACCGCTCAGGCCCCGTGAACTGGTAGGCGTCGAAGTACGCCGCGAAGGCTTCCCGATCGAACTCGGTGCATTTGGCGAGCACACCCGTGCCGCGACCGGCGCCCTCCCCCGTCTCGCCAGGAGTCACCCACGCGCCGAGCGCGATCGTCTTGCCGAGACGGGGCAGCGGCGCGAGCAGTGTGCCGTTCAGGTGATCGTCGTAGAACCCACGCAGCTCTGCGACCGTCGCTTCCGGCACCTCCGACCCGTACTGGATGTACACCCCGCCGTGCTCGAGGTTGTGGACGACACGCGCCTGCTGAAGCGCCTCGTCGTAGGCACCGAAGAGCGCGGGCACGCCGAAGTGCGGGCCTGCGGTGGGCGGATCCGTATTCCAGGCCTTCACGACCATGTCAGGTGACGTCACGTCCGAATGATCGGACGTGTTCGCCGGCGCATCCGCGAGCTCGAGCGTGCAGCCGGCCGCCTCGAGCGCCGCACGCGCGTCGCCCGGCCCGCTCCCGCCGCTGCCGAAGACGACGAAAGCAACGACCGCGAGGATCGCGAGCACGCCGAGCCCTGCCGCTCCGTAGAGCCACGGTGGACGTGCGGAGGGTGCGCCGGGAACCGGTGGCTTGCGCGCCGGTTTGGGCCTGCGGGGGCCGTGGGGACGTGGTTTCGGGGGCATCGCGGGCGGAACGATACCGGCACCGTCCGAGGGCAGCGGTACCGTCAAATGCCCTTATGACGATCATTACGTTGCTCATCGGTCTGGGCGTCGGGCTCGGTCTCGGTCTCGTTGCGACAGCTGCTGCGTTGCGGCCGTCTCTCGCGGCGGCACGGGTCCGAGCCGAGGGTGCGGACCGACTCGTCGAAGAACATCACGCGCTCGAGCTGAAGCTTGCCGACGCCAACGCGCACCTCGCAGCCGAGCGAGGCTCCCTCGAAGGAAGGGTCGCGGCCGCGGTCAAGGCCGCGTCGAGCGACGCGCTGCGGGACAACTCGACCGCGTTCCTCGCGCTCGCCCACACGAAGCTCGACGCCTATGTCGCACCGCTGCGCGAGTCGCTCGGCAAGGTGGAGACCCAGGTCACCGCGCTCGAGCTCGCGAGACGCGAGGCATACGGGGCGCTGACCGAAGGCGTTCGCCAGCTCCGCACCGACCAGGAACGCCTTCGCACCGAAACCGGGAACCTCGTCACCGCGCTCCGCGCGCCGCACGTCAGGGGCCGCTGGGGAGAGATTCAGCTGCGGCGGGTGATCGAGCTCGCGGGGATGCTCGACCACTGCGACTTCGAGGAACAGGCGACGATCATCGATGGTGAGGGCCGCGCCATGCGACCCGACGTGATCGTACGCTTGCCCGGGGGCAAGAGCGTGGTGATCGACGCGAAGGCGCCGATCGTCGCGTACATGGATGCCTTCCGTGAGGGGATCGGCGACGACGAGCGCCGTGCTCTGCTAGCCGACCATTCGCGACACGTCCGCGATCACGTGACGAAGCTAGGCCAGAAGGCCTATTGGCGGCAGCTTCCCGCGACGCCGGAATTCGTCGTCATGTTCCTGCCCGACGAGACGTTCCTGCGTGCGGCCGTCGAGCACGACGCCTCGCTCGTCGAGCTCGCGGTCGCCAACAACGTGATCCCCGCCTCGCCCACGAACCTGATCGGCCTGCTCCGCGCCGTGCACTACGGCTGGCAGCAGGAGACCATCGCCGAGAGCGCCCGGGCGGTGAGCGACCTCGGCCGCGAGCTCTACAAGCGCCTCTCGACGATGGGCGCTCACATGACGCGCCTCGGCAAGTCGCTCGACGGCGCAGTCAAGTCCTACAACGACACCGTCGGCTCGCTCGAACGGCAGGTGCTCGTCCAGGCTCGGCGCTTCGAACGGCACGGCATCACCGGGATCGAGCCGCCGGAGCCTCAGCCGATCGAGCGGCAGACGCGGCTCTTGACCTCACCGGAGCTCGTCGACGAGGAGCCGGCGATGCCGGGTCTCCGTCCAGCCGACGCTGCGTGACGAGGAACACGACCCCCGGGTTCGACGTTGTCATGGGTGAGACGAATCACCGGAACGAACTACGCTTCCGGTGGAGGTCGATGTGACTGAGACGACCTGGGAGCACTGAAAGTGAGCGACTTACGCAACGTGATCGTGATCGGGGGTGGGCCTGCCGGTTACACCGCCGCGCTCTACAGCGCCCGGGCGAACCTCGTCCCCCTCGTGATCGAGGGAGCCAACTGGGGTGGCCAGCTGATGATCACGAGCGACGTCGAGAACTACCCCGGGTACGCAGACGGCGTGATGGGCCCTGCGATGATGCAGGATTTCCGCCGTCAGGCCGAGCGGTTCGGCGCAGAGTTCGTCACCGACGACGTGACGAAGGTCGACTTCTCCGAGCGGCCGTTCCGCGTCTGGGTCGGCGACGACGAGTACCGCGCCGAGACGGTGATCGTCTCCTCCGGGGCGAGCGCACGAAAGCTCGGACTCGAGTCCGAGACGCGGCTTCAGGGCCGCGGCGTCACTTATTGCGCCACCTGCGATGCGTTCTTCTATCGCGACAAGGTCGTCGTGGTCGTCGGGGGCGGAGACTCGGCGATGGAGGAGGCAACGTTCGTCGCGCGCTTCGCGAGCAAGGTGTACATCGTCCACCGACGCGACGAGTTCCGCGCCTCGCCGATCATGGTCGACCGTGCGCACGCGAACGAGAAGATCGAGTTCGTGCTCAACAAAGCGGTCGACGAGGTGTTGGGAGACGACAAGGTCACGGGCGTGCGGCTTCGCGACACGGTCACCGGAGAGACGAACGTGCTCGCCACCGACGGTGTCTTCGTGGCAATCGGACACGATCCGACCACGGCGCTCTTCCTCGAACAGCTCGACCACGAGCCCGACAGCGGCTATCTGGTCACGCGGGGCAAGACGACCGAGACCAACGTCCCGGGAGTCTTCGCGGCCGGAGACGTCCAGGATCATGTCTATCGCCAGGCCGTGACCGCGGCCGGCTCCGGCTGTGCGGCGGCGCTCGACGCCGAGCGCTGGCTCACCGAGCAGCGTCATCGAACACTTTCCGCTGCCGAAGCCTAGGCTTCCGCCCCGTGGGCGCACGCTGGATCGATCTCGTCGACCCGTCACTCGCCGAGCTGCACGGGCTGCCGTTACGCCTGGACGCTGAGGCGCTCGAGATCCTCGCCGCGCCGGCGGGTGACGGGCGCGACGCGCGCCCTCTGCTCGATTCTCACGGGAGGTATCTGGTGGGAGTCATCCTGTGGCCGCGACAGAGCGACGAGAGCACCCCGCTCGAGTATCTCGAGCTCGATGTCGTGGTCGATCGCGACACGATCGTCACCGTGCGCAAGTCCGGCACCCACGGCGAGACCGTCTCACGCGACGTGCTCGACGCCTGCCCGGCCGATCGATCGGCGGCCGGCTGGATGCTCCATCGCCTGATGGACGACACCGCCGACGCGTACCTGGCACTCGTCGACCGTCTCTTCGCCGAGATCGACGAGCTCGAGGATGCGCTCGCCTCGCTGACCGCGCCGGTCACGCGACAACGGATCGTCCGTCTCCGACACGAGATCCTGCATGCACGTCGCAACGCCAGCGCGACGCGGGCCGCGGCGCGGCGCGTGCTGGACGGGAGGCTCGATCTGGGCGCCGACGAGCTCTTCCCGCAACCCGTCGAGGCGGCGTTCGGCGACACCTACGACACGCTGGTGCGAACCACGGAGGAGCTCGACATCGCGCGGGAGCTTCTCTCCGGTCTCCGCGACTACGAGCAGTCACGAGTGACGGAGGCCCAGAACGAGATCGTCAAGAAGCTCACCGCCGCAGCATCGCTCGTGCTCGTCCCGACGCTGATCACCGGTTTCTTCGGCCAGAACTTCTCCGGCGCATTCGAGGACTGGTGGTGGACTCTCGGGATGTCGATCGCGCTCATCGTTACGACGACCGTCGGCCAGCTCGCCTTCTTCGCTGGAAACGCTGGATATGAGGTTTTATGCGGCCTAGCGGCCTATGTTGCGCCGCTGAGACCACACCGGGACCACACTAGGGCAGCGTTCTACGGCTCGATCAGCGCCAAAACCTGCTCGATTCGCGCCTCGTCGGGTGCCATCACGTGCGTGTAGACGTCCAGGCTCATCGACGCTTTCGAGTGCCCCATCCGCTCGGCGAGCTGGCGGGCAGGCATCCCCGAGGCGTGCCATAGGGAGCCGCGACGGTGGCGTAGATCGTGTGGGGAGTAGCCGGGGATCCCGGCGCTTCGGCAGGCGCGCATCATGGAGTCGCGCATCGTTCCTTCCTTCAGGCCGGGGAACAGACGTCGGCCGGTCGTGCGATCGTCGGGCGGGACCGTCTCGAGCAGGTACTCCATCAGCCACGGGGGAACTTCGCGCCAGAGCACGCGACGTGTCCCGCGTCTCCCCTTCACGCCGCGCGAACGGATCCGCGAGCCGACGACATCGATGTCTTGGAACTCCCATGCGCGGAGCTCTGCTACCCGTGCGGCTGTCTGCTCGAGGAACACGGCCGGGAGCCGGAGCGGCTTCGACAGCCGACTGAGCAGCGCGAGGAAGTGCTCGGTCGTCGGAGGCGTGGCCTCGTCAACGTCGGCGAAAGGCAGCTTGACCGACTTGTGTCGTGCTGGGTTCGGCGTGGCCTCCGCGAAGTCGAGCACCTGGGCGAGCACCTGCCAGTACTTCGCGACGGAGCGAGCCGTAAGCTTCTCGTCGAGCGTCGCGATCCATTCCTGTACGTCCGAGGCACGGATCTCGCGTGGCAGCCGGTGGCCAAAGGTCGGATTGAAGACTGCGCCTGGGGCCGGTCACCCAGAGGGAAGGTTGCTTGACCCGCGCGGGCGTGGGC
>JBPCLB010000248.1:0-2804 GCA_051003695.1 Gaiella sp. | reverse complement strand
GAAACACGCGTGCGCAGCACCCGTCAGTTGACCGGAGTCGGCGGCTCTTCGCCTGCGAGCACCGCATTCGCGTTGCGGGCGGCGAGGACCGCCATCGCGGTCCGCGTCTCGACCGTGGCAGAGCCGAGGTGAGGCACGATCACGACGTTGTCGAGGGCGAGCAACCCCGGATGCACCTCGGGCTCGCGCTCGAACACGTCGAGACCGGCACCGGCGATCACGCCGTTCCGCAGCGCGTCGGCGAGCGCGGCTTCGTCGACGACTGGCCCGCGCGTGGTGTTGACGAGATACGCCGACGCCTTCATCCTGCGAAGCTCGGCGGGGCCGATCAGCCGCCGGGTCCCGTCGCTGAGCGGGCAGTGGAGGGAGACGACGTCGCTCTGCTCGAGCAGGTCGCCGAGCGAAAGCCAGCCAGCGCCGAGCTCCTCCTCAACGCCCGCAGGAGATCGTCGCCGGCCCGTGTAGACGATCTCCATACCGAAGACGCGAGCACGGCGCGCCGTCGCCGTTCCGATCTGCCCGAGCCCGACGATCCCCATCGTCTTGCCCTGGAGCCCCGTCCCCAGCATGAAGTCGAAACTCCACTCCCAGGGGGTCGCCGCGCGGAGCAGTCGTTCGCCCTCGGCCAGACGACGCGTCGTCATCAGGATCAGCGCGAACGCGAGATCCGCCGTTGCGTCGGTGAGCACGCCGGGCGTGTTCGTGACGCGCACGCCACGCTCGGTGCAGGCCGGGACATCGACGTTGTCGTACCCGACCGCCACGTTGGCGACGACCTGCAGCTGCGGGCCGGCCGCGTCCAGAAACCCGCCGTCGACGCGATCGTGGAGCAGTGTCACGACCGCGTCCGCGCCACGGATCGCCTGGTGCAGCTCGCGTGTCTCGAGCGCACGGTCGTCGGGATTCAGCCAGACCTCGCCGGCGGCGCGTAGGAGCTCGAGCGCTTGCTCCGGAAGCCGGCGGGTAACCACGACGCTGCTCGGCATCAGGCGGAAGCCCGCGCGAGCAGGTCACCCATCGCGGCAAGCGCGGCACGAATGTTGTCCTGGGAGTTGGCGTAGGAGACCCGCAGGTAGCCCTCGCCGCGCTCGCCGAACGCCGTACCCGCGAGCAGTGCGACACCGGCCTCGTCGAGGAGGCGCTCCTGGAGCTCGCGGGCGGACAAACCTGTTCCGACGATGCTCGGAAATGCGTAGAAGGCGCCGGCGGGCTCGACGCACGAGACGCCGGGCAGCGCGTTGAGACCATCGACGACGACGCGCCGGCGCTCGCGGAACTCGGCGATCATCGCCCGCACCTCGTCCATCGGGCCGGTCAGGGCGGCGACACCTGCGAGCTGGGTCGCAGGCGGCGTGCAGGAATGGCAGTTGACGAAGAGACGTGTCAGCGGCTCGACGAGCGGCGCCGGCACCACCGCGTAGCCGAGCCGCCAGCCCGTCATCGCGAACGTCTTCGAGAAGCCGTCGAGCAAGATCGTGCGCTCGAGGAGGTCGCCGTGCGAGGCGATCGAGTCGTGGTCGCCGTCGTAGACCATCTCCGAGTAGACCTCGTCGGAGAGGATCAGGCAGTCGTGGTCGGCCAGCACCACGGCCAGCTCGGCGTTGAGCTCGCGCGGCGTCACCCCGCCCGTCGGGTTCGCGGGCGAGTTGAGGATGATCAGCTTCGTCCGCGGCGTCAGCCGCTCCGCGACATCGTCCGCCGTGAAGGTGAAGCCACGCTCCTCCGTGAGCGGCAGCGGCACCGGGATCGCCCCGCTCCAGCGGATCACCGACTCGTAGATCGGGAATCCAGGATCGGGATAGATCACCTCGTCGCCCGGGTTGCAGGTGGCGAGCACGCCGAAGAAGAGAAACGGCTTCGCGCCCGGCGTGACGAGCACCCGTGCGGGGTCGATCGGCAAACCGCGACTCTGCGACAGGTACTCGGCGCACGCCTCTCGCAGAACCGGAAGGCCGGGCGCCGGGCAGTAATGGGTGTGGCCGTCCCGGAGCGCCCTGATGCCGGCTTCGACGACGTGCGCCGGCGTGTCGAAGTCGGGCTCGCCGATCTGCAGGTGGATGATCTCGCGCCCCTCCGCTTCGAGCGCTTTCGCCCGCGCGAGCACCTCGAACGCCGTCTCGGTCCCGAGCCGGGCGAGACTCGTTGCAAGGTTCACGCTGAGCCTCGTTCGATCGACTCGGCCAGCAACGTCGCGACGTCGGCGACGCGCACGGTCTCCCCCACCTGCTTCATCCCGTCGTCGAGCATCATCGTGCAGAACGGGCAGGCGACCGCGAGCGTCGTCGCGCCCGTGCCGGCCGCCTCCCGCGCGCGCTCCTCGTTGATCGCCGAGCCACGCTCCTCCATCCACATGTGGGCGCCGCCCGCGCCGCAGCAAAACGTCCGCTTGCCGCTGCGCGCCATCTCCAGCGGCTTCCCGATCCGGGAGACGAGCTCGCGCGGGGCCGAGAGCACGTCGTTGTGCCGGGCCAGATAGCACGAGTCGTGGTAGGTGATCTCCTCACTCCCCGCGACGGGCTCCAGACGCCCGTCCTGGACGAGGCCGGCGAGCAGCTCCGTGTGGTGGACGACCTCGTACCTCCCGCCGAAGTCCGGGTACTCGTTCGCGATCGTGTTGAAGCAGTGCGGGCAGCTGGCGACGATCTTCGTCACGCCCGTCTCGTTCAGCGTCTCGACATTCCGTTGCGCGTACGACTGGTAGGTGTACTCGTCCCCCATCCGGCGGGCCGGATCGCCCGTACAGGACTCGCGTGGGCCGAGGATCGCGAAGTCGACACCGGCTGCCTGCAACAGCTTCGCGGTCG
>JBPCLB010000247.1:0-4281 GCA_051003695.1 Gaiella sp. | reverse complement strand
CGCTCACGCGCGATTGCGCGCGCTCCGGCACCTGTTGCTGAAAGACGGTGAACCACAAAGTCAGGTGAACCGGGATCCCGACCCGCGCCAGGAAGGAGGCAAGTGCGATCGCCCAACGCAGAAGATCGCCGATCGCCGATCGCCGGTTGAGTTTCGAGCGAAGCGCCGACCATGTCTGTGGCCGAACTGGCGCAGGCGACTCGTCCTCTGGAGCTGCGTTCCGGATAGCGTCGCCTGATGCTCTTCGGCGCCCACGTCTCCTCGGCCGGAGGGATCTCCAACGCGATCGACCGCGCCGCCGAGCTCGGCTGCGAGGCGGTACAGGTGTTCACGCAGAGCCCTCGGATGTGGCGTCCGACGCAGCACACCCCCGAGCAGGTCGAGCGCTTTCGCGCTCGGCGGGAAGACACCGGAGTCGGGTCGGTCGTCTGCCACGCGCTGTATCTCGTCAATCTCGCTAGCTCGAACCCGGAGCTCCACGCAAAGTCGGTCGCGGCGATGCGTGCCACGCTCGTGGCGGCGTCGGCAGTCGGAGCCGAAGGCGTGATCTTCCACGTCGGCTCGCATCTCGGCGCGGGTCTCGCCGCAGGACTCGAGCGAGCCGTACCGGCGATGCGGTCCCTGCTCGAGCTGACAACCGACGACCTCTGGCTGCTGCTCGAGAACTCCGCCGGCGCCGGGGGCACGATCGGCCGCTCGACCGACGAGCTCGGGCTGCTGATCGACGCGCTCGACCGCCACCCGCGGCTCGGCATCTGCCTCGACTCGTGCCATTGGTGGGTCTCGGGAGTCGATGTGACGGACCCGGCCGCGCTGGATGACGCCGTTGCTGAGCTCGACGCCCGCATCGGCCTCGACCGCGTCCGCTGCTTGCACATCAACGATTCCGCGGCGGCGCGCGGCTCAAACCGCGATCGCCATGCCTCGATCGGCGAGGGCGAGCTCGGCGACGGGCTCCGAACGTTCCTCGCCCACCCAGCGTTCCAGGCGCTCCCGGCGATTCTCGAGACCCCGGGACCTGACGGTCACGGCCCTGACGCCGCCGAGGTGCAAAGGCTGCGCGAGCTGCATCGCGCCGGCCGGCGGCGGCGGCCGAAGCGCTGGCGCTGAGAGCGGCTGTTTCCCAGTCCCGCACCGGCCGGATAGGTCCGGCCGGCGTGTGTGCCGCGCCAGCGGCAGACACGCTCGCAAACAAGCTCGAGCCGAGCCGGGTGGTCCCCGGCGGCGAAGCCGGCCTGGCTTCAGGGGTGTGCCGCCGAAGGCGGATACCCTGCGGCGTGTCGGCCGTGCGAGCGGCAGACACGCTCGCAGGCAAGCTACAGCCGCGCGAAGACCCTGAAGCTCGGGCTCGCTTCCGGCACCTCGAAGAACTCGGGGTTCCGGCAGCCGACCTCGTCACCGCGCTGCTCGTAACACGAAACGATCTCCGAACGGCACATCGGGAGGGGCGATCGCACTGCCCTGACCGCGCCGAATCCCTCGGCTCGCTCGTCGAGCTCCCGCAAGAGGTCGAGGTCGATCTCGACGTCGAACACTCGCTGCATGCACCCCATATAGGTGTGCCCGAAAGCCTCGTACGCGTAGACGAACGGGCACGAGTGCTCGACGCACGCGCCGGGATGCACGACCTTGTCGCAATGAACCTCGCAGCGACGGCACTCGAGCTCGTCCTGCGGTCGCAGCGGCAGCTCGACCTGAGTCGCCTGGATCGGTGAGGTCTCGCTCATCTACCCAGATGGTGACAGGGATCAGCGAGTCCGCGCAAGACTTGACAGGCATGTGGTCGCGCCTGTAGGGGTCGCACGGAGCCGAGCCCGAGCAGCGCGGCTGCGACGGTCAATCCGTCGAGCTAGGTGACGCGTCCGCGAGCGTTTGGCGGCCGGGCAGCGATGCCGCGCGACTTGGGCGACAGCGCAAGTAGGGTTCGCGCTCGTGTTCCGCCGGATCCTCTTCGCCACGCTCGCCCTCGGCCCGCTCACGATCGCGTTGCACTACCTCGCAGGCCTCGACGAGACGGTCGAGTTCGGGCTCGCCGCGCTCGCGCTGATTCCCCTCGCGTGGCTGATCGGCGAGGCGACGGAGCACGCGGCCGAGCACACAGGCCCGGGGATCGGCGGCTTCCTCAACGCGACGTTCGGCAATGCGCCGGAGCTGATCATCGCGTTGCTCGCCGTCAACCAGGGATTGACGGAGGTCGTTCGCGGCTCGCTCACGGGCTCGGTAGTCGGAAATCTGCTGCTCGTCCTCGGCTTCTCGCTCCTGGCGGGCGGTCGCGGCGAGATCGACCGGCTCTCGAGCTTCATGTCTTTCGGTGCGATCGCCGTCGCGATCCTCGTCTTCCTGATCCCGGCAATTCCCTCGTGGGACGGCGATCCCGACCGAGACTCCATCGCGACCCTCTCGATCCCCGTCTCGATCGCACTACTCGTCGTCTATCTCGGTGTCACCTTCTTCGCGCTTCGGCGTCACAGCCAACTCCACATCGCGAGCGACGAGGAGATCGCAGGCTGGTCGCTGGGACTCGCGCTCGGCGTACTCGCCGGGGCGACGGTCGTCACCGCGTTCGTCGCCGAGATCCTCGTGGGGTCGCTCGAGGTGTTCGCGGAGCAGTTCGGGATGACCGAGTTCTTCGTCGCGGCCGTGATCGTCGCGATCGTCGGCAACGCGGCCGAGCACGGGGGCGCCGTCGTGGTCGCCTACCGCGGCAAGATCAAGCTCGCGGCCGAGATCGCACTGGCCTCTGCTGCCCAGGTTGCCGTCTTCCTGATCCCCGCCGTCGCGCTGCTTGCCTTGTTGATCGACCCCCTCGCGCTCGGTTTCCGGCTGGTCGAGATCGGCGCCCTCGCCGCATCGCTCGTCGTCACCGTGATCGTGGTCTGGGGTGGTGTCTCCTCACGGGCCCGAGGCGTCGTGCTGCTGATCGCCTATGTCGCCGTCGCGGCTGCTTTCTGGGTCGCGGGTGACCGTGAGGGCGATCACGCAGAGGCGCTCGTCCCGAACGTCGAAGCGACCCTCGTCATCGGGTACGTCGCGAAGTAGAGCTTCGTCGGCGCTCCCGCGTCGTCGCGGACGAGACGAAGCAGCTCGCCGAGCTCGCGCCCTTCCTCGACGCGCCACCGCTCCTCCCCTTCCGGTCTCAACCAGGACACGTCTCGGCCAGCCGGGCCGTCGAGTAGCTCGATCCGCAGCCGGCCGCCGTTCCAGGCGACGACGTGCTCCAGCCCCTCGCTCCACCAGCGACCAAGAAGCGGAGCGATTTCCGCCGGTGGGCCCTCGTCCGGCTTCCAGGCCTTCGGGAGACGTGGCATCGCATCGAGCGTGGCATCCGCGAGATCGAGCGCAAGCGTCTCGGGATCGCCGCCGGCGCTCGTGCTCATCAGGGCCACGGCACCGGTGCGCTCGGGGCGGTTGACCACGAGCGAGGCGAGGAAGCCGGGCATCGCGCCGCCGTGACCTGCGTAGACACGCTCACCGCGGCGATACAGGCAGAGTCCGAGCCCCCACCCCACCGTCCACCGCACCTCGTCGACCATCGTTCGCACGCGGCTCATCTCGTCGAGGGTCGCGCACGCGAGCACGCCGTCGGCGCCTGTCGCGAGGAAGTCTCCCCAGCGGGCGAGATCGGACGTCGTCGACCAGAGCCAGCCGACCGCGGCCATCGGTCCGCTCGCGGCCGGATCGACCTCCTCGTGCACGAGATCGCTGTAGGGATCGACGAAGTACCCCTTCGCCGTCGGCCCGCTCGGAACGAACTCGGTGCGCGTGAGCTCGAGCGGCCCGAGGAGCCGGATCCGCAGCGCTTTCTCGACGTCCATCTTTGCGTCACGACCGACGAGCTCACCGAGCAACCCGAAGACGAGATTCGAGTAATGCCAGGCTCTTCCGGGCTCGAGCACGCGCTCCGCGTCGTCCAGTCCGGCGAGCAGGTCTTCACGAGCTGGCGCCGCCATCGACTCCCAGATGTCTCCCACGGGTTCACGTTGCAGACCGCTCAGGTGCGAAAGCGCCTCTGCGACCGTCGGCCCGGCCGGAGCCTCACCCACGTACCGCTGGAGCGGCTGGGAGAGAGCGAGCGCACCCGCGTCACGCAGCTGCAACACGGCGACGGCGGTGAAGGTCTTCGTGATCGAGCCGATCCTGTCTGTGTGCTCGGGTGTCGCCTCCTCACCCGATGCGACGTCGGCAAGGCCAGAAGCGCCCTGCCAGAGCACCCCTCCGTCTCGAAAGACGGCAGCACTCACGGAGGGCACACGCTGCTCGGCCTGCGCCGTGGCGAGCAGA
>JBPCLB010000246.1:0-4611 GCA_051003695.1 Gaiella sp. | reverse complement strand
CGAGCTCACCGTCGCGATCGAGGATCAGGCAGCAGAAGTCGAGGCCCTCGCTGAAGATCGGCGAGTACGACGTCCGCATCATCGCGAGACCCATCTCCTCACAGATGTTCACGAGCTGCGCGTGGAGAATCTTGAGCCAGACGTGGTCAAGCACGCGACAGCTCCCGCGCGTGCGCGACCCGCGCTGCCCGGCCCGCTTCGTCCTCGATGAAGATCGCCCCCGACGTGTGGGGGCGGGCGACCTGGCCAGGAAAGACGATCGTCGTCGAGTCGGTCTCCTCCACGACAGCCGGCCCCGCGATGGACGATCCGGCTCCGACGGAGGCCCGCCGATAGATGGGCGTCTCGACCCAGCTGCCGGTCTCGAACGAGATCTGCCGCACGTCGACCGGGCTCGCGCCGCCTGGCGCAAGCGTTGGCGTGGGCGCCGGGGCGCGACGCTCGATCGCCGTCGCGTTCAGATGGACGAGCTCGACCACGGCGCCGGTGAGGCGATACTCGTACACCGCTTCGTGCTGCCGGTGGAAGCGCTCGACGAGCACCCCGACCAGGTCGCCATCGACGTCGAGCGGAACCACGACCTCCTGCTCGAAGTTCTGCCCGAGGTAGCGCGCGCTTGCCGTGACCACGAGGGTCGTCTCGGTACCGGCGCCACCCTCCGCGCGCAACTCGTCAACTGCTTCGGCGGCGATCCGCGAGAGCGCCTCGCGGAGCTCAGATCCGGTGGCGGTGTCCGAGCGCAGCACGCACGTGAGGCGACGGTCGACGCGAAGGTCGGCGGCCTGGGCGCCGAAGGCCGACGCCACGCCCGGGCTCGGCGGCACGAGCACGCGCTCGAGCCCGATCCGGCGCGCGAGCGCCCCTGCGTGGAGAGGGCCGGCGCCACCGAACGCCATCAGGTCGAAGCCGCGGCAGTCGAGGCCGCGATCGGCGCACAGCAGCCTGATCGCGTTGGCCATGTTCTCGCAGGCGACGTCCACGATCGCGTGCGCGGCCGTCTCGACGTCGCATCCGAGCCGGGTCGCGATCCTCCCGACTGCACGACGTGCAAGCTCCGCGTCGAGCGGGACGGCGCCGCCGAGGAAGTAGTCCGGGTTGAGGCGTCCGAGGACGAGGTTGGCGTCCGTGACCGTTGCCTCCGTGCCTCCTTTCCCGTAGGCGGCCGGACCCGGGTCGGCGCCGGCGCTCTCCGGGCCCACCTCGAGCAATCCACCCTGGTCGAAGCCCGCGATCGAGCTGCCACCGGCGCCGATCGTGGTCAGGTCGACCACGGGCACCGCGATCGGGAGCCCCCACTCGAGCTCGAATTGCGCGGCCGTGCGGATCGCCCCTCCCACGACGACGCCGACGTCGGCGCTCGTGCCGCCCATGTCGAGGGTGATCACGTCGGGGCGCCCGGCCGCCTCGGCGAAGTGCTTCCCGGCGATCAGGCCGCCCGCGAGACCGGAGAGCACGAAGCTGACCGCCTGACGGGACGCCTGCGCGATCGGAATCTGACCGCCGTTGGACTTGAGCAGGAAACGGGGGCAGCGGAGCCCAACCTCCGTGAGCCCTTCGTCGAGCCGCTCCGCGAACCGGCCCGTGAGCCGGCGGAGGTAGGCGTCTACGATGACGGTGTTGCCGCGCTCGTACTCGCGCCAGATCGGCGCCACCTCGTGCGAGCACGAGACTGCGACGCTGGGGAGCGCCGCACGGAGGGCAACGGCGAGCCGTTGCTCGTGCTCGGGACGGACAAAGGCGAAGAGGAGGTTGATCGCCACAGCGACGCCGCCTTCCGCGGAGGCGCGGGCGCTCACCTCGTCCACGAGCCGCTCGATCTCGAAGTCCTCGAGCTCGACTCGCACTTCACCGTCGTGCGCGACCCGCTCGGCGACGCCGAGGCAGTCACTGCGACGCACGTAGGGCGCCGATTTCCGCCACTGGAGGTCGAAGAGCGACTTGCGGTCGATGCGTTGGATGAACGGCACGTCCTCGAAGCCGGCCGTGGTCAGATAGAGGGTGCGCTGTCCCTTTCGCTCGAGCAGACAGTTCGTGGCGATCGTCGTCCCGAGCACGAAGCACGCGATCTCGTGGGCTTCGCAGCCCGCCTGCTCCAGGGCGGCGAAGACCGCTCGCGCCGGGTCGTCTGTCGTCGATGGCACTTTCGCCGTCCCGCGCTCGCCGGTGTCTTCGTCGACGAGTACGAGATCGGTAAACGTCCCGCCCGTGTCGACGCCGACACGGAAGCTCATTCGCGCCCCTCTTGCCTGCTCCGCAATGATCCCGCCTGCGGCGGGCAAATCCCTGAAGCATCCCTGGCCCGCCGGCCACGCGCGTGGCGCGTCAGCTCGCCGAGCCGCGACGGAGAGGTGGCGTGCTCGCACACGGGAGCGATCTTGCCCCTGTCAGACCATGGCGTCAGTTTGGAACGACGAAGCTGATCTTGTGTTGATTCGACACAAGGGCTCGCGCCCGAGCGCGTGGACGCCTCGCCGACGACCTCCGGGCCGACCCCGTCGCCCGGGAGGAGAGCGACGCTGGAGGTCATCGTGCAGGGCCGGAGGTCGCATTGGGGCGAGGCGTGCGAGGCATACCTCGCCCTTACGGGGTACGCGACTCGTGGAAAGCGCGGTACTGCTCGACGTACTGCGCGATACCGTCTCTGATCGAGCCGTAGCGAGGCTCCCAGCCGAGTTGCGTGCGCGCGTTCTCTATCGAGAGCTCGCCCCGCAGCGCGACGACGGGCTTCTCGGCCTCGGAGAGCTCCTCGCCGATCTCCACGTCTGCGCCTGGGACGAGCTCGCGCACGATCTCCGCGACCTCGGTCGTCGTCACCAGCGGGCCGCCCGTCGAGCCGTAGAAGATCCGGTCGGCATCGTCGGGCGCGTCGAGCATGGCGATCACGAGCTCTGCGATGTCGCGCACGTGCGTGTAGGCGCGCGGGTGGGCGCCTCCGAACTCGAAGTGCGCCGGCTCGCCTCGCACCGCGTTCTCGACCATCGCCTTGACCGGTCCGACGTACTGGTTCATGCCCAGCCCGTACACAGCGGAGGGGCGGATGGTGCGGAAGTCGAGCCCGAGTGCCTGGTTGTACGCGTAGAGCATCGTCTCGGCCGCTGCCTTGGTCGACCCGTAAAAGTCGGTCCCCGGGCCGCCGTCGGCGAGGAGGATCGGGTGATTCCCATCGATCGGCTGGTACATGACCCGCGGCAGCACGCCGATGGACGAGAAGTTGACGAGCCGTGGCACGCCAAAGGCGATCATCGCCTCGACCAGGTTGAGCACGCCGCCGACGTTGACCTGGAATGCCGTCGACCGATTCGTGGCGAGGTAGGCCGGGTCGAGGATCATCCCCGCGTGCACGACCTCGTCGGGCCGGTGGACGCGGAACACGTCGAGTACCCGGGCGTGGTCGCCGATCGAGGCGAGCTCGAGCGGCAGCGCGCCGACTTCCTCGCCGATCACGAAGCGTGTCTCGGGGACGAACCCACGTACGTCGAGCACTACGACCCTGCGGCCCGTGTCGAGCAACGCCCGCACGAGGTGGCCGCCGATGAACCCTGCGCCGCCTGTGACGAGCGTCGTCCGTTCGCCGACCGGCTTGAGCTGACGGCCACGCGTGCCGATGTCGATCTCCGGCCGCGCCATCCCCTGGGTGTACCGCTGCTCGCTCATCTGCTGCCTCGTGCGGCCGACACGAGGACGTCGATCGGCGTCCAGAACGCTCGTGTCGCGGCGGGCGTCCTCTCCTTCGGCGCCTCGTGGCTGGCCGTGAGCGCAGCGCTCGAGCGAATGAGGCGATACGTCTTCCTGGCGGTGGGATGGGTCTCGAGCCAGGTCAGGAAGTCCTGTGCGCCGGCCGTGCCGACGACATCGTCGCGATCGCCGGCGAGGAGGACGAAACGAACCGACTTCGGGGGCGTGCCGGCCGGCTTGCCGGGCACCCTCGTCGTCGGGAAGATACTGAGCACGCTGTGTGGGGCGGGGAGGCGCCAGCCCTTGGCATGGCCCGCGTAGTAGTTCACGAGGGCGCCGCCGAAGGAGAACCCGGCGGCGACAACGGGTAGCGGGCCGCGTCCCACCTGCGCGAAGCCGATCTGCACGCCCCGGCGAAAGCCGCCGACCGCCTGCTGCCACGTATCGAGCCCGTCGATCTGGTAGCGGGGGAACATGACGAGGCTGCCGCGTGCGCACAGGTGGTCGAACCGAGAGCGGTGCCAGTCGGTCGGCTCGACCGCTGTCCAGCCGTGGGCGAAGAGAACGATGCTCCTGGGCGGGCCAGCCGGTCTCAGCAGCCAGACCTGTGCCCGGCCCGACCCGTAAGGGCCGCTGATCGCGCAGCCGGCGGTCACGCGTGCGTCGGCCGAGAAGGTGACCGCGCCGAGCAACGCGATCGCGGTCACGCCCAGCGCGGCGACGCGCCTCATCCCTTCACGGCCCCGAGAGTGAGGCCGCGCACCAGGTGCTTCTGCACGAGGATGCCGAGCAGGACGGCGGGGATCAGTGAGACCATCGTCAGGGCGCTCGCCTGGCCGTAGAGGTTGCCCTGGAAGAACGTGATCATCCCGGCCAGGGCGACGGGCACCGTGACCGCCTCGTCACGGCCGAGCACCTGCGCGAAGAGGAACTCGG
>JBPCLB010000245.1:0-4336 GCA_051003695.1 Gaiella sp. | reverse complement strand
GCCCTCGCTCCGCTCGTTGAGCTTCCCCTTCGGTACCCCGGCGTGAAGGGAGCCGTCGAGGAGCTCGGGCACTCGCTGTCCGAGCTCGCGGGTGTGCCCGTCGAGCTCGAGCGACCCAGCGACCCGGCGCACGGTGACTATGCGACGAACGTCGCGCTGCGTCTCGCGGGTAGGCGCCGCCAACCGCCACGGGACGTCGCCGCCGAGCTCGCCGGGCGGGTTGCGGAGCTGCCCGGCATCGCGAGCGCGGAGGTTGCCGGACCCGGATTCCTCAATCTCGTGTTGGAGGACTCGTGGATCCGGGACGCGCTCGGCGGGATCGCCGCGGCCGGCGAGGAGTTCGGGGCCGACTCGGCGGTGACACGGGAGCGAGTCCAGGTCGAGCTCGTCTCCGCGAACCCGACCGGTCCGATCACGGTTGCGTCGGCGCGCAACGGCGCCTACGGCGACTCCGTCGCCCGCCTGCTCGCCTTCGCCGGGCACGCGGTCGAGCGCGAGTACTACTACAACGACGCGGGTGCCCAAATGGACAGGTTTCGCGCCTCGGTCGACGCCGTTCGACGCGGCGAGGAGCCACCCGAGGATGGGTACCGAGGCGCGTATGTCGTCCAGCTCGCCTCCGAGCCGGGCGACCCCGTGCCGCGGATGCTCGAACGAATCCAGACGTCGCTGGAGCTGTTCCGGATCCGGTTCGACAGCTTCGAGCGACAGAGCGAGGTCGAGGCCGAGGCGTCGGATGCGATCGAGCTGCTCGCGACCTACGAGGCCGACGGCGCGCTCTGGGCACGCACCAGCCCCCACGGCGACGACAAGGATCGCGTGCTCGTGCGCTCGAACGGGGAGCCGACGTACTTCGCGTTCGACGCCGCCTACATCCGACGGAAGTACGCCCGTGGCTTCGACCGGCTGATCTACGTCCTCGGCGCCGATCACCACGGCTACGTCGCCCGGCTCCGCGCGCTCGCAGCGATGCTCGGGCACCCGGCCGAGACCCTGGAGGTGCTGATCTACCAGCTCGTCCACCTGACCCGGAGCGGGGCGGCGACCAAGATGTCGAAGCGCCGCGGCGACGTCGTCTTCCTCGATGACTTCGTCGACGAGATCGGGATCGACGCGGCACGCTGGTACCTGGTCTCGCGTGGTCATGACCAGACGATCGAGATCGACGTCGACCTCGCTGCCGAGCGCACCGCGAAGAACCCTGTCTACTACGTCCAGTACGCCCACGCCCGGATCGCCGGGATCCTGCGCAACGCCGGCGATGGACGCGAGCTTGTGTTGAATCAACACGAGCAGCTGTCGCTCGCGCCCGAGGAACGTGACCTGGTCAAGCGGTTACTCGAGTTTCCGGCCGTCGCGGCCGAAGCGACAGAGCGGCGGGCGCCGCACGCGATTCCGACCTACGCAATCCGCGTTGCCGACGACTTCCACCGTTTCTACCACCACCACAAGGTGCTCGGCTCGGACGCCGAGGCATTCAGGCTCGATCTCTGCCGTGCGACCCGATCGGTCGTCGCCCGCTGTCTCGACCTCGTCGGGGTCGAGGCGCCGGATCGCATGTAAGGACGATCGCCGCGTGAGGTGGAAGCTCGCGATGGCGGCGCTCGCAGCGTCGTGGGGACTGATCAGCGTGCTCGCGGCGGCGGTCGAGCTCGACGCGGCTCCGCTCGCCTTTCTCCGGCTCGCACTCGGCGCCGCGACCGTCGCTGCGCTCGCGGTTGCGCTCGGCGGCTGGTCCAGGCTGCGCCCACACGGCCGGCTTCCGGCGCTCGCGCTGCTCGGCGCGGTGCATGGCGTCCACTGGCTGCTCTTCTTCGAGGCGGTAAAACTCGGCTCGGTCGCGCTCGCGTCGATCACCTTCTACACGGCACCGGTCTGGCTCGCCGTCGTCGCGCCGCTCGTCCTGCGCGAACGGCTGAGCCGCGTGGCGTTACTCGCGCTCGTGCCGGGCGCGATCGGCGTCGCGCTGGTCGCGCTGACCGGTGTCGAGGGCGGCGGCCGCTTCTCGCTCGTCGCCGTGCTCACTGGTCTAGGCTCGGCGGCCACCTACGCCGTCTTCGTGATCGGATCGAAACGGCTGCTGCGGCTCCGGCTCGACCCGATCTCGCTCACGTTCTGGGACACGCTGTTCGGCGCGGCCGTGGTCGCGCCGGCGTTGCTCGCAGCTGATCGCGTCCTTCCGGGCTCGGTCGGCGACTGGGCTTCGGTGCTCGCGCTCGGGGCGGTGTTCAGCGGGATCGCGACAGTCGTCTACGCCGTCGTCTTGCGCCGGATCACGGCCCAGACGGCGGGAATCCTGACGTTTCTCGAGCCGGTCTCCGCCGTCGTGCTTGCCGCGCTGCTGCTCGGACAGTCGATGGGTGTCGGCGCAGTGCTCGGCGGGGCGCTCGTGCTCCTTGCCGGCCTCGTCGTGATCGCCTTCGAGCCCGATGACGCGGGCGCTGCCAGCCACGTAGGATCGGCCTCGCCGTGAGTGACCAGCTCTCGACGCACGACCCCCCGGACCGGAACCTTGCGCTCGAGCTCGTCCGCGTCACCGAGGCTGCTGCAATGGGTGCCTCCCGCTGGATCGGCCGCGGGGACAAGAACGCCGCCGACCAGGCGGCTGTCGACCTGATGCGGCTGATGGTCAACACGGTCTCCATGCAGGGCGTCGTCGTGATCGGGGAGGGCGAGAAGGACGAAGCTCCGATGCTCTACAACGGTGAGGAAATCGGCGACGGGACGGGACCACAGGTCGACGTCGCCGTCGATCCGCTCGAAGGAACACGGCTCACGGCGCTCGGAATGCCAAACGCGATCTCGGTGATCGCCGTCGCGGAGCGGGGAACGATGTTCGACCCGGGTGCTGCCCTCTACATGAACAAGATCGCGGTCGGCCGGGAGGCGGCCGACGCGATCGACATCGACGCATCGCCGACCGACAACGTCAAGGCCGTCGCCGAGGCGAAGGGGATGAGGGTCAACGACGTTACGGTGATCGTGCTCGAGCGCGACCGCCACGACGACCTGATCGCCGAGTTGCGGGAGGCAGGCGCGCGGGTGAACCTGATTCGCGACGGTGACGTCGCCCCTTCGATCGCGGCTGCCCAGGGACTGCGCGGGATCGACATGTTGATGGGGATCGGAGGGACGCCCGAAGGCGTCATCTCGGCGGCCGCGATCAAATGCCTCGGCGGGGCACTACAGGGAAAGCTCTGGCCCCGGTCGGACGACGAGCGCCGTCAGCTCGTCGAGGCGGGCTTCGAGCTGGAGCGCGTGCTCACCCACGACGATCTCGTCCGTGGCGATGACGTCTTCGTCGCCGCGACCGGCGTCACCGGCGGCGTCTTCCTGCAGGGCGTCCGCGCCGGCGCGGACGGTGTCGAGACCGAGTCGCTCGTGATGCGCTCCCGCTCGGGCACCTTCAGGCGGATCGCCGCCTACCATCCTTCCGAGAAGATCAGGCAGTTGCGGACAAAAGGAGAACGCTGATGGCAGCCCACGAGCTGAACGAGATCGCACGCTCGATCGTCGCGGACGACAAGGGGATCCTCGCGGCGGACGAGTCGACGGGGACGATCGGGAAGCGGTTCGACTCGATCGGAGTCGAGTCGACCGAGGAGCACCGTAGGGCCTACCGGAACCTGCTCTTCACGACCGAGGGGTTCGAGGACTTCATCGGCGGCGTGATCCTCTTCGACGAGACGATCCGCCAGGCGAGCGACGACGGAACACCGTTCGGCGAGCTGCTCGCGGCGAAGGGCGTCGTGCCGGGAATCAAGGTCGACACCGGCGCGAAAGCGCTCGCGGGCGCACCCGGCGAGACGATCACGGAAGGTCTCGACGGGCTGCGCGAGCGCCTGGCCGAGTACCACACGCTCGGTGCGCGCTTCGCGAAGTGGCGCGCGACGTACTCGGTCGGTGACGGCCGCCCGTCCGACTACTGCGTCTCGGTCAACGCGCACGCGCTCGCGCGGTACGCCGCCCTCTGCCAGGAGGCGGGGATCGTGCCGATCGTCGAGCCCGAGGTGCTGATGGACACCGGTCACTCGCTCGAGGACTCCGCAGCGGCCACGGCTCGTGTCCTTGCGAGGCTCTACGAGGAGCTCGCCGCGCAACAGGTCGACCTGACCGGCACGCTGCTCAAGCCGAACATGGTGATTCCCGGCAAGGGTGCTTCCGACCAGGCGTCCCCGCAGCGGATCGCCGAGGCAACGGTCTCGTGCTTCCGCGAGCTCGTGCCGGCGAGCGTGCCGGGGATCGTCTTCCTCTCGGGTGGGCAGTCGGAGCTCGAGGCAACCGAGAACCTCGACGCCGTGAACCGCGTCGACGACCGGCCCTGGCCGCTCTCCTT
>JBPCLB010000244.1:0-5321 GCA_051003695.1 Gaiella sp. | reverse complement strand
CCCCATGGGTCCGACCCCACGATTCGCGACCTGTCCGAACCACCTCATTCGGCACCGCCGTCCCCCCAGCGGCAATGAGTCATTGCCCCCGCGGAGGCGGCTACGTACGATGGCGCCGAACCGACGCGACGTCATCGAACCGGAGGGTTCTGCGCATGGCCGAGAAGATGTGGGGCAGTGAGCCGTTCTGGGGGCTCGGGTACGACTGGGATCCCGACTGGGTGCTCACCGACCGGCAGCAGGAGCTCCGGGCAACGCTGATCGAGCTCTGCGAGAAGGAGCTCCGTGCCAACGCGAAGCGCTCCGACGACGAGCTCGCGTACCCCCGGCGCAACCTCGAGCTGCTCGGCGAGCACGGGTTCCTCGCGCTGACCGTGCCCAAGGAGTACGGCGGGCTCGGCGAGAACCACGTCGCCTTCGCGATGACCTGCGAGACGATCGCGCGCTACGGCTGCGCGTCGACGGCGATGTGCTACGTGATGCACATGGGCGCCGTGCAGGCGATCATGTTGCGCCCGACGCCGGAGCTCGTCGACAAGTACATCCGGCCGCTCAACACGGGTCTGATCGGCACGCTCTCGTACTCCGACCCGGAGACCGGCTCGCATTTCTGGTACCCGGTCTCGTCGCGTGCGGAGCGGCAGAACGGCGGCTACAAGATCAACAAGAAGGCGTCGTGGACGACGTCGGGCGGCTTCGCCGACTTCTATGTCCTGCAGACGACGAGCCCCGAGTTCAAGGGCTACGACGATCTCTCCGTGTTCGTCGTCGACAAGGAGTTCTGCGAGGCCCAGCCGTCGCTCTGGGACGCGCTCGGGCTGCGCGGCAACCAGTCGGGCGCGATCGCGTTCACCGACGTCGAGATTCCCGGCACTCAGATCGTCGGCCCGGAAGGCGACGGCGCGACCTCGAACGACGAAGCGGTCGATCCCTGGTTCCTGATCGGCTCCTCCTCGGTCTGGAACGGGCTCGCGCTCGGCGCGATCGACATCGCGAAGCGACACACAACCCGGAAGAAGCACGTCGACGTCGGGCTGCGAGTTGCCGACTACCCGACGATCCAGGACTACGTCGGACAGGCGGTGATGGAGACCAATGCCTCGCGGCTCTTCGTGTTCTCCGTCGCGCAGGCCTTCGACCGCGCCACGAACGACAACACGATCGCGCTCGAGCCGGGTGTGCTCGCGCGGGGCAACTTCCTGCACTGGGCCTGGCAGATCAAGTTCGTCGCCGCGCAGAACACCGCGCACGTCGTCGACAAGATGCTCCACGCCTGCGGCGGCTCGGGCTACAAGCGCGATATGGAGCTCGAGCGCTATCTCCGCGACGCGAAGGCGGGATGGGTGATGGGCCCGACCAACGAGGTGCTCCGGCAGTTCGTGGGCAAAGCGGTGCTGCTCGGCTTCGAGTCGCTCGACTACTGGAACCAGAGCTACAACCGCCGTGCGGTCGAGAACGAGGTGAAGAAGCTCGACGCGTCGGGCAAGCGGGAGCTTGCGGAACAACTGCTCGCCGAGGCCGAGACGCAAGAGGCGAAAGAGCCCGCGAAGGCGAGATGACGGTCACCGAGCGCCCGCGACTGCTCGTCCCGGGGCTCGTCCCGTTCGACCCGCGCCGCGAGACGTATCGCGTCCGGCCGGGGGCGGTGACCGCGGTCGACCTCGAGGCCGGTGATCGACTCGAGCTCAGGGACGTCGCCGGTGGCCAGGTCGCCGAGCTGACGGTTGTCGGTGGAGGGATAGCCGTCTCCCAGGACGCCGCCGCGAGCGTCCTCCGGGCGATTGCACCGACGGATTCGATCGCCGTCGCGCTGCGTGGACACGGGCTGAACGTCGCCGAAGTCCGCGCGGCGAGGCTCTTCGGAGAGAGCTCGCCGCCGGGGAGCGTGGAGCGCTTCACCGCCGACCGGCCCACGCTCGTCGTTGTCGGGGCTCCAGCCGGCAGCCCGGTGATCGACGGTGGCGTCCCGGCGTCGGAGCTCCTCGTTCAGATCGAGCGTGCGGAGCGTCGAGCCGACTCTGCTCCGAAGCTACCCGAGCCGCTCGCCGATCCGCGCCTCGATTTTCAGGTCGATCGCGCCTCCGCGATGGCCTACGAGGTGAGGGCGGGGGAGTACATCCAGATCATCGACGTCCAGGGACGGCAGTGCTCCGACTTCCTCGCCTTCAGCACACCGAAGCTGCACGCGGGCAAGGAACGCGGGCTCGACTCGACCGCGACGCGCTCGTTGATGGGAAACGCGTATCCGCAGCCGGGGCTCCACTCGAAGTTCTTCGACCAGGATCTCGAGCCGCTCGTCGAGGTCGTGCGGGACACGGTGGGGCGGCACGACACCTTCGGCCTCGCGTGTACGGCGAAGTACTACGAGGACCTCGGGTACTTCGGACACGTCAACTGCTCGGACAACTTCAACGCCGAGCTGACGCCGTACACGATCGAGCCGCGCAAGGGTTGGCCGGCGATCAACTTTTTCTTCAACACCGCCTTCGACGCGCATAATCTCTACGTCGTCGACGAGCCGTGGTCACGCCCGGGCGACTACGTGCTGCTCCGTGCGACGAGCGACCTCGTGTGCCTCTCGAGCGCGTGCCCCGACGACGTCGACCCCGCGAACGCGTGGGATCCGACCGAGGTGCATGTTCGCGTGTATCCCGCGGCGGAGCGGTTCTCGGCGGCGATCGCGCACCGCGTGACGCCCGAGGCCGAGCCGCAGCTGACGAGGGACACCGCATTCCGCCAGCGCACCGGCGCGCTGACGAGTCGCTTCACCGAGTACAACGGCTACTGGCTGCCGACCGCCTACGACAACCTCGGCGCGGTCGCCGAGTACTGGGCGTGTCGTGAGCGCGCCGCGGTCATGGATCTCTCACCCCTCCGGAAGTTCGAGGTTCTCGGGCCTGACGCAGAGGTGCTACTACAGGCGACCGTCACGCGCGACATGCGCCGTCTCGCGGACGGTCAGGTCGTCTACACCGCGATGTGCACCGACACCGGCGGGATGATCGACGACGGCACGGTCTTCCGCATCGGCGCCACGAACTTTCGTTGGATCGGCGGCTCGGCCTACGGGGGCGTCTGGCTGCGTGAAGTCGCCGAGCGCATGGGGCTCCGTGCCTGGGTGAAGGAGTCGACCGACGAGCTCCACAACATCGCGGTGCAAGGCCCTGCATCGCGCGACCTGCTGACGCCGATCGTCTGGACGGCACCGATGCAGACGCCGTTTGCCGAGCTCAAGTGGTTTCGCTTCTCCGTCGCTCGGATCGGCGGCCCGACCGGGCTTCCGATCGTCGCCTCGCGCACCGGCTACTCGGGCGAGCTGGGGTACGAGCTCTTCTGCCACCCCAAGGACGCGGTGGCGCTGTGGGACGCGGTCACGGAGGCCGGCGAGCCCCACGGGCTCGTGCCGCTCGGACTCGAAGCGCTCGACATGCTGCGAATCGAGGCGGGGTTGATCTTCGCCGGCTACGAGTTCGACGACCAGGTCGACCCGTTCGAGGCAGGGATCGGCTTCACCGTCCCGGCGGACAAGGACAACGACTACGTGGGCAAGGACGCACTCGCCGAGCGGCGCGCGCACCCGCAGCGCACGCTCGTCGGGCTGCGGCTGGAGGGCGAGGAGCCCGCCGGCCACGGGGACTGCGTCCACGTCGGCCGTCACCAGGTGGGCGTCGTCACGAGCGGCACCCGCTCTCCGGTGCTCGAGCAGAACATCGCGCTCTGCCGGATGGCGGTGCAGCATGCGGAGCCCGGAACCGAGGTCGAGGTGGGCAAGCTCGACGGGCACCAGAAGCGGATCCCGGCGACCGTCGTACGTGTCCCGTTCTACGACCCCGACAAGACGAGGCCGCGCTCGTGAGCCCGCGCCCAATGGACGGGCGAGGCTGAAGCCACGCCCGGGTAGTCGCCCCGACGTTCGCCAATGGTCGATGCGCTCACTTCGCATCAGCTCGACACGTTCCAGCGCGACGGATACGTGATCGTGGAGGAGGGGTTGATCTCCGGACCCGCGCTCGAGCGGCTACGCGAGCGCTACGAGCGGCTCTTCGACGGCGAGTACGAGACAGGGATCAAGCCCGACGAGGTCAACTGGGTGCGCGGACGCGATCCGGAGGATCGCACGCGGCAGATCTGCAACGGCTGGCGGGCAGACGACACGATCGCGGCACAGGTGCTGCACGAGCGCACCGGACGGCTCGCCGCGCAGCTCGCCGGCTGGCAGGGCGTGCGGATGCTGCAGGACAACGTGCTCTGGAAGCCGCCTGGAACCAAGGCGATCGGCTTCCACCAGGATGCCTCGTACGCCGGGTACCTCGTGCCGCCCGTGATGGTCACGTGCTGGCTCTCACTGCACGAGACGACCGCCGACGCAGGGCCGATCGAGTACGCCAGCGGGTCGCACCTGTGGCCGGTCTCACCCCCCGAGAGGTCGCAGTTCCATGCGCCGGAGGACTGGCTCGCGCCCGCCCGCGCTGCTGCGCCGGTCGGGGTCGAGCTGGAGACGGTGCCGGTCGTCGTGAAGCCGGGAGGTGGATCGTTCCATCATGGGCTCTGCTTCCACGGCTCCGCACCGAATGCGACTGCGTCCGTTGCGCGCATGGCGCTCGTCTCCCACCTGATCCCCGCCGACGCGCGGTTCCATCACGAGCAGGTCGACCTGGTCTACTCGCGCTACCGCAAGCGCGGCGACCTTACGCTCGACGAGTCGTTCTTCCCTGTGCTGTGGGACGAGACGGGCTACAGGACACCCTGGCTCGACGAGCTACCCGACATCGATGCGGTCTAGCCGTTGGTGGAGCGGGGCGCGCCCGCGACCGGACGCTCACGCCGTCTCGCGAAAGCGGCTCGCGAGGATCCCGAGGAGTGCGATCGCAGCTCTCGGATCCTCCTCGAAGGAGGCGAGGAGCACGTCGCGCGTGACGACGGCGCAACGCACGTCGGTCTCGGCCGTGATCGTCGCCATCCGCGCGGCGCCCGGGTCGAGCACCTCGATCTCTCCGATCAGCGCTCCCGGGCCGAGTGACAGCCGGCGGCCCGGCCGCTCGACGGTGACCGTGCCCTCGATGACGAGCATCAGCTCGTCGGAGCGATCACCGCGAGCCATGAGCAGGGAGCCCGCCGGGTAGGAAGCCTCGGCTCCCCGGCTGACGATGTGCTGCAGGAGGTCGTGCGGCAGCGCCGAGAACAGCTCCGGATCGGCGATCATCCGCTCGTAGCGCCCGCCGTGGAAGAGCAGCGGTTGACCCTCGCCGTGGTGGGCGTACTCGACCTGGCCGAGGAAGAGCGAGTGGTCGCCGCCCCAGTACGACCGAACAACGCGCGCA
>JBPCLB010000243.1:0-3194 GCA_051003695.1 Gaiella sp. | reverse complement strand
CGTGGTACGTCGACGATTTCGAGCGGACGAGGCTCGAGGCTGTTCGGCTCTTCCCTGCTTTCGGCGCGGGCGCACTCGCCGGGGGCATCCCGGCGGGGGGGGCGGCCGCGCGCCTCGGGCCCAAACGAGCCGTGATCGGCGGTCTCTGCTTGCTTGCGCTCGCGCGCGTCGCGTTCGGCATCTCGGGCGGAGCGCTTGCGCTCGGACTCGCCCGTTTCCTGCAAGGTGTCTCGAGCGCGATCACGTGGTCCGGCGCGCTCGGTTGGGTCGCGGTCGAGACCGAGCGCGGGCGACGCGGGCAGGTGCTCGGAACCGTCTTCGGCGTCGCGGTCTTCGGGTTCATCACGGGACCGATGCTCGGGGCGCTCGCCGCGGAGCTGTCGGTCCGCGCGGTGTTCTTCGTCGTCGCGCTGCTTGCCTTCGTGCTCGTCGCCGTGACCGCAGCCCAGCAGCCCTCGGCCCGCGAGCCATGGGAGCGCGGTGCTGTCGGGCGTGTGCTGCGAGATCCACGTTTTCTCGCCGGTTTATGGCTCAACACGCTGCCTGCGTTCTTCTTCGGAATTCTCGATGTCCTCGCGACACTCAGGCTCGATCGCGGCGGCTACGGTGTCGTCGCCATCGGCGTCGTCTTCGTCGTCGCGGGAATGGTGGAGGTCGGCTTCAACCCGATCGTTGGCCGAGTCTCCGATCGGCGCGGTCGACTCGTCCCGGTGCGCATCGGGCTCGGCGCGGCGGTCGTCGTCGGGGCGGTGCTCGCCTTCGCCCACGAGCCGCTCCTCGTAGCCGGATCGATCGTGCTCGCCGGACTCGCGTACGGCGGTTTCTACACGCCAGGGATGGCGCTGGTCGCCGATCGCGCGGAGGTCGCTCGCTTGCCTCAGGGCTTCGGCTTCGGGCTCACGAACACCGCCTGGGCAATCGGTGCCTCGCTCGGGCCTTCGCTGGGAGGAGGCGTGGCGCACATCACGAGCGATGCCGTGCCGTACCTCATCTGCTCGGTGCTCTGTGCGACGACGCTCGTCGTCGTCGGGCGTTCTGCACCGCGCCCCGGACGCTCGTGACGTGTGTTCGAGCTAGGCGAAGAGCCCCACTGCCCAGGCCGCGTCGAGTGGCCGCCGCCTGTAGTCGCGGCCGTTGACGAGGGCGAAGTCCCCCCGGGCGGGATCCATCGGCAGCCGTGCCTCGATCGGGTACCAGCGGTTGTGGCGGGCGATCAGGTCGTTGACCTCGTCGAAGCTCCATCGCTCGAGCAGGGTCCGCCAACGATCCTCGAGCGGCTCGATCTCCTCTTGCGCGCGAAGTAACTCCTGCCGGGCTCGTCGCAACTCCCGCTTGTGCTCGGCCGTTCGCTCGTCGATCTCACGTAACCGCTGCATGTACGGCAGCGGCCCGCCGAGCGAGGCGAGGTAGCCTCCGGCGTCCGGACGGAAGTTCCGCAACCGCAGTGGCAGCGGCCGATCGCGCAACGGGCTCGAGCGAAGGTCCTCGGCGAGACCGGCGAGGTCGCGCCGATCGCGAGCGGTCTCCGGTCGGGAGACGTGCTCCCGCAGCAACGTCTCCCGTTCCTCGCGCCTCATCTTCCCAGTACAGCGGAGCTGTCTCTCGCTCGCAAACAGCGGTCCCGCCGGATCGCGTTACCGACCCACGCCCGTCAAGCTCGCCGGAACCAGCGACGGACGCGCGACTGCTGTGGCTCGGATTTACGGGGCGAGGTCTCGGGTTCCGCAACCTCGGGGGTCTCGGCCACGGGTGCCGTCTCCTGGCGCGAAAGCGTCGTCGCGACCCCGCGCGCTCTGAGCCGATCGAAATCACCCTGCACGGCTCTCGCCATGTCGTCCTTGTGGCTCTGATCCTTCATCCCGCCGATCTTTCAGCGTTCGGGGGCGATCTCCTGCCCCTTCCCGTCCGGCGCGAGTCGACGCCACGCGGCGATCGTCAGCAGCCCGAGCAGGAGTGTCGGAACGATCGTGAGGAACCGGTAGACGAGCGCGGCGGCCACGACCTCCGCGTTGCCTCCGCCGAAGGCGACGAGGACGGACGTGAGCCCGATCTCGACGGGGCCGAGGCCGCCCGGGGTCAGGGGAACGAGCTGGATCACCCGTGCGACCGACCAGCCTGCGAAGACCTCGATCCACGTCAGCTCGCCGGCCCCGATGCCGACCGCGCGGATCGCGAGCAGCAGCATCACGAATACCGCGAGGTTCCCGACGATTGCCGCGAGCGTCAGGAGCCACCACCGTCGAAGGATCAGCGCAACGGTCTGGTTCCGGAACCGTGCGAAGCTCTCTCCACCCCAGCCCACCGGTCCGCGCCGCGCGAGCCCGAGGACGCGATTCGCGGCGGCGGCGACCGCCTCACCGAGCTCCCGCGCGAGACGCACGCTCCAGAGCGCGAGCGTGAGCAGGGAAACCGCCACGGCGAAGATCGAGGAACCGACGATCGCGAGCGTGGTGAGTACCGTGCCCGACTCCGCCTCCGCGGTGAGCATGAAGACTGCTGCGACCGGGAGCAACAGGTTCGCGAGCTGGTTCCAGACTCCGGTGATCGTCACCGCCCGCGCCACGGCGTCACTCGGAAAGCCCCAGCTCCGCAGGAGCCCGAACGATCCCGCCATCCCGACGATCCCGCCACCGGGCGCGACGTAGGTGAGAGCGGTCGAAGCCTGCGTGAACGGTAACGCCTGCCGAAAGCGGAGGCCCGGAAGCGCAAGCATCCAGGGGGGCGCATACGTGAGCACGTTGAAGAGCATCGCCCCGAGCAGCACGACGATCCAGATCGGCTCGAGCTCTCTGACGACCTCCCAGACGGCGTCGTAGTCGGCGATCCGTGGCAGGACGAACAGGAACGTGCCGACGACGACCGCAAGCGCGATCCCGGTCATCACCGCGTGTCGTCGCGTCCGTCTCATCAGAGTCCGAGCAGCCCGGTGGCGCCGCGCAGCACGGTGAGCAGGAGCGAAAGGGGCAGCCTGCTTGCGGCAAAGCGCAGCACACCTGCCGCCCGATCGCCGACGAGCCCCTCTTTCTCGGCCGTCCCGACGGCATGTTCCAGACCCACCCGCAACGCGTCCTCGAGCCTGTCGCGCGAGATCCCTTCTCGCTCGGCGAGCTCCTCCAGCTCGTCGACGCTCCGCAGGGAGAGGACGAGCTCCTCGCGCGACACGCCGAGCGCGCAGGCCGTCTCGTCCGCTGCGG
>JBPCLB010000242.1:0-5174 GCA_051003695.1 Gaiella sp. | reverse complement strand
TCAGATCACCAAGCCGGCCCGTCTGCAGATCGATCGTCAGGCGATTCTCCCGCCCGTCGTCACGAGCGGGACGACGTCGATCACGGTGCGCGTCCGCGTCTCGGCGTGTGGCGGACGCCCGGTGCAGGGCATGCTCGTGTTCGTCACCGCCGTCCCGTACAACCAGTTCGCCGTCCCGCAGGAACAGCAGACGGGCGTGGACGGGTTCGCGCAGCTGACGATGCCACGGCTGCGCGGTTTCCCGGCGTCCGACAAGCAGCAACTCCTCGTCGTCTTCGCACGCGCGCGAAAGCCGGGCGAGCCGTTGCTCGGCGGCATCTCGACGAGGCGCCTCGTCTCGTTCCAAGTCGACCTACGCAGATAGACAAGAACGAAGGGGGCGGGGCCAGGCGCCCCGCCCCCTACGTCTTCGAGGCACGGTCTCAAAGGCCCTCGCTGTTCCCGGGTGCCGCCGCAACCCGCGTCGGGCCCGAGCACCGCAAGACGACCCGTGCCCACGACGACGACCTGATGTTCGTCGGCCCGCAGGGCGCACGGGTGGACTCAGGAAACCTCTCCGCTCGGATGCTCAAGCCGACGTGCGAGGCGGCCGGGGTCGGGGGCTGGCCGACGTGGCACACGTTCCGGCACTCGTGCGCGTCGCAGCTGTTCCGCAACGGCTGGAACGCCAAGCAGGTGTCCCGCTTCCTCGGTCACACGGATGCGGGATTCACGCTCAGGACGTACGTGCACGTGCTCGACGAGGATCTCCCGGAGCCAGGCGTCCTGGCATCGCTGGACGGGCACCGACGGGGCAACAAAGGGGCAACAGAACAGCCCGAAACTGACCGAAGCGCTGGCGAGCGCGCAGGCGCCCCGATCCACGTTCTCATGCGGGATTCCGCCTACACGCCGAACCTGGCCGATGTTGCCGGTTCGGATTATGAGTCGGCTGCTCTAACCAGCTGAGCTACGGGCCCGCGGATCGAGCGTAGACGAGGTGGCGGCGTACGCGAGCCACTCGCGAAGAGAATGCAACCCTCTGCACGAGGCCTGCGCATGACTGACACAATGTCCGTGCGAGCATGGCGACCGCACCACGGAGCACCTCGACCCCTGCGCTTCGCGCCGCCGAGAACGGTGGCGCCCTGAAGACGTTCCATCAAGAGGTCACGCTCCGTACGGCGGGCGGGCTGACGGTGACGGACATCACCGACCGCGTGCAGGAGGCTGTGGCAGACAGCGGCGTTCGGGACGGAATCTGCTGCGTCTACTCGCCCCACACGACGTGCTCCGTGCGCGTCAACGAGTACGAGCGGGGGTTTCTCGAGGACTTCTCGGTGCTCCTGCGGCGGCTCGTGCCGACGGAGCACTACTACGCCCACGACGACTGGGACCGCCGCACCGAGAACGTCGACGACGACGATCAGGCGAGCAACGGACACTCGCACTGCATGTCGATGCTGATGGGCTCGGCCGGCGAGTCGATCCCCGTGCGCGGCGGCCTGCTGTGCCTCGGTCAGTGGCAGCGTGTCTTGTTCCTGGAGCTCGACCGGGTTCGCGACCGTCGCTGGATGGTGCAGGTGGTGGGTGTCTGACGCTTCGCGCCAGCCACCTCAACAGAGCCGCTCAGCGAGCTTCGAGCGCCAGCGCCGCGCGATACGACCGCGCGACCTCGTCATCCGTCCAGGCATGGCAGTCGATCTCGAGGAAGAACGATTGCTCCGCACGTGCGCAGCGCACGAGCTCCGGCAGGTCCGCCTCGGCGACCTCGACCTCGCGCAAGGTCGGAAAACCCACTTCTGCGAGTAGCCGCCTGACAGCGCGCACCGCGCGCGAGCCGTCCGCATTCTCGTCCGTGGGCTCGCCGAGAGCGTCGGCTACCCGCTCGAGCCGGTCGGCGCAGTCGACCCGCGAGACCTCGAGCGTCTCGGCGAGGACGAGGCCGATCGTCAGGCCGTGCGGCAAATGCTCGACACTCCCGAGCGCCTGCCCCAGCGCGTGGTCGGCTGCGCAGTCGGCGAGGTTCATCGCCAGGCCGGCAGTGAGGCTCGCGCACGCAAGACGGCGACGCGCATCGGAGTCGGAGCCGTCGGCGACGGCGCGGGCAAGCGACCGAGCGACGTGATGGCATGCCTCGAGCCCCAAAGCGATCGAGAGCGGCGACGAGTTCGACACCGTGCACGCCCCGATCGCCTGAGCAAGCGCGTCGATGCCCGAGTGAGAGGTCGGCGCGGACGGGAGACCGTGCGTCAACACCGGGTCGACGAGCGCATGTTGCGCCCGCATATTGGGGTGACCGAAGCCGAGCTTGCGGTCGAGCTCGGTGTCCGTGAGCACGCTCGCGCCCGAGACCTCGCTGCCCGTGCCCGCGGTCGTCGGGCACAGGACGAGGCCGATGCCCGGCGGCTCGGGAACTCGTGTGCCGGCGGCATAGTCCGCGGCGGTCCCACCCTGGTCGGCGATGATCCGCGCGGCTTTTGCGACGTCGAGCGCCGAGCCACCGCCGATCCCGACGACAGCCTCGAGCGAGCCTGACCGGATCCGCCCCGCCAGCTCGTCGGCGAGGGCGAAGGTCGGCTCGCCTGGCCCTTTGACGAACCGCTCGAGCCGCACGCCTCGCTCTTCCGTGGCAGTCAGGGCGGCAACGACGTCCGAGCTGGCGGCGACAGGCTCCTCGACGACCACGAGCGCGCTCGAAGCACGGAGGTCGGTGAGAACGTCCGGCAACTCGGCGATCACACCGTCGCCGAATGCCAACTTGACCGGAAGCTGGGAGTGAAACGCTGTGATGGAGTCGCGCATGCGCTGATCGGTCCGGAAGATGGCCCTACGTGCGGCGATCGTCGCGGTATCGACGCGCTTCGGCGACGAGCGCCTCGAACAGACGCTTGTCCTCGGCCTCCATCTCCGGATGCCAGAGTACGCCCACGACAAAGCGACGGGTCGGATCCTCGAGTCCTTCGAGCGAGCCGTCCGCCGCCCACGCAGTCTCTACGAGCCCCTCCCCCACCCGGCCGACGCCCTGATGATGGTGGGACTGGACGGCGTCGTGCCGAGCGCCGAGAATCGAGGCGAGCCTCGTCCCCTCCTTCACACGCACGGGATGCTCCGAGAAGCGCCCCAGTTGCTCGCGATGTCCCTCGTGACCGACCGCATCGGGCAGGTGCTGGACGAGATCGCCGCCGCGCAGGACGTTGAGCAACTGGAACCCGCGGCAGATCGCGAGCGTCGGCACGTCGCGCTCGAGTGCGCGCGCGAGGAGCGCGAGCTCCCCCGAGTCGCGGTGCTCGTGCGGCGCGTCGGTCGAGTCGTGCGGCTTCGCGCCGTACACCTTCGGGTCGACATCGATGCCGCCGGAGAGCACGACTCCGTCGAGCACGTCGAGCGTGTCGTCGACGGCCTCGGTGGCGGGTGGTACGACGAGCGCACGCCCGCCGGCGGCCTCGACCGATTCGACGTAGTCCCAGGGCACGAGCGCGGCAGGTAGCTCCCAGGCGCCCCAGCGAGCGGGTTGTGCGTATGAGGTGATCCCGATGATCGGCCGGCTCACGCGAGGGACGGTAGCGCAGCGGCCGCCCACGACACCCGTCGCAATCGTCAGGGTGCCGAGCGCGACATCGCCGCCTCGAACGCCGACCGCTCCGCCTTTCCGAAGGGTCGAGAACGACCGGTCTCCCGGTCCCTGGCGACGAGCACGGCGTCGGCCTCGGCCGAGAGTGTGCCGTCGAGCTTCCGCACCTCCTCGGCGAGGGTGAGGCTCGACGTTCCGATCCCCGTCAGCCGGACCCGCACGAGCACGGCGTCGTCCTCCTGTCTCAGCTCGTGCCGGAAGTCGATCGCGACGCGTGCCAGCACGTAGTCCCAGAGGTCGCCGATTCCGTCGAGCGCACGTTCGACCCATTCGTCGCGACACTCCTCGAGGTAGGTGGCGTAGACGGCGTTGTTCACATGTCGATAGGCGTCGCAGTCGCGCCAGCGGATCTCGATGCGCTTCTCGTGGATCACGGCGCGCTACAAGCTGGCGTCGGAGGTGACGCGCGGGCTGCGTCGCTCGACGAGGCCGAGCAGCTCCCGCGCGATCACGATGCGCTGGATCTCGCTCGTGCCTTCGTAGATCTCGGTGATCTTCGCGTCGCGGTAGTAGCGCTCTGCGGGGAGCTCGGTCGTGTACCCGACGCCACCGAGCACCTGAATCGCCTCCTGCGTCGTCCGCACGGCGACCCTCGAGGCGAGCAGCTTCGCCATCGCTCCCGCGCCGCTGTGAGGTTGCCCCTCCTGCTTCAGCCACGCCGCCCGATAGGTCAGCTGACGAGCGGCCTCGACCTCGGTCGCCATGTCTGCCAGCTTGAACTGGATGCCCTGGAAGTCGGCGATCGGCCGTCCGAACTGCTCGCGCTCTCCGGCGTAGCCGCAGGCCAGCTCGAGCGCTGCCTGCGCGATTCCGACGGCCTGGGCTGCGATCCCGATCCGACCCCCGTCGAGTGTCTCCATCGCGACCGCAAAGCCCTTGCCCTCCTCGTGGAGCAACCGGTCACGGCCCACCTGCACGTCGCGCAGCGCGAGGTCGACGGTCGAGGAGGAGTGCAGGCCGAGCTTCTCCTCCTCTCTCGTGACGATGACCGAGTCACCGTCGACGATGAACGCCGACACACCGCGCGAGCCGGGTTGGGATGCATCCGTCCGGGCGAAGAGGACGATCGTCGCGGCGTGAGCGCCGGTCGTGATCCACTGCTTCGTGCCGTCGAGCGACCAGCCGTCGTTGTTTGTGGTCGCCGTCGTGCTCAGCGAGCCGGCATCCGAGCCCGACCCGGACTCGGTGAGCGCAAATGCGCCGAGCACCTCGCCGCGTGCGAGCGGCGGGACGAACCGCTCACGCTGCTCTGGGGTGCCGAACGCGACGATCGGGAGCGTGGCTGCGCTGGTATGCACGGCGACCGTGACCCCGACCCCCGCGTCGGCGCGCGAGAGCTCCTCGAGAACGATCACATACGAGAGGAAGTCGGCGCCGGCGCCGCCGAGCTCCTCCGGAACGCAGACGCCCATCAACCCGAGCTCGCCGAGCCGGGAGAAGAGCTCGACGGGGAATCGTCGCTCGGCGTCCCAGCTACGGGCGTGCGGTGCGATCTCGCTGTCGGCGACCTCGCGCGCGAGCGCGCGGATCTCGCGCTGGTCGGGCGTCAGTCCGTAGTCCA
>JBPCLB010000241.1:0-3277 GCA_051003695.1 Gaiella sp. | reverse complement strand
TCGGGAACTGCGCTGGCTTCTGGCCACCGGCCAGGTGCACTGGCTGCCGTACACGATCCTCTACGAGCTAACGAAGTTCGCGGGACTTCAGCTCGGCATCCGTCACGCCCGGCTGCCACGCGCGCTTGCCGCGCGGCTCGGTCGTTAGGTCGAAGAGCCCGCCACCGCGTGAGCCCGCAGCACGTCCTCGCGGACGTCGCAGCCCCACCCGGGCCCACACGGCACGACGAGCTCACCCTCGACGATCTCCGGTCGAGCCGTCGTCAGCTCCTCGCGCCAGGGCACGTCATCGACGTCGACCTCGAGCATGCGGACGTTCGGAATCGCGGCGCACCACTGCGCCGCGATGAAGGTCGCGAGGTGGCTGTAGTAGTTGTGCGGTGCGCACGCGACCTCGTGAGTCTCGGCCAGGTCTGCGATCTTGCGCGACTGCGCAAATCCGTTCCAGATCACGTCGACCGAGGCGACGTCCATCGCGCCGGCTGCGAGGTAGGGCCTGAAGCCGCGGAGACCGTAGAGGTTCTCTCCCGAGCAGATCGGAATCGGTGAGCGGCTGCGGGCGTACGCGAGCGCGTCGGGGTCGTAGGCGTCGACCTCGAGCCAGGCGAGATCGTACGGCTCGAGCGCACGCGCGACCTGGACGATCCCCTCGACCGTGAGGTTGAAGTTGAGGTCGACGATCGGCTGGGCTCGACCGGTGGTGCCTTCCCCGAACGCCTCGAGCAGACGCGTCAGCTGCTCGATCAGCGCAGGTGTGGGGTTGCGATCGGTGCCGCCGTCGCGCCCGAAGCCGGACATCAGCACACGTGGCTCTGAGCCGGGCACCACGATGTTCGTCTTGAACGCCCGGTACCCGCCCTCGACGACCTCGCGCCCGAGCGCCGCGACCGCGTCGTACGAATCGAGTTTCGCTGTGCCCGTAACCTCCCAGGCGCGAGCGCGCGTGGTGCCGCAGTGCGACCAGTAGACCGGGATTGCGGCGCGTGTCGGCCCTCCGACCAGCTCTGCGACCGAGACACCGTGCGCCTTCCCGGCGAGATCGAGCAGCGCGTTCTCGATCCCGCCGATCGCCTTGGTCACGATCGAGCCGGGGCTCTGCCGCGTGCGTCGGTAGAGGTCCCAGTGGATCGCCTCGAAAGCGCGCGGATCCTTGCCGACGACGAGCGGGGCGAGGTCGGCAATGACCCCGGCGAGCCCCGTCGGCGACCCGTGAGAGTCGGTCACCTCCGACCACCCGACGAGCCCGACCTCGGTTTCCGCACGGACGAAGAGCAATGGACGCCAACCCGCGTCGCACGTCAACGTCTCGAGCCGGACGAGCTTCACGAGTGCGGAGGATACGGATCACGTTCGACGGCGGGCAGTTGCGCCCGCCCGCTCGCGACGAGTGCCTCCGCCTGCGCGAAGTCGTCCTCGTCGTCGATGTTGAGTCCCTCGAAGCCCTCGGTCAGGAACGGAGCGAGCACCCGCCCCTCCCGTGTGCCGGTCTGCTCGACCACGCGCGTCCATGCAAGCTCGAGCGCACTGTTCTGGACGTAGACGGGCGGCAGGGCCTGGTACTGACCCGCGTGCCAGGCGACGTCGAGCTCGTTCTGGTCGAGCAGTGGCGTCATCGTGCGCCCGTTCTCCGCGAGCTGCCACATCTTCCCGGGATGCTCCTTGACCCGTTGCACCGCGCGGATCGAGTCAGCCTCGGGTGTGCCAAGGAGTTGCTCCAACCCTCGGCGGATCGTGACGGGGCCGCGGAACGGGTTCGTCGCTCGCACGATCCCGAAGAGGTCGTACCGCTGCTCGAGCTGCGGCAACGTCCACGAGATCCATTCGATGTCGGGCGAGGTCGACGTCGCGTATTCCGGTGGTCGCAGGAACGGGACGTCCGCGCCGTACCAGCGCGCCACAGCGCCGATCTCGTCGCTGTCGGTCGACACCAGCACGCGCTCGAACACACCCGACTGCCGCGCGGTCTCGATCGCGTAGGCGAGCAGTGGATGACCCGCGAGCGTTCGAACGTTCTTGCCCGGGACACGCTCCGAACCGGCGCGGGCGCCGATCAGGGCGATCGCGGAGGGCGTCACGGCGCGACCGGCCGATAGAGGCGGGTCTCACCGCGGCGGAGGACCTCGCGGAAGCCCCGCATCTCGATCGCCGCCTTCACCTCGGCTTCGCTCGGCGAGCCCCAGAAGCGGAGCCCGGGGTCGTAGACGACGTAGTCGAGCTCCCGCACGGCCCGGTCGCGTCTGAGGGCCCCCCACTCCGTGCCGACCCGGACCGCGAGGAACGGCTCCGGGAGCACGTAGAGCTGCGTGCGCTCCGACAGATGCGAGAGAGCATGCATCGGGGCGGCGACGCTCGCATCGTCGGGAATCGCCGCGAGAACTTCCTCGCGCTCTGCGCGCTGCGGCCATTCGAACCGGATCTGATTCGTGATCGCGCGCACCCACTGCAGCGAGAGCGCGATGAGAACGACTCCGACGACGGTCGCGACGCGCAGCCACGTCGTCCCGCCACCGGCTGGAACACGGCCCGCACCCGCCGCCGCCCCAACGGCGACGACGCCCGCACAGACGATCCAGTAGTGGTAGTCGATCGTGTGCTGGAGGTCGTACGCCGAGAGGAGGTTGAGTAGCGCCGACGGGATCGCGACCGCGAGCCACCGCGGGGCGAGGAGAGCGAGCCCGCCCGTGGTCGCGATCATCATCGCGAGGACGCCGAGGTCGTTCGGCGTCAGCGCCTGGTCGACCGCGGTCAGGGGATGCAGGATCGAGAAGCGCACGACGTCCAGGACCGAGTCGCCGCGGGCGCCGGCGAAGCGGGGCCCGAACTCCTGCTCGGACGCGTTGCCGAACACCGGGAGCACGACGTAGACGGCGAACACCGCCCAGAACGCAGACGCGACAGCGAGCACCGCGCCAAGGCGGCGCCTGCCGAGCGAGAACAATACGAGCCCGAGCGCGACGTAGGTGAGCGCGATGTCTTCCTTGAACGAGCAGGCGAGCACGGCGCTTGCGACGAACCAGCCCGTGCGCTCCTTCGCGAGCGCGACAGCCCCTGCGACGAAGGTCACCGGGACGAGGCTTTCGGGATGGAAGTCGTGGAGGCCGACGCGCAGCACGACGGGTGAGGCACACCAGAGCAAAGGCCCGACAACGGCGAGCCCTCGGCTCGCCCCGTGTAGCCGTGCAAGGACGTAGAGCAGCGGCGCGGTCGCTGCGAGCGCCAGCGCTTGAACCACGAGCAACCCCGGGGCGCCGACTCCCAACGTGCCGAGCGGCCCCAG
>JBPCLB010000240.1:0-3549 GCA_051003695.1 Gaiella sp. | reverse complement strand
GCAAGCGACGGGCGGATCGACCTCCGTGAGTGGGGCAGCCGCAATCCCGGCGCGATGAACGCGATGCGCACCTTCGGCCCCTCGGTGGGGATCGGGGTCGCGGTCGCCGACGCCGGCAAGGGGGTGCTCGCCTGCGCCCTCGGCAGGCTGCTGGCCGGTGACGTCGGTGCACACGTCGCCGGTGTTTCCGCCGTCGCGGGTCACTGCTATCCCGCGCCGAGCGGCTTCCGAGGCGGAAAGGGGATCGCGACGAGCGCCGGGCAGCTGCTCGCGACGTTTCCGGCGTTCGCTCCAGTCGAGGCGATAGTCGGGCTCGGCGCCGGAGCGATCGTGCGACCGGGACGACCCGGGCGCCGCGCGCTCGTTACGACCGTCGTCTCGAGCGGGGCCTGGATCGTCGGGAGCGTCGTCTGGTGGCGTCGCCGACTGCCGAACGGGTGGGGGGTGGAGCCGACCCGAGCGTTGCCGCTTGCGAACATGGCGTCGACCGTCCTCGTGATGTCGCGGTTCTGGAGGGCGATCCGCGACGGTCTGCCGGACGACTACGCGCCGGAAGCGTGATCCGCCGCTACTCCTAGACTTCGTGGAGATGGAACTCGCCGAGCGTGCCGCGGGCCTGCGCGCCCATGCGCTCGAAGCGACGGGCTGCGAGCGCTGCGGTCTCGCCGAGAGCAGGGCGCGCGTCGTCTACGGCATGGGGCGTGTCGATGCCGAGCTGATGCTCGTCGGCGAGGCGCCGGGATTCCTCGAGGAGCAGCAGGGCATCCCGTTCGCGGGACAAGCGGCTGAGCTGCTCGAACGCCTGCTCGCCTCGATCGGCCTGGGCCGGGACGACGTCTACCTCGCGAACGTGCTCAACTGTCGGCCGCCCCAGAACCGCGACCCGCGGGACGAGGAGATCGCGGCGTGCGAGCCGCTCCTCTTCCGCCAGATCTCATTCGTGCGGCCCCGCGTCGTCGCGACACTCGGCAACGTCGCGACGAAGCTCCTCTCCGCCCGTCCGCACGGCATCACCCGCGTCCACGGGCAGGAGCACGAGGTCACGATCGGAGGTCACTCCTGCCTCCTCTTTCCCCTCTACCATCCCGCCGCGGCCCTCTACACCCCGTCGATGCTCCGGGTGCTCGAGCACGACGTCGAACGTCTCGGCGAGCTCCTCGGCCGGTGGAACGTCGCACCCGTGCCGGCGCAGCCGACCCGGGAGCCGGAGCTGTCACCGGTCACGCGAGCGCCCGCGCAGCTCGGTCTGTTCTGATGATCTCGCTCACCTCCGTCTCGGCGGCCGAGACCGAGGCGCTAGCGGCGCGACTCGCCTCGTTCTTGAGCTCGGGAGACGTCGTCGCAGTTCGTGGCGAGCTCGGCTCCGGCAAGACGACCTTCGTGCGTGGCGCCTGCCGGGCACTCGCCGTCGACGACCGCGTCACGAGCCCGACGTACACGATCGGGCACCGCTATCGCGGCGTGGTCGACATCTCGCATCTCGACCTCTATCGTTTCACGGGCCTGTCGCCCGCGGAGTGGGGTGATCTCGAACCGTACTTCGATGGCGCGATCGCGTTCGTCGAATGGCCGGAGGCCGGCGCAGGCATCCTCCCCGAGCCCCGGGTGACGGTGACCCTGTCACACCTCGGGCCCGACGAGCGCTCGCTTTCCGTCGATTCCTCCGACCCTGTGCTGCTACAAGGAATGAGCGGTGCTGATCCTCGCGTTCGACACGGCGACTGACGAGGCGACGAGCGCGCTCGTCGACGGGGGCGAGCTCCTCGGTGAGCGCGTCTCCCACGCGCGGACGCTGCTCACGGACCTCGACGCGCTGCTCCGCGCTGCAGGTCGCGCACCGGCCGACGTCGACCGGCTCGTCGTCGGCACGGGGCCAGGCAGCTTCACGGGAACACGCATCGGGCTCGCGCTCGCCCGCGGGCTCGCGTTCGGTCTCGACCTCCCGGTTGCGGGCGTCTCGACCCTGGATGCACTGGGCGCGAGCGGCGCGACACCGGTGATCGACGCGCGACGTGGTGAAGTGTTCGTCGCAGGTCCCCGCGCGATCGCGCCCGTGGAGCTCGAGCTGCCCGAGGGCACGACGTGCGTCGGGGATGGGGCGCGCCGTTATCGCACCGTGCTGGTCGCGGCGGGGCTCGACGTGCCACCCGACGACGATCCCGTTCACGTCCCCTGGGCTCGTCACCACGTCCGACTCGCCCGGAGCTTCGGGTCGGCGCTCGAAGTCGAGCCTGTCTACGCCCGGCACCCCGACGCTGTCGCGGCCAGGTCCTGTTGACGTTCGTCCTCCGGCCGCTCGAGCTCGACGACCTCGACGACGTCGAGCGGATCGAACGCGCTTCGTACCCCACCCCGTGGTCGCGCGCGATGTTCGCGAGCGAGCTCGCGAAGCCGAGCGCGCTCTCAACCGGCGCGTTCGCGGCGGACGGCAGACTCGTCGGATACCTGATCCTCTCCCGCTACGTCGACGCCTGGCACGTGATGAACGTCGCCGTCGATCCTGACCGCCGGAGGAACGGAATCGCGTCGCTTCTGCTCGACCATCTCTTCGCGCAGACCGAGGCCGACGCCCGCCGCGGCTACACGCTCGAGGTGCGAATGTCCAATATCGGCGCGATCGCACTCTACGAACGATTCGGCTTTCGCTCGCGCGGAGTGCGACGCGGCTACTACACCGACAATCGCGAGGATGCAGTGATCATGTGGCGAGATTTTCTGCCGAACGGCAGAAAAGCGTATGGGGACCAGGCGTGATCGAGCGCATTTGCCTCCGGCAGAGCGACTCGCTCGACTGCGACGCCGAGTGCTTCGAGCCGGCTCGGAACTCCACTCTTCTCCTCGTGCGCATCGACAATGATCATGAGCGAAGCTTCCATGTTCCCCGTCTAGCGTTTTGCCGAAGGCAAAGCGCATGATCTTGGGGCTCGAGACCTCGTGTGACGAGACGGCCGCGGCGGTCGTCACGAGCGAAGGGGCGACGCTGTCGTCGATCGTCGCTTCCCAGGCCGAGCTCCACGCCCGATACGGGGGTGTCGTCCCGGAGGTGGCCTCCCGTCGTCACCTCGAGCTCGTCATCCCGGTCGTGGAGGAGGCGTTGCGCGTGGCCGGGACGCGGCTCGACGATGTCGAGCGAATCGCGGTGACCCGTGGCCCAGGGCTGATCGGCGCGTTGCTCGTCGGGTTGTCAGCGGCGAAGGGGCTCGCGTGGGCCAGCCGCATCCCCCTTGCTCCCGTCGACCATCTCCACGGTCACGTTGCCGCGCTCTATCTCGGCGATGACCCGCTCGAGCCCCCGTTCACCTGTCTCCTCGCGACTGGCGGCCACACGATGCTGCTCGCGGTCCGGAGCAGAGACAGCTTTGTCGTGCTCGGATCGACCCTCGACGACGCCGCGGGCGAGGCCTTCGACAAAGGCGCACGTATGCTCGGTCTGCCCTATCCGGGTGGAAGGGCGATCGATCTGCTCGCGAAGGACGGCGACCCCGAGGCGTTCTCGTTCCCGGTCGCCCGTGTCCCGGGACTCGACTTCTCGTTCTCGGGAGTCAAGAC
>JBPCLB010000239.1:0-4414 GCA_051003695.1 Gaiella sp. | reverse complement strand
GCACTGGGCGCCGGACAGGTCCGGCGCCTACACGGTTGACGGTTCTGATGGCGCGCTAGCGCCATCAGAACCTGATGCGAGCGGCCCGGCCTAGCGCCGAACCGCGTCGTTTCATAGACTCGCGATCCGCGTGGATTTCTTCATCCAGCTGACCCTCAACGGGCTCACGCTTGGCAGCGTCTACGCGCTGATCGCGCTCGGCTACTCGCTGGTCTACGGGATCCTCAAGCTGCTGAACTTCGCGCACGGCGACGTGTTCATGGTCGGATCGTTCATCGGCTTCGGTGCCCTGCAGCTGCTCGGCGGCACGACCGATCCGCTTGTGCCGATCTGGCTCCTGCTCGTGCTGATCACACTCGCGGCGATGGCGGGGTGCGCGGTGCTCGGGGTGGCGATCGAGCGGTTTGCCTACCGCCCGTTGCGCGAGGCGCCGCGCATCGCGCCGCTGATCAGCGCGCTCGGCGTCTCCTTCTTTCTCGCGTATTCGATGCAGCTGCTCTTCGGGGCAGAGCAGCGGGATTACGACGCGTTCTCGCTCGGCGACGGCGTGCTCTTCCTGGAGGGCTTCAACATCGGCAACGTCAGGGTGCCGCTGCTGCGCATCGTGATCATCGTCTCGGCCTTCGTCCTCATGCTCCTGCTGTGGGTGCTCGTGACGAAGACGCGGACGGGCAAGGCGATGCAGGCGACATCCCACGATCGCGAGGCGGCCGCGATGATGGGAATCGACATCGACCGCGTGATCGTCTTCGCCTTCGTCCTCGGCTCCGCGCTCGCCGGGGCGGCTGGTGTGCTTTTTGCGCTGCGTGCGCCGACGTTTGCCGCAATCGGCTTCCTCGTCGGGCTCAAAGGCTTCACGGCCGCGGTGATCGGCGGGATCGGCTCGATCCCCGGCTCGATGGCCGGCGGCCTGATCCTCGGCTTCGCCGAGGCCTACACGCAGGGCTACATCTCGACGAAGTGGTCGGACCTGCTCGTCTTCGTGCTGTTGATCGGCTTCATGCTGTTCCGCCCCCAAGGTCTGCTCGGCAAGGCCGACATCAAGAAGGTCTGAGTGCGCTCGTGACCGGACGCGACGACTGGGACGACCCATTGACCGAGCCGATCGACGGCGCGGCCGAGAGCACGGCCGCGAGTGCGACTGGGCCGGCGGTGGGGAAGGACGAGTGGGTCGCGCGCGCGGGTGAGCGTCGCGATCAGCGGTCGGGACTGCTCGGGACGCTCGAGCAGCGGCTCGCTGTGGTTCCGTGGTGGGCGTGGCTCGCGCTCTTCGTCGGGCTCGTCTGCTTGCTGCCGGTCGGGTTCGAGAGCGGCTACATCCGTCGCGTCGCGTTCGACACCGTCGTCTTCATGCTGCTCGCCCTGGGGCTCAACATCGTCGTCGGCTGGGGCGGCCTGCTCGATCTCGGCTTCATCGCGTTCTACGGGGTCGGCGCGTACGCCTACGCGCTGCTCGCCTCCGACCAGTACGACATCCACCTCCCGACGATCGTCCTGATCCCGCTCGTCGCGATCATCGGCGGTCTCGTCGGCTGGCTCGTCGGTCTGCCGTCGCGCCGGCTGACCGGCGACTACCTCGCGATCGTGACGCTGTTCTTCTTCCAGGTCTTTCTCACCGCCACGAACAACGGCGACGATGTCGGCGGCGAGAACATCACGAACGGGCCGAACGGGATCCTGAACGTCGACCCGTTCAGCTTCTTCGGCTGGGAGCTCCCGCGCTCGACATCGGAGGGCCTCTTTGGAGTCTCCTACCTCTACGTCGCGCTCGTCTTCTTCGTCATCCTCTACGTCGCGCTGCGACTCGTCAACGACTCCCGCACCGGGCGGGCCTGGCGCTCGCTGCGAGAGGATCCACTCGCAGCCGAGCTGATGGGTATGCCGGTCGACCGGCTCAAGCTGATGGCCTTCGCATTCGGGGCGGCAGTCGCTGCGCTGACCGGCACCTTCACGAGTGCGCTCAACGGCAGCGTCTTTCCGCAGAACTTCGAGTTCCCCCTGCTGATCACGGTGTACACGATGGTGATTCTCGGCGGCGCAGGGACGCAGGTGGGGGTCGTCGTCGGCGCCGTGCTCGTCAGCGTGCTGCTGGAAGCGCTCCGCGACCCCGGTGACGCGCGTGGCCTGTTCTACGTCGTGATCGTGCTCGCCCTCGTGGCGGCGTTCCGCACATCCGTCAAGCTCGCCGTCGTGCTCGGAGGGACGATCGTGTTCGGCGTGATCGCGCGCCTGGTGGCGGAGGCCGTCGATGACACGTGGACTGCCGGGCCCTCCACGGAAGAGGGAGGCCGCTTGGCCGACTGGGCCGCCGAGTGGGTGATCGTGCCGGCGCGTCTCGCCACCTGGGTTCCCCCCGTCGCGTACGTCGCGCTCGTCTCCCTCGGCCTGCTGCTCACGCTGGTGCGTGGCCGGCTCCGCCTCGCACTCGCCGTGCCGACGCTCTATCTCGCGGCGTTCGTCTGGGAGAACGTGATGCTCGCCCAGCCGGAGTCGGCCCGGTACATCGTGCTCGGAGCGCTGCTCGTGGCGATGATGATCGCCCGCCCGCAGGGCTTGCTGGGCGAGAAGCGCGTGGAGATCATCTAGCCATGGCCGAGAAGCTGCTCGAGTTGCGCGACGTGACGATGTCCTTCGGGGGTCTGATGGTCGTCGATGGACTCGAGCTCCACGTCGACCAGGGTGAGATCGTCTCCGTGATCGGCCCGAACGGTGCCGGCAAGACGACGCTCTTCAACCTCGTCACCGGTGTCTACGAGCCGACCGGAGGCGAGATCGTGTTCGAGGGGAAGAGCATCACCGGGCTCGCGCCGCACACGATCTCCCAGCGCGGGATCGCGCGAACCTTCCAGACGCTACGGCTATTCCTCAACATGACCGTGCGCGAGAACGTGATGGCTGCCGCGTACGGCCATACGAGCGCCGGCCCCCTTCGCTCGATCCTCAGGACGCCCGGGATGCGACGCGAGGAGCGCGAGATCCGCGCGCTCGCCGAAGAGCGTCTGGCGTTCGTCGGCGATCGACTGATGGGCTACCGCTGGGATCAGCCCGCGTACTCGCTCTCGTACGCGAACAGGCGCCGGCTCGAGATCGCTCGAGCGACCGCGACCAACCCACGGCTGCTGCTCCTCGACGAGCCGGCGGCGGGAATGAACCCGAACGAGACGCTCGCGATCGCCGAGCTGATCGGCAAGCTACGCACCGAGGGCGGCTTTACGATCCTCGTGATCGAGCACGACATGCACGTGGTGGAGGGGATCTCCGATCGCGTGATCGCGCTTGATCACGGCGTCAAGATCGCGGAGGGCTCCTTCGATCAGGTCGCGACCGATCCCAAGGTGATCGAGGCCTACCTCGGCACTGGCGCGATGGCGAGGAAGGCGGGCTGATGGTGGACGCCTCGCCCATCCTCGAGCTGAACGGGATCAACACGTACTACGGCCCGATCCACATCCTCCAAGACTCGAACCTGGTCGTACGCGAGGGGGAGCTCGTGTGCTTGCTCGGGGGCAACGCTTCGGGCAAGTCGACGACGCTGAAGACGATCCTCGGCCTCGTTCGTCCCCGCACCGGTGCCGTTCGGTTCGCCGGTGTCGACGTGACCCGAATGCCGACCGCGCACCGGATCAAGCGCGGCCTTGCGATCGTGCCGGAGAACCGGCGCCTCTTCGGCCCGATGACCGTCCTCGAGAACCTGGAGATGGGCGCCTACCTGCGACCGCGCGCCGATCTCAAGGAGGAGTTCGAGCGTGTCTACGAGCTCTTTCCGCTTCTGTACGAACGACGCACCCAGCTCGCGGGCACGCTCTCCGGCGGTGAGCAGCAGATGGTCGCGATGGGACGCGCGCTGATGTCACAACCCAAGCTCCTCCTGATGGACGAGCCGTCGATGGGCCTCGCCCCGATCCTCGTCGAGCGGAGCTTCGAGATCATCAAGCAGGTCAACTCGACCGGTGTCGCGATGCTCGTCGTCGAGCAGAACGCGAACGTCTCGCTCTCGATCGCCGACCGCGGCTACGTCCTCTCGACCGGCCGCGTCGTGCTCGAGGGGAAGGCCGCCGATCTGCTCCAGAACGAGGAGCTCCGCAAGGCGTACCTCGGCCGGTAGACGCGGTCGAGGGCGTCAGAGTGCCGCAGTCACCCGCCGCGAGCTTGAGGCAGGCTTCTCGCCGACGAGCGGAAGCCCGGTGATCGCCGCGATCAGCGCAGCCGTATGCCGAGCTGCCGCCGCCGGACCGAGGCGACCGGTCAACACCGCTTCGAGCATTGCCTGGAGCTGCACCGAGACGCGCGGATAGAGAGGGGTGGCAGGCCTGTTCACGGCATGCTCCAGGAGATTCGCGGTCTGCGACAGGAACGCAAGGTCGGGTGCGGCAAGCTCGACTGCCGAGCGCCGCGAGGGAATTCGTCCGGTGGT
>JBPCLB010000238.1:0-9550 GCA_051003695.1 Gaiella sp. | reverse complement strand
TTCTCGCCGTTCTCGATCGACGAGAAGCCGAATCACGGCTCACCCGACTACGCCCGCGACATCGCGTTCGAGAAGATCACGAATCGCGTCCAGGGGACGGCGATGGCGGCCGAGAAGCTCGGGCTCGGGAGCTCCGTCGCGGCCCAGTAGTTGCCCCTCCCGCTGATCTGGGGCAAGCTTGTGCTCCCCGCCAGAACGGAGCGAGCAGTGAGTCATGTTTCCGACATTCTCGAAGGGAAGGGCCGCGAGATCCTCAGCACGCACGCCGACACGACGGTGCTCGAGGCAATCCGGAAGATGGTCGAGGCCAACGTGGGAGCGTTGCTCGTGACCGTTGACGATCAGCCTGCCGGGATCTTCACCGAGCGGGACTATCTTCGCCGTGTGGCACTGCAGGACCGGGACGAGCGGACGACGCCAGTCCGCGAGATCATGTCGTCTCCGATCGTGTACGTCACCCCGGAAACCTCGATCGAAGAGTGCATGGGAGTGATGACCGAGCGGCGCATCCGGCACCTGCCGGTGCTCGTCGACGACCGCGACGTCGTGGGGATCGTCTCGATCGGCGATCTCGTCAAGTTCCAGTCGAAGGAGCAGAGCGTCCAGATCAAGCTGCTGACCGAGTACATCTCCACGTAGACGCACGCGCGAGGAGACTGAGCGCATGGACGCCTCGGCGCTCGAACGCCTCGAGTTGCCTGCCGTTCTCGAGCGCTTGGCCGGCGCCGCCGCGAGCGAGCCCGGTCGTGAGCTCGCGCTCGAGCTCGAGCCGTCGCCCGACGAGAGCGAGGTCGCGCGGCGCCAGCGGCTGACGGGCGAGGCGATCTGGTTGCTCGACCGGGCCGCGGAGCCCGAGCTCGGTGGATTGACAGATGTGCGGGACGTGGCAACCATTGCCGCAAGAGGCAGCGCGATCGATCCCGCCGGGCTGCGTGCGATCGCGCGCTCGATCCGAACCGGGCTCGGCGCTCGAAGCTCGCTCGCTGGAGGTGACGTCCCCGAGCTCGCCGCGCTCGCGGCGACGATCGAGCCGGAGCTCGACCGGATCGCGGGGCGGATCGACAGTGCGGTCGAGGAGGACGGCAGCGACCTGCGCGACAACGCCTCCCCTCGCCTGCGTCAGCTGCGTCGCGAGCTCCGCGAGGGCCGCGCGCGCCTGACCGAGCGCCTGCGGAAGCTGGCGCGCGACCCCGAGCTCCGGGATCACCTCCAGGACGATTTCGTCACCGAGCGCGGCGGCAGACCTGTGCTCGCGCTCCGGGCCAGCGCGCGCGGCGCCGTTCCCGGTGTCGTGCACGACAGCTCCGGCTCGGGTCAGACGCTCTTCGTCGAGCCGTTTGCCGTCGTCGACGACTCGAACCGCCTGCGTGAGGCGGAGAGCGCCGAGCGGGAGGAGGTCACCCGCATCCTGCGGGAGCTCTCGGTGCTCGTGGGTGCACAGGTAGCCGAGCTCCAGACGCTCGTCGGGGCTGTCGCCCAGCTCGACCTCGCGCTTGCATGCGGTGCGCTCTCGCGGCGGTGGCGCGGGACGATTGTGTTGATTCAACACAATGTCGTGCTGCGCGGCGCGCGCCATCCGCTCCTCGACCCCGCCACTGCCGTGCCGATCGACCTCGAGCTCGACGCATTGCGCGCCCTGGTGATCAGCGGCCCGAACACCGGTGGCAAGACCGTCGCGCTGAAGACGCTCGGGCTCGCGGCAGCCCTGCATCAATGCGGCTTGCGCCCCCCGGCCGACCACGCCGAGCTACCGGTGTTCGACCGGATCCTGGTCGACATCGGCGACGAGCAGTCGATCGCGATGAGTCTCTCGACCTTCTCCGGCCATCTCCGCAGCCTCGTCGGAATCCTTGCCTCGGCGACCGAGCGCTCGCTCGTGCTGCTCGACGAGATCGCCGCGGGGACCGATCCGGTCGAGGGCGCTGCGCTGGGCCAGGCGCTGCTCGAGCGGCTGGCCGGCCAGGCGCGGCTCACTGTCGCCACGAGCCACTACGCGGAGCTGAAGGAGTGGGCAAGCGCGACGGAGGGGGTCGCGAACGCGGCGACCGGGTTCGACCCCGACACGCACGCCCCTCGCTATCTCGTCGCGCTCGGCCGGCCGGGCACCTCGCACGCCTTGCGGATCGCCGAGCTGCTCGGGCTGGACACCGAGGTCGTCGAGGATGCGCGGTCGAGAGTCGAGCCCAGCCGCTTGCGCGTGACAGAGCTGCTCGCCGAAGCCGAGGCGGCCGAAGGAGCGGCTGCCGAGGCACGAACCGAGGCCGATGCCGAGCACAGGGCGGCGCGAGACGCACGCGCTGAAGCCAAGGCTCGAGTTCGCGAGCTCGAGGAGGAGATCGCGCACGTGCGCGCGTCGGCGGAGACCGAGCGAGCGCGCGCGATCGCCACCGCCGAGCGGGAGCTGACCGAGACCCGTGCCGAGCTCGAGGCGCTCCGCGACGAGATCCGCGTGGCGCGACGACTCGAGCGCGAGCGCCGAAGCGCAGCCTCGCCCGAGGCGATCGCGAAGGAGAAGGAGCGTGACCGCCGGCTCGGCGCCGCCTCCGAGCGGGCGGGTCGAGCGGGGCGCGCCCTGCGTGGGGCCGACAAGCCGGTGGCGACGACTCAGCCGCTCGGACTCGGAGACCCGGTCGTCGCACCGGCGCTCGGCGTGCGCGGGACGATCGTCGAGCTCTCGGACCGCGAGGCGACAGTGGTCGGCCTCGGAGGTCTACGAGTGCGGGTACCTCCCGACCGGCTCCGACCCGATCCGGACGGACGCCGCGACCCCGCCCCCGAGCGCACGGTGACGATCCGGACGCCGACGCCGACCGACGCTCCCGGCGAGCTCGATCTCCGTGGCCGCACCGCGGACGAGGCGCGGGAAGCAGTCCGACTGTTCGTCGACACCGCGATGCTGGCCGGCCGCACGGAGCTCAGGGTGATCCACGGGCGCGGCACGGGGGCGATCCGAGCCGCGGTCCGGGACGAGCTGACGCGACATCCGCTCGTCGCCGCACACGAGTCGGACTCGGCCGACGGCGCGACTCTCGTGCGGCTCGGTACTTGAGGTGTCAGGTAGCCGCCCTAATCGTTGTCGCGCTCGCAGCGCCGCTCGACGTTCCGCCGCAGCCGATCGATCTCCTTCCGTGCACCCTGCAGCTCGACCGAGCGGTCGAGGAGCTCGATGACCCCCTCGCAGTTCCCGAGCGAGAACCGCGCCACCGCAAGGTTGTACGACGCGTATGCCTCGGTCAGCGAGTTCTCGCCTCGCAACTGCGCCACGGCTTGCTCGAGGAGCGGGAGCGCCGCGTCGGGATTCCTCGCCTGGAGCAGGCGGAATCCTTCGTCGTTGAGCGCGACGCCGCTTCGACCCGCCGGGGGCTGCGACTCCGACGCGGGAGGCTCCTCGCTCGGCTGGGTCACCTCGAGCGTCTCCGTCACGTCGACCGTGACCGTCTGTACCTGCGTCTTGCCGCGGATCGTCTCGGTCACGACGATCCGCTCGGCGACCCGGGGATCGTCGCCGAGCCCAGCGAGGCCCAACGCGAGACCGAAACCGGCGAGTGCGAGCAGCAACGCCGCAGCCAGTGCAAGCCCTAGTCGGCGCGTCTTCTGGCGGGTTTCCGGCACGCTTGCCCCCCACGGCGAAACCACGGGGGCGGGGCGCACGATCGTCGTCCCGATCCTTTCGTCCGCAGGCAAAGGCTCGGCGAGGGCACCGCGCAGATCGGCCACGAGCGCGCGGCTCGACGGTGGACGTGCCTCGGGCTCCTTCGCGAGCGCCCGCGCGAAGACGGCGTCGAGGGCAGGCGGAAGCTCGGCACGCACCCCTCGAACGGACGGTGGCGGAAGGTTGACGTGCGCGGCGACCTCCGCCGTCGGGCTCGAGCGCTCGAACGGCCGCTTGCCGCTCAGCAGCTCGAACGCGACGCACGCGAGCGCGTAGCGATCGCTCGCGGCCGTGACCTCTCCCCCGGTCGCCTGCTCAGGCGCCATGTACCCGGTCGTGCCGATGATCGAGCCGACCTGCGTGAGCGTGTCCTGCTCGACCATGCGAGCCACGCCGAAGTCGGTGACTCGCACGGTCCCGTCCTCGGCAACGAGCAGGTTGGCAGGCTTGACGTCGCGATGAACGATGCCGTGTTCGTGGGCACGGTCGAGCGCCTCGGCTGTCTGTTCCAGCCAGGCGAGCGCCTGAGCGGTGGGAGGCGTTCCGTCGCGGAGCCGGTCGGCGAGCGACCCTCCCGGCACGTACTCCATCACGATGTAGGGAAGACCCTGGGCGTCTCCGACATCATGGATCGCAACGACGTAGGGCTCACCGGAGAGACGCGCTGCCGTCCGCCCCTCCCTCGTGAACCGCTCGCGGTACTCGTCGCTCTCGGCCAGACGTTCCGCGAGCACCTTCACCGCGACCACCCGGCCAAGCGCGCCGTCGGTCGCACGCCAGACGTCTCCCATCCCCCCGTGCGCGATCAACTCGACCTGGCGGTAGCGGGGCGGCAGGGAATACCGTGCCGACACCATCGGCAGAACTCTTCCCTGTTTGGGCCGGAACTGAACGTTTGCGCCCCGCCTGGGGCGTGGGAAGCCTGTCTGCCAGCTCGCGCGTGACTGACCGGGCCCCGGCGGCGTCGGCCAGCCGCTTCAGCAGGACAGCGCGCTGACACCGCTCCCAAGCAAGAGCGGCCGCACGACGTCGTGGTTAGCGCCTACTCTGAAAGGTTCGTGTCCGCCTCCGAGCCCACACCGGTCGTCGCCCCCGGCGGCGCTTCGCTGGAGCTCCTCTGGCAGCAGGATGCGACCGCCTACGTCCTGCTCCGGGAGGCCGGCGGTGCGCTCGGCGCCGGCAAGCTCCAGCTCGGGATCCCCGCGGTCGCCGACCTCGCCCATGCCGGACATGGGATCAGCGCGCGCCGAATCGGTCTCCGAGAGCTGCTCGCGCTGGAGGCCGAGCCGCCGGTCGAGATCGAGCTCGGCGGAACTGCGCGCGTGACCTTCGCGATCGTCGAGCTCGCCCGCCGCTCGGTCGCCGAGGGCCTCGTGCATCCGCATCTCGAGCGCGGCGACAGCTCGTGGTTCGCGCTCTGGGGAGCGACGCTCGACGAGACGCTGCACGGCACCTTGGCCGAGCTCGCCGCCGCGCTGCCGGCGGTCGCGACTGATTCGTTCGACGGTGATCGGCAGGCCGTAGTGCTCGATCTCTACGGGTGCGCAGTGGACGAGCTCGCGCGGACGCGGCTGCGCGAGGGCGGAGTCCGGCTGGCGCACGCCGAGCGGGGTCGTGGTGCCTCCGCCCTCGTGCGCTTCCTGGCGGGCTTGACCGCCGACGACCCACAGCTACCGCCGCACGCCGGGTACGGGGCGCTCGAGACGCGGCTCTCACGGTGGGTCGACACAGGCCTGGATCGGCGCTCACCGGCGCCGTGGCGACTGAGCCTGCGCCTCGACGAGCGGGCGGGCCCAGACGGGCCGGTGGTCGTGCTCGAGCTCTGGCTGCAGGCCGCCGACGACCCGTCGCTCGCGCTCCCCGCAGCACTGCTCGACGAGGGGGGCGACGACGTCTTCGCATTCCTGCGCTCGAGCGACCCGCGCAGAGCGCTGCACGGTCGTCTTGCGGCGATCGAGCCGGTGCTGGCCGAGGGAGGGATCGTCCTCGAGCTCGCCGACCCCGGCGAGGTGGTGCTCGACACCGAGCAGGTGCGCTTCTTCCTCCGCGACGCTCTGCCGCGACTCGAGGAACAGGACGTCAGCGTGCTCCTCCCGAGCGACTGGATGCGCTCCTCGTCGCGGCTGCGAGTGAATCTCTCGGCGAAGAGCATGCCGTCGCAAGCGAGTGGGCTCTTTACGGAAGCTGCGATCGTCGCCTTCGACTGGCAGCTGGCGATCGGCGATGTCGTCCTCAGCGAGTCCGAGCTGGTCGAGCTCGCGAGAGCGAAGGAACCGCTCGTTCGGGTCGGCGGACGCTGGCACGCACTGCGCCGCACGGACGTCGATCGGGCGCTGCGATTCCTCGAGCGCCGTCGCGACGGAGAGGCGAGCGTCGTCGAGCTCGCGCGCGCCGTGGCCGGTCTGGAGACCCTCGAGGCCGGGGTCGAGCTCGGAACCGTCACGCTCGACTCCTCACTCGACGGGCTGCTCAGCGCTGACGAGAACCGGTCGTTCGCGCCGCGCGCCACCCCGGCCGCGATGCGGCACGCGCTGTTCCCGTTCCAGGAGCGCGGCCACGGCTGGCTGCGCATGTTGAGCGACCTCGGACTGGGCGGGATCCTCGCCGACGACATGGGCCTCGGGAAGACGGTGCAGGCGATCGCGATGCTCTGCTCCGAGCGGGTCGATCGCGCGACGGTCGGTCCGACGCTGGTCGTTTGCCCGCTCAGCGTGACCAGGCAGTGGGTCCACGAGCTCGAGCGTTTCGCCCCCTCGCTGCGGGTTCACCGCCACCACGGAGTCGGACGGCTTGCCGGTGAGGAGCTCGCGCAGGTCGCCGCCGCGAGTGACGTGGTCGTGACCTCCTACGACATCGCCACGCGGGACGTCGACGACCTCGCCCGCATCGGCTGGGAACGCCTGCTGCTCGACGAGGCTCAGGACGCCAAGAACCCGGCGACCAAGCGAGCTCGGGCGCTGCGGCGGATCCCGGCGCGCCGCAAGCTCGCGATGACCGGCACGCCGATCGAGAACCGGCTCGACGAGCTCTGGGCGATCATGGACCTCGTCAATCCCGGCCTCCTCGGGTCGCGGGAGAGCTTTCAGCGCACCTTCGCACGGCCGATCGAGGCATTCCGCGATCCGATCGCGCTCGAGCGCCTCCGTGCGCTCGTCAAGCCCTTCGTGCTCCGGCGGCCGAAGGACGCTCCAGAGGTCGAGCTAGAGCTGCCGCCGATCACCACGGTCAAGGTCGACTGCCGCTTGACGCTCGAGCAGGCGAGCCTCTACCGGGCCACAGTCGATCGCTGGCTTCCTCGCGTCGAGGCGCACGAGCGGAGCTTCGACCGTCGCGGTGCAGTGCTCGCGATGCTCGGCCAGCTCAAGCAGGTCTGCAACCACCCCGAGACGATCCTGCCCACCGGCGCGCCGCTCGAGGGCCGCTCGGGCAAGGTCGAGCGGCTCGTCGAGCTGCTGACCGCGATCCCGGAGCACGACAAGGCGCTCGTCTTCACCCAGTACCCGGGCTTCGACCAGCTCGTGACGCACCTGGCGCAGCGACTCGACCGCGAGATCGGCTTCTTCCACGGCAGGCTGACGGCCCGGCAACGGGACGAGCTCGTCGAGGCGTTCTCAGGCCCCGATGGCCCGCGCGTGCTCGTGATCTCGCTGCGCGCGGGCGGCCGCGGGCTCAACCTTCCGGCGGCGAATCACGTGATCCATTTCGACCGCTGGTGGAATCCGGCGGTCGAGCAACAGGCAACCGACCGCGCACATCGGTTCGGCCAGAGCAAGCCCGTCTTCGTCCACTCGCTGATCTGTGCCGGCACCCTCGAGGAGCGCATCGACCAGCTGCTCGAGTCGAAACGGGAGCTCGCCGAGCAGGTGATCGCCGGAACCGGGGACGACTGGCTGGCCGAGCTCGATCTCGACACGATCAGAGCCGCCGTCGAGCTCGGCCCCGACGCGGTCGAGGAGCCGATGTGACGGTCACGCTCGACAACGGCCGCCCGATCGTCGTGCAGCTCGATGGCCGCGAGCCAATGGGGCCGCTTGCTCGCCTGCTCCTCGGCGCGGTCGTGCCCGACGAAGCCTCGGCTCGCGCCGAGCGTGGACGGCGGCTCGCCGCTGACGGACAGATCCACTCGGTGGTGATCGGGGATGGGCAGATCACCGCACGCGCGCTCGGATCGGAGGAACGCGAGTACGAGGTCGCGCTGCGGGCTGCGCCCATCCCGCGGCGCGCCTGGCACCTCGTCGCGCGGTCGCCGGAGGGCAGCCGGCTCGTCGACGCAATGCTCGCCGGCAAGCGGCAGGCGGTGCAGCTCGAGCACCTTTTGACCGTCGACTGGGACACGCCGCTCGTTCCGCGACGAGCCAGCATCGATCGCTCGTGCACGTGCCCCGACAGCGTGTGGAACAGCGCCTGCAAGCATGTCGCCGCGCTTGCGTACGTCGTCGCCGACGCAATCCACCGAGACCCCTCGCTCCTCCTCCGCTGGCGAGGTTGCGACCCGGCGAGCGACACGGAGCAGGCCCCGCCGGCGGCGCCGGCTCCGCGCACCGCTGCGCCGCGCGATCCATGGGAGGCCGGCGCGGTACCCGGGCCGACGCTCGCGCGCGGATTGCCGCCCGGGGCCGTCCTGAAACGTCTCGGGCCGAGCGGGCTCGAGCTCGACGGCCGCGATCTCTCCGAGCTGCTCGAGCGCGCATACACGGCGTTGGCGCGCTCCGCCTGATCCCCCGTTCGCGGGAGTCGCGCGAGGGTCAGCCGGCCGATGTCCAGTCGGATGACAGCTGCCGACGACGCCCGACTCGCTGACCTGCTTGCCGACGAGCGGGCGCTCTCCCGGCGACGCACGGCGCTTCACGAGCGGATCAGCTTCCTCGGCACGGGCGATCCTCAACTCGCTCTCTTGCGTGACCAGGAACGTCAGCTATCGGTCGAGCGGCGAGCACTACAACAGCAGATCGACGACCTGCGCGCGAACGGCTGACCGACGCCGCCGCGCGAGCCGGATCGTTCGGAGCCCGTACACTCACCTGCCGTGGCGAGCTCGGGGTACTCGGGGACGCCGCTCGCGAGAAAGCTCGGGATCGACGCAGGTCACAACGTCGCTCTGCTCAACCAGCTCGAGGAGCTCGCCGCATCGCTGCCCGACGGCGTGACGCTCGGAGCAGATCCTGCCGTCGCATGTGGCGCCGGGAGCGCCGCGGCAGACGACTCACAGCCGGTTCTCAGCTTCCGGCTCTACGGTGATCACCGTCGTCCACCCCTGAGCGAAAGGCGTGACAGTGCAAAACGAGTTGAACCGTCGAGATGTCCTCAAGTCCGTCGGCGGGGCGAGCCTGGCAACGGTCTTCGGCGTCAGAGCGCTCGGCCTCCTGGGCGAGGACGCCGAAGCCGCGAGCACATGTCTCCTCACCCCCGAGGCGACGGAAGGCCCCTACTGGGTCGAGAACAGCCTCACGCGGCGGAACATCACCGAAGGCAAAGCGGGGCTACCGCTCCTGATCCGCTTCACGGTGCTGAACGCGAGAACCTGCAAGCCGATCAAGAACGCGGACGTCGAGATCTGGCACACGGATGCGCTCGGTGCCTACTCGGCCGTCAACGGTGCGACGACGCGCTTCATGCGCGGCCACCAGAAGACGAATGTCACCGGCAAGGCGGAGTTCCTGACCGCCTTCCCGGGCTGGTACCGGGGCCGCACGCCGCACATCCACATGAAGGTTGCGGTCGGCGACAGCGCAGTTCATACCGGACAGGTCTTCTTCAACGAGAGGATCACGGCCGCCGTCTACCGGCAGGCTCCGTATGGGGGCCGTGGCCAGTCCGACACGCCCCACTCCCGCGACTCGATCTACGAGCAGGCGGGCGGGTCGACTGCCGAGCTCGAGCTGACGAAGCGCACCGGCG
>JBPCLB010000237.1:0-2815 GCA_051003695.1 Gaiella sp. | reverse complement strand
CCACGGCGGTGGTGTCGGGATCGGCAACTCGATCCACGCCGGGATGGTCGTCGTCGCCGATGGCAGCGCAGAGGCTGACGAGCGGCTCGAGCGCGTGCTCACCGCTGACCCCGGCACGGGTGTGATGAGGCACGCCGATGCGGGGTACGAGGGCGCGCTGAATCACGCTCGTGCCACAACCATGGACCTGCCGTCGATCGATCTGGGCCTGCAATGATGAGCTCGGTCGTCGCCGGCGATGCTCCCGCCGCAGCAGCGGTCGCCGAGGATGCGTCCGTGGTCGTCGATCCCAGTCGGGGTGTCGCGGTCGTGCGCCGAGCTGCCGAGCCCGTGCTGAGCAGACAGCCAGCACGTCGTCGGGTCTTCGCCTCGCCACCCGTCCCGGTGCTGTCGAGAACCAGCGATTCCACCGCCGCGTGACGCGGCTGCTGGTTCGTGACCTGGCGCAGGTCGCAACGCCCAGCGGCGTTGCGGCGCCGCTTCGTGGAGAGGCGATGAGGGAGGTCCGCGTGCTCGAGGACGCCTTCGTCCTCTGCGCTGGCGAGACGATCGAGGCTGTTGGAGCCATGCGCGACCTGCCACGACTCGACGGTGCAATCGAAGAGCTCGACGGCCGCGGCCTTTCGGCCGTACCAGGCCTCGTCGACTGCCACACCCATCCGGCGTTTGCCGGCGACAGAGCACACGAATTCTCGCTTCGCGCCTCCGGCGCCACCTACGAGGAGCTGCTCGGTGCGGGCGGCGGGATCCTCTCGACCACGCGCGCGACACGCGCTGCCGGTCCCGACCAGCTGCGCGAGAGCGTCTCTCGGCACCGCGCGTGGATGCGGGCCCACGGCACGACGACGTTCGAGGGCAAATCGGGCTACGGGCTCGACCGAGAGACCGAGCTCGCGCAGCTCCGGGCGATCGCCGAAGCCGGCGGCGTCCCCACCTGGCTCGGAGCCCACGCCGTGCCCCCCGAGCACGCCGACGCCGATGCCTACGTCCGCTGGATGATCGCCGACGTGTTGCCCGACGCGGCGCGGCTCGCGGAAGCGGCCGACGTGTTCGTCGAGACCGGAACGTTCGACGTCGCCCAGTCGCGCCGGTACCTCGAGGCCTGTCGGAAGCAGGGGCTTGCACTTCGACTCCACGGCGACCAGCTCACCGAGATCGGTGCTGTCGGGCTCGCCGTCGAGCTCGGCGCACGCTCGATCGACCACCTGGAGACAACGGGGAGCGCAGGAATCGCGGCACTTGCGGCAAGCGATGTGGCGGCGGTGGCGCTCCCCGTCCCGGCGTTGTATCTCGGCCGGCCGATGCCACCGGCCCGCGCGCTCCTCGATGCGGGGGCGATCCTCGCGCTGGCGACGGACTTCAACCCGGGAAGCGCATTCTGCGAGAGCCTCCCCGTCGTGCTCACGCTTGCCTGTACCGCCCTCCGCATGTCGCCGGAGGAAGCGCTCTCGGCAGCGACCGTCAACGCCGCGCATGTCCTGGCCCGAGCCGATCGCATCGGCCGGCTTGCTCCCGGCTTCGCGGCCGATGTCGTCCTGCTCGATGCTCCCGACTGGCGGCATCTTGCGTACCACTTTGCGGGCGACCTCGTGCACACCGTGGTGGAGGCCGGTCACGTCGCCTGGCGGCGGGCATAATCGCTTGATGGCAAATCAGAAGCAGCGGCGGAGGCGCCAGAAGGAGAAGCGACACGCCTACGACCTCGTCGAGATCGACTCCGAAGGCAACGAGACCCTGCTCACTGCGTCCGAGCTCCGCTCGTCGCCGGCGAGCGAGAAGGACAAGACCCGGGCCAAGCAAGCGAAACCCGCACGTGGGACACCGCAACCGCCGTCGTGGAGACGAGTCCTGAAGCGCGGCGCACTGTTCGCGCCGATCTTTCTCGCCACGGTCCTGCTGCTCGGTGGCGGCAGACTCACGTTTGTTGGTGCTGTGACGCAGTCTCTGCTGCTCCTGATGGTGTTCGTTCCGTTCAGCTATCTGATGGATCGCCTGGTCTGGCGCTCGCACGAGAAGCGGCTCGCGCGCGGCAAGAGCCGTTGACGATCGTCGTCGATCCACTGCCGCTCGGCCCACTCGGAACGAACTGCTACCTCGTGCTGTCCGAGCGCGGCGCCACCGATGCGGTGGTCGTCGATCCCAGCGGCAGCGCGGCCGAGATCCGGCGACGCCTGGCGCAGCTCGGCGCGGGCTGCGCGGCGATTCTCGTCACCCACGGGCACTTCGATCACATCCTGGGGGTTGCCGAGCTCGCCGCGGCCACCGGGGCACCAGTGCACATGGCCGAAGGGGAACGCGCGCTGCTCGAGCAACCGGGTGGCTTCGTCCCTGCGGGCGTGACCGTCAGGGCTTGGTCGCCGGAGGTGCACGTCGCGGACGGGGACCTCCTGCAGCTGGCGGGCATCGTCTTCGACGTGATCGCCGTGCCCGGTCACTCGCCCGCCCATGTCGCCTACCACGCGGGCGGCAACCTGCTCTCGGGCGACGTGCTGTTTTCAGGCTCGATTGGTCGAACCGATCTTCCCGGCTCCGACTACGAGACGCTGCTCGCGTCGATCACCATGCTGGTCGAACGCTTCCCCGCAGAGACGGTCGTGTATCCCGGCCACGGCCCGGTGACAACGATCGGCGACGAGCTCGCCCGCAACCCGTTCCTCGCCGGGCTGCGCGCGGAACGACACGCATGAGCATCCCTCGCCTCCGGTCCGCGCTCGTGGGGGAAACCCTTTTCCACCCACGAGCCCCCTCCTCCTCCTCCTGTGGGGGGGAACCGCACGGGTCCCCCACACCCCCTCCACTGCTCATGGGACAACAG
>JBPCLB010000236.1:0-19318 GCA_051003695.1 Gaiella sp. | reverse complement strand
CCTTTGAAGCGGCGAGGTCGCTCCTTGTGGGGGGGGGAGTTGGGCTTAAGTGGCAGGGGGGAGGCCGTGTGCCCCAACCCCGACAAGTCACGACACGCCGCGATCCGCCCGCGCCGACGCGCCACCGGTAGGGCGAGGCACGCCTCGCCCCTAGGGACGACCCTGCCCGAAGCGGCGGCGCGCGGCGGTGATCGCATCGACGACACCGCCGGGGCCGGGTGCGCCTCGGGCGACGACGCTGTCCGCAGCAGTCCCCATCGGCGTGTAGGAGCCGTCGAGCACCGACTCGGCGATCCGCTCGTGCGCATCGCGGAACGGGATCCCGCCGCGCACCAGCTCCTCCGCGGCGTCGGTCGCGAGCAACAGCGGGTCGGCCGCTGCGGCGGACAGGCGCTCCGGGTCGACCGCGAGACCGCTCACCAGCGAGGTGAGGGCCGCCAGTCCGAGCCGCACGTCGCGCCGGGCGCCGAAGACGGGGCCCTTGTCCTCCTGGAGATCTCGGTCATAGGCGAGCGGTAGCCCCTTGACGGTCGCGAGCAGCCCTGCAAGCCGGCCGATCGCGGTGCCGGCCTTGCCGCGGACGAGCTCCGCAACATCCGGATTGAGTTTCTGCGGCATCATCGACGAGCCCGTCGCCGCGGTCTCCGGCAGCTTCACGAAGCCGAACTCGGCGGAGGCCCAGAGGACGATCTCCTCCCCGATCCGCGAGAGGTGCGTGTAGAGCACCGCCGCCGCGTAGAGGTAGTCGAGCGCGAAGTCCCGGTCGGAAACCGCGTCGAGCGAGTTGCGCATCTGACCGACCGGTGGATCGAGCCCGAGGGTCGAGCCGGCAAGCGCACCCGAGCCGAGCGGGCTCTCCGAGGCGGCCGCGGCGGCGGCCGCGAAGCGAGTGCGGTCGCGCTCCAGCATCTCGACCCAGGCGAGCAGGTGGTGCCCTACCGTGATCGGCTGACCGCGCTGGAGATGCGTGTAGCCCGGCATCAGGGTCTCCGCCTCGGCTTCGGCGAACGAGAGCGTGACGAGTGCCAGCGCCTCGATCCCTTCGCGCGCCTCCGCGCACGCGTCGACCACGTAGAGGCGGACGGCCGCCGCGACCTGGTCGTTGCGCGAGCGCCCGGCATGGATCTTGCGACCGACGGGGCCGAGCAAACGCTCGATCGCGGAGTGCACGTCCTCGTCCGAGTCGAGATAGGCGACTGGATCGATCGCGATCTCCCGGAGGCGGCGCTCGACCTCGTCCAGCTCATCGTGGGTCAGGAGGCCTGCAGCGTGCAGCCGGCCGGCATGTTCTGCGGTCGCCTCGCAGTCGTAGGGCAGGAGCTCCCTGTCGTCGGCGCGGAGGAACTCCCAGACGGCAGGGTCGAGCGAACCGCCGACACGACCCGACCAGAGCGTCATGCCCGGATCATTGCGCGTTCGCGAGCCCGAGGACGGCCGGGCCTTCCTCGAGCGGCACGACGCGCAGGCCCGGCACACCGTCGAACGCACGATCGGCCGTCACGAGCGCCTCGACGCCAGAGCCCAGCGCGGTCGCCGCGAGAACTGCGTCGAAAGCCCCGAGTCCCTCGTCGCGCTCCCAGAGGCCGAGCCCGAGCTCGAGGTGCTCCTCCTCGACGGGAAGCAAGGGTGCGAGCAGTTTCGCGAACGCGCGCGTCAACTCGACCGCATCGGCTCGGCTGCGCCGGCGTGCTCGGACGTGAGCGAACTCCTGGAGCACCTCCGCCGTCGTCGTCGCGCGGAGCGTCCCGGCACCGATCGCCGCGACGAGCGCGCGCGCGGACTCACGAAGCGCGTGGTCGCTACCGACCGCGTACACGAGCACCGTCGTGTCGAGCGCGATCACAGCTCGCCGGCGCGAATCGCTTCGAGCTCCGCGCGAAGCTCGCCCGGCTCGCCCACGGGCGACGGCTCGGCCGCGAGCACGCGCGCCGCGGCGACCCGACGCCGGTCTCCGTCGACTGGCAGCGCGACGTCGATCGCCTCGCGGATCACGTCGGCGACGGACCGATTTGTCGTCTCGGCACGACGACGCACGCGGCCCAGCCGCTCGTCGTCGATCAGGATTTGCAGGCGGCGGTCATACATACACATACGTTAGCATGCTGCACTAGGCTCGCATCCGAAATTCGGCCGAAGCAGACATCCGCGGTGTCGAGCCCGGCGCGTCATTCCGCAGCGAGGTGCGTGCCGAGCTCCTCGCGTAGAGCCGTGGCCGTCGTGCCCTCGCGCGGCGCGAGAAAGATCGTGTTGTCGCCTGCAACGGTCCCGGCGATCCCAGGGTGGGCACCCTCGTCGATTGCCTGCGCGAGCGCGCTCGCGTAGCCCGCCGGGGTCGTCACGACCACGAGCGGGCCCGCCGACTCGACGCCGAGCGCGTACCGGCGCATCGCAATGCCGATCGCCCGGAGGCGGTCGGCGTCACCCGCGCCGGGGGCGGCGTAGACGAGCCGCCCCGAAGGCGCGCGCACCTTTACGAGCCCGAGCTCCTGCACGTCCCGCGAGACGGTCGTCTGGACGACGTCGTGACCCTCCTCGCGTAGCGCCTCGGCGAGCTCCGCCTGGGTGGAGACTGCCCGGTCGCGGACGAGGCGCAGGATTGCCTGCTGGCGAACCTGGCTGGCACTCACGAGAGCACCTCCCGGACGATCGCGATCGCCTCGTCGACTTCCTCGGCCGTGACGACGAGCGGCGGCAGGAAGCGGAGCACGTCCGCACCCGCGGTCACGGCCAGCAGCCCAAGCCCCCGGCACCCGTCGACGACCTCGCCGGCGGGGCGATCGAGGACTGCCCCGAGGAGCAGCCCGCGGCCGCGCACCTCGCGCACGCCGGGCAGACGTTCGAGCCCTTCCGAGAGCTGAGCTCCGCGGGCGACGACGCGCGCGAGCAACTCGTCGTCGATCGCCTCGACCACCGCGCAGGCCGCGGCGCAGGCGACCGGGTTCCCGCCGAACGTCGACCCATGGTCACCGGGCACGATCGCCGCCGCGACGCCGTCCCGCGCGAGGAGAGCGCCGATTGGCAGGCCGTTGCCGAGACCCTTCGCGAGCGTGACGAGATCCGGTGTCACGTCGAGCTGCGCGTGGGCGAAGAACGTGCCGGTGCGACCGATCCCCGTTTGCACCTCGTCGAGCACGAGCAACGCGCCGAGCTCCCGCGCGATCTCGGCCGCAGCCTGGATGTAGCCCTCGTCGAGCGGGATCACGCCACCTTCGCCGAGAATCGGCTCGAGCACGATCGCGGCGAGCTCGCCACCGGGCGAGGACGCGGCCTCGAGCGACTCGACGTCGTTCGGTCGCGCGAACGAGACCCCCGGCACGAGGGGCCCGAAGCCCTCCCACTTGTCGGGTTGGCCGGTAATCGAGAGCGCGCCGAGTGTCCGGCCGTGGAAACTCCCGTCGAGCGCGACGATCCGCGGGCGACCGGTCACCTTGCGGGCGACCTTGATCGCCGCCTCGTTCGCCTCGGCGCCCGAGTTGCAGAAGAACGCCTGCGCACCACCGAAGCGTTCCGACAGCAGACCGGCGAGCCGCAGCATCGGCGCCGTCCAGTAGAGGTTCGACGCATGCCAGAGCACGTCGAGCTGCGCGTGAGCGGCGGCGGTGGTGGCCGGGTGCCCGTGCCCGAGACCGACGACGGCGATCCCACCGACGAAGTCGAGGTACGACCTGCCGGCGTCGTCCCAGACCCGGCAGCCCTCACCCCGCACGATTGTCACGTCGGCGCGCGCATAGGTCGGAAGCACGGCGTCGCGTTGCGACGCCGTGCGAGAGGGGGAATCCCGTGGAGTCACGCCCTTACCTCGGTTACGCCGATCGCTGCGGGGACTCCGGCGCGGGCCGCATGGATCGCGGCGGTGAGCTTCGGGACGATCCCCCCGTGGAAGCGCCCGTCGCGCAGACCTGCCTCGGCGTCGTCGGCATGGAGCACCCGGACGACCCGCTCGTCCACGAAGACACCCGGAACGTCCGTGACGAACACGATCCGCTCCGCCCCGAGCCCCACCGCAAGAGCCGCGGCCGCCTCGTCGGCGTTGACGTTCAGCGGCCCTTCGGCGAGCGGCGCGACGACCGGGATTCGGCCCGCTGCCAGCGCTTCGACGACCGCCGCCGGCGCCATCGTCTCCGGCTCGCCGACGAGCCCGAGCGCCTCGACCGGACGGGCGCGCAGTCCGATCTCGTCGCCGAGCAACCCGACCGCGTCCGCGCCGATCGCGGCGCAGAGCTCGGTATTGACCGCGACGAGCGCCTCGCGTACCACCGCGAGCACTTCAGGCGTCGTCACTCGTCGCCCCCCGACGAAGGCCGGAACGATGCCACGGCGCTCCAGCTCCGCCGTGATCTGCGGGCCGGCGCCGTGAACGACGCAGACCGACTCCCCGGCGCGGCGCAACGCCACCGCCCGGGTGGCCTGGTCGGCGGCGACACGTCCCCCGAGCTTCACGAGGACCGTCACGTGGTGTACTCCGCGTTGATCCGGACGTAGTCGTAGGAGAGGTCGGACGCGAGGAAGCTCGCCGTGCCGTCACCGAGCCCGAGGTCGAGCTCGATCCGGCAGACGGCGCCGGCGAGCTCCGGCACGAGCCCCGTCGGACCGCCGTCTGCGAAGACCGGAGTGCCGTCGAACGCAACCGCGAGCAGATTCGGATCGAGCCGGGCGAAGCCGCCGTCGAACGGGGCGGATCCTGCCGCCGCGAGGACCCGCCCCCAGTTCGGGTCACGCCCGAAGGCCGCGGTCTTGACGAGCGGCGAGGTCGCGACCCGCTGGGCGATCGCCAGCGCTTCTTCTGGCGAAGAAGCGCTGGAGACATGGATCTCGAGCACGACGGTCGCTCCTTCCCCGTCGGCCACGATCTGTCGAGCGAGGTTCGCGCACACCTCCTCGAGTGAACGGGCAAAGCGCTTGTCGAGTGCGGAATCGCGTTCGGCGATTTCGCACTGGCCGTTCGCGAGCAACACCACGGCGTCGTTGGTCGAGCAGTCGCCGTCGACCGAGATCCGGTTGAAGGACCGCTCGACGGCGGGTCGCAGGAATCCGTCGGCCTCGCCCGGCTCGAGAGGGTAGTCGGTCGTCAGCACCGCGAGCATCGTCGCGAGCCTCGGATGGATCATCCCGGCGCCTTTCGCCATGCCGCCCACCGTGAAACCCTCGTTCGAGACGGCGGCGAGCTTCGGCCCGGAATCGGTGGTCAGCATCGCCTCCGCAGCCGCCCGGCCACCGTCTCGTGAGAGCTCTGCGGCGGCCGCCTCGACGCCTGCCAGGACGCGTGCCAGCGGCAGGCGCGGGCCGATCACGCCGGTCGAGAGGACGAGCACCTGTTCCGGCTCGAGCGCCAGTGCTTCGGCCACGCCTCGAGCCGTCTCTGCGGCGTCGTCCTCGCCCTCCGGGCCTGTCGCCGCGTTCGCGACCCCCGCGTTGACGACGACCGCCTGCGGCTCGGCGACCTCGAGGTGCCGCCTCGAGACGACCACCGGCGCGGCCTGCACCTGATTCGTCGTCCAGAGCGCGGCGCCGACCGCCGGGCAAAGCGAGCGCACGAGCGCGACATCGGGCTTCCCCGAGGGGCGGATCCCTGCGGACACCCCTGCGGCGACGAATCCCTGCGCGGCGGTGACGGACATCTGCAGGCTAGACGCGGACGCCGGAGAGCCTGAGACCTGTTGTCTCGGGCCAGCCGAAGAGGTGGTTGACGTTCTGCACCGCTTGTCCCGCGGCTCCCTTGCCGAGGTTGTCCAGGGCGCAGATCACGATCGTCCGCTCTGTGTGCCGGTCGCTGAAGACGCCGAGCTCGGCGCCGTCGGTTCCCTGCACCCGCGCGAGCTCGGGTGCGACGCCCTCGGGCAGCACGGCGACGATGCCGCTCGTTGCGTACTGAGCTTCGAGCAGCGCGCGAACCTCTGCGCCCGTCGACCGCACGTTGCACGTCGCCAGCAGGCCGCGGCGCACAGGCAGTAGGTGTGGCGTCAGCGAGACGGGAAACCCGAGCAGCTGAGCGATCTCGGGCACGTGCTGATGCGAGCCGACCTTGTACGGCGAGACGTTCTCGAGCACGAGCCCGGCGTGAGTCGACGCCTTCGGCGCCCTTCCTGCCCCCGTCATCCCGGACAGTGCGTCGACGACGACGCTCTCGGGTTCGACCGCTTCACGGATCGGCCAGAGCGCGAGGAGCGTCGCGGTCGCATAGCAGCCGGGATTTGCGATCAATCGCCCGTGGGGCGCGACGAGCTCCGGGAGCCCGTACACCCAGGCGCCGAGCTCGCTCGGATGCGGATGCGTGAAGCCGTACCACGTGTCGTAGAGCGCCGGATCGCCGAGGCGATGGGCGCCCGAGAGATCCACGACGACGCCCCGCGACGGCGGCTCGAGCTCCGCCGCCTGTTCGTGCGGGAGGCAGACGAACGTGATCTCCGCCTCGCACGCAAGCGCCGCCGCGTTCGTGATGAATCGCGGTACCCGCTTCCCGCCGTTGCGATTGAGGCGCGGGTCGAGCGCGGTCGCGTCCTCCCCGGCCAGCGTGTCCGACCCGACGGCGTAGACGTCGAGCTCGGGATGCGAGAGCACCCGATCGAGCGTCTCCTGCCCCGTGTACCCGGCCGCACCGACGATGCTCACATAGGCCATGCGCATAGTATGCATAAACGTTCGACTGTATGCGGCAATGTTCTGCTAGGTGGGTCGCACAGCGAGACACCCCGGGGTTGACAAGACGTCTGAGTTGAGGCACGGTTGAGTCTTCGTGTTCTGCCGCCTCGTATCCGTCGACCAGCTCGTGCCGCGCGTACCGCGCGCGTCGGTCGGTGGCGGCATCGAGCTGATTTCGATTCTCCCCCGCTAGGGGGAGAAATCGCTCACGCGCCGTAGGGCAAGGCGCACACACCGACCGAGACACACGCCACCGGTGCGCCCACGCGCATCCGCGAAAGGACTTCTCCAGTGACCCCGCACCCGACAAGCACCAGCTACAGAGCCGAGGCTGGAGCATGAGCACGCCGACGACCGTCGTCGTCGCCTGTCTCGCCGGACACGGCATCGGCCCGGAGGTGACCGCGGCCGCGAGCCGCGCACTCGCCCAGGTCTCCCGCCAGCACGGCTTCCGAGTCGACGAAGTGCATCCCCCGTTCGACGGAGAGGGTGTGATGAGCTCGGGTCACCCGCTTCCCTCCGCGACCCGCAGCGCGGCCCTCGCCGCCGACGCCGTCCTCGTCGCCGGCGCCACGGCACCAGCGCTCGCAGGCGTTCGCGCCGAGCTCGAGCTCGGCGCGCGTGTGACTCGGACACTCGACGGGAGCGGCGAGGCGACGACGTTCGCTCCGCTGCACCTCGCTGCCGAGAGCTGGACGATCGAGCGAGCGTTCCGGACTGCGCGCGCCCGCACGGGCAGGCTCGTCTCGGTCGGCGTCAACGTCACGTGGCGGGCACGCGTGGACGCGATCGCGCGGCAGCACGACGGCATCGAGGTCGAGCATCGGACGCTGGCCGAGTCGCTCGGCCTGCTGGCCCGAGGCTCGGCGGGTGTGCTCGTCGCCGAGCACGTCCTCGGGGATGCGATCTCGGAAGCGCCGCAGCTCGGTGGGCGACGGCGCCTCACAGCGACCGGGGATCTATCGATCAGCGGTCCGGGCCTCTTCGCGCCGACGCACGGGACGGCTCACGAGGACGCGGGCCAGGGGATGGCCGACCCGAGCGAGATGCTGCTCGCGACTGCATTGCTGCTCACGGAAGGCCTCGGCCGCCGCGCGGCAGGCGAGGCGCTCGAGATGAGCCTCGCACTCGCGCTCGCCCGCCCGCAGAGATCGACGGGGACGGGCGTGGTCGCGACGACACGCGAGCTCGTCGACGCCGTGCTGGGCCTACTTCCAAGCGCGAGACGCGACACCGAGTTTGCGCTGAGTGGCATCCGATGAAGATGCGCGGCGCCGACGCGATCCTCCGCTCACTCGAGGCCGAGGGTGTCGAGGTGATCTTCGGGATCCCGGGCGGCGCGATCATGCCGACCTACGACGCGATGGCACGCGGAACGACCGTGCGCCACGTCCTCGCGCGACACGAGCAGGGGGCGGGGCACATGGCCCAGGGCTACGCGCGCGCCTCGGGAAAGGTCGGCGTCGCGATCGCGACGTCGGGGCCGGGCGCGACGAATCTCGTCACACCGATCGCCGACGCGTGGATGGACTCGACGCCGCTCGTCTGCATCACCGGCCAGGTGCGCAGCACGCTGATCGGCACCGACGCCTTCCAGGAGTGCGACATCACCGGCGTGACGATGCCGATCGTGAAGCACTCGTGGCTCGTCCAGGACGTCCGCGAGCTTCCGTCCGTGCTGAAGGCGGCATTCCACGTCGCCCGCACCGGGCGCTGCGGGCCGGTGCTGGTCGACGTCCCACGCGACATCCAGGAGGCCGAGCTCGAGTTCAGCTACCCGGACTCGGTCGAGTTGCCCGGCTGGAAGCCGCCGCGCACCGTGCATCCGCTCCAGATCCGGCAGGCGGCAGAGGCCATGGCGCGCGCGGAGAAGCCGGTGCTCTACGTCGGGGGCGGCACGCTCAACGCCGATGCCTGCGAGGAGCTGCGGGAGCTCGCCGAGATCGGGCGGTTCCCGGTCATCTCCACGCTGATGGGCAAGTCGGCGTTCCCGGAGACCCATCCGCTCTTTGCCGGCTGGCCCGGGATGCACGGCGCGAAATGGTCGAACCTCGCGATGAACACCTGCGACGTGCTCGTCGCCGTCGGGGCACGGTTCGACGACCGCGTGACTGGCAAGCTCGCCGCGTTCGCACCGGGAGCGACGATCGTGCACCTCGACATCGACGCCGCAGAGATCTCGAAGCTCCGGACCGCCGACATCCCGGTCGTCGGACCGCTCAAGCAGGCGCTCGCGGAGCTCGCGCAGGAAGTCGGGCGGCTGCGCACAGCGGGCGTGCCCACGCCTGAGGGCTGGCTGGAGCGGATCGCGAGCTGGCGAGAAGAGTTCCCGCTCCGTTACGCAACCGGGGGCGAGTTCGTCAAGCCCCAGTGGCTGCTCGAGCAGCTGCAGGAGCTCACCGCGGGCGAGGACGTCGTCTTCACGACCGGCGTCGGCCAGCACCAGATGTGGGCGATGCAGTACCTGCTGCCCGAGCGACCGCGCACCTTCATCACCTCGGGAGGGCTCGGGACGATGGGGTACGGGATCCCGGCCGCCGTCGGCGCCAAGGCGGCCCGCCCGGAGGCGACCGTCGTCTGCATCGACGGCGACGGGTGCTTCCAGATGACCTGCCAGGAGCTCGTCACCGCCGCGCTCGAGAACCTCCCGATCGTGGTCGTCCTCGTCAACAACGGCTATCTCGGAATGGTCACCCAGTGGCAGGACATGTTCTTCGACGGGCGCCGCTCGCACGTGCACCTCGATTCCTCGATGCCCGACTACGCGAAGCTCGCCGAGGCCTGCGGCGGCGTCGGGCTCGTCGTCCGCGAGCGCGAGGAGCTGCGCCCTGCGCTCGAGGAGGCCCTCGCCTGCGGCCGGACGGTCGTCGTCGACGTCCGCGTCGACCCGCTCGAGCAGTGCTTCCCGATGATCCCCTCCGGGGCTGCCGCGCTCGACATGATCGAGTTCCAAGACAACGTCGAGGCGGCGTCATGAAGCACACGTTGAGCGTGATCGTCGAAGACCGCCCCGGCGCGCTGACGCGGATCGCGACGATGTTCGCGCGGCGCGGTTTCAACATCGACTCGCTCGCGGTCGGGCCGACGGAGCGTCAGGGAGTCTCGTGCATCACCCTCCGCGTCGACTGCACGCAGCATTCGCTCGAGCAGATCGAAAAGCAGATCCACAAGCTCGTCAACGTGCTCCGGGTCACCGAGCTCGTGCCGGGAGAGGCGGTCGAGCGCGAGTTGATGGTGATCAAGGTCAGCGCAGCCGCAGATCGACGCGCCGAGCTGATCACGACCGCGTCCGCCTTCCACGGTCGCGTGCTCGACGTCGGCCCCGAGGCCGTCGTCTTCGAGCTGGTCGGGACACCCGAGGAGGTCGACGCGTTCCACGAGCTGTGTCGCCCGCACGGAATCGTCGAGCTGGTCCGCACCGGACGGGTCGGACTGTCACGCGCATCGACGAGGCGCCAGCCCCGTAGGCTTGCGGCGATCAATTAGGCAGTCGTTCGACATGCGGGCGAGGCACGCCTCACCCCGACGGCGTACATTCAACGAGCGGGTGAGGCGTGCCTCGCCCCGACGAGATCCGCCCGCGTCGCGGGCCAACCGAACGAGTCGAAAGGAATCCCAATGGCGACGATCCTCCGCGACGGCGACCTCTCCCTGCTCTCCGGCACCGTCGCCGTCGTGGGCTATGGCAGCCAGGGACACGCGCACGCGCTCAATCTCCGCGACTCGGGTGTCCAGGTCGTCGTCGGCCTGCGAGACGGCTCCGCCTCCCGCGGCGAGGCCGAAGCCGCCGGCCTCGAGGTCCGCACCGTGTCCGACGCCGTCGAGGGCGCGCAGCTCGTCGCGATGCTGCTTCCCGACCAGGTGCAACCGCAGGTCTATGCCGACTGGGTCGAGCCGAACCTCGAGCCCGACGCGACCGTGCTCTTCGCACACGGTTTCAACGTGCTCTACGAGCGCGTTGCGCCGGCCGCGCGGCACGACGTGATCATGGTCGCCCCGAAGGGTCCCGGCCACGTCGTCCGGCGCCTCTTCACCGAGGGGTACGGCACCCCGGCGCTGATCGCCGTGCACCAGGACGCGAGCGGCCGAGCCCGGGAGAATGCGCTCGCCTACGCGGTCGGGATCGGCGCAGGGCGGGCGGGAATCCTCGAGACGACCTTTCGAGAGGAGACCGAGACAGATCTCTTCGGCGAGCAGGCTGTGCTTTGCGGTGGCACGTCGGAGCTGATCCGAGCCGGTTTCGAGACGCTCGTCGCGGCCGGCTATCAACCCGAGGTCGCGTATTACGAATGCCTCCACGAGCTGAAGCTGATCGTCGACCTGATCTGGGAAGGCGGGCTCCAGCACATGCGCTGGTCGATCTCCGACACGGCCGAGTTCGGCGACTACGTGAGCGGGCCTCGCGTCGTCGACGAGCATGTGCGGGCGACGATGCAGGGCATCCTCGGCGACATCCAGTCGGGCGCCTTCGCGAAGCGCTGGGTCGGGGACATGGACTCGGGCGAAGCCGAGCTCAAGCGGCTCCGCGCGGAGGCCGAGGGGACGCAGCTGGAGTCGGTCGGCAAGGAGCTGCGCGGGTTGATGCACCGCGAGGGTGGGTGATGTCGGCTGGCGCCGCCACCACCCACCTAGGTCAGGCGCCGATGGCCTCGGTTGACGTCCCGGTAGCGCTGCTGGGCTACGGCACGGTCGGCGCGGCGGTGCATCGCCTGCTCGAGGAGCAAGGCGACGAGATCGAGCGCGCGACCGGGCACCGGCTGCGCGTCGTCTCCGCGCTCGTGCGCGATCCCGCGAAGCAGCGTGGCTTCGAGCCGGCGAGCGATCTCCTCACGACCGATCCGGCCGCGATTCTCGGCAACGACTCGGTGAAGGTCGTCGCCGAGGTGATGGGCGGTGTCGACCCGGCCGGCGGGCTCGTCCTTGCCCTCCTGCGCTCCGGACGGTCGGTCGTCACGGCCAACAAGCAGCTCGTTGCCCGGCGTGGCGCGGAGCTCTTCGCCGCAGCCTCCGACGCGGGCGTCCAGCTCCGGTTCGAGGCCTCGGTCTGCGCCGCGATCCCGGTGATCAAGGTGCTGCGCGAGTCGCTGGTCTCGACGAACGTCCACCGCGTGCTCGGGATCGTCAACGGGACGACCAACTTCATCCTCTCCGCGATGGAGGAGGGGCGCTCGTACGCCGACGCGCTCGCGGAGGCCCAACGGCTGGGGTATGCCGAGGCCGATCCGACAGAGGACGTCGGCGGCCTCGACGCCGCCGCGAAGACGGCGATCCTCGCGACGGTCGCATTCGGAACTCGTGTGCCGCTCGAGTGGGTGGAGGTCGAGGGGATCGAGCGCGTCACGAGCGAGCACGTCGCGGCGGCGCGTGCGCTCGACATGCACGTGAAGCTGCTCGGACGCGCGACGCTCGCAGACGGGCGCGTCGACGTCAGAGTCGGGCCTGCGTTCGTGGACGCACGTCATCCGCTCGCCGCGGTCGAGGGCGCGTTCAACGCGGTGATGCTCCAGGGTGACGCGATTCGCGAGATCACGCTCGAGGGCCCGGGCGCCGGCGGAATCGAGACCGCCTCGGCGGTCGTCGCCGACCTCGTCTCGGTTGTCGGCACCCTGGGCACCGGCTTTCTCCAGAACGACCCCGTCTGGCGCGAGCTCGAGCGCCTGCGGCCGGGTGACCTCAGCTCGAACTGGTACCTGCGGCTCGAGGTAGAGGATCGCGCGGGCGTGCTCGCCCGGATCGCCCAGGAGTTCGCCGCCCAGAGCGTTTCGGTCGCTCGCCTCGTCCAGCAGCCGGCGGACGGTCACGCCGTGCTCCACGTCGTCACGCACGACGTCAGCGCGGGGCAGGTCGAGGCGGCCCTACGAGCGATCCGCGTGCTACCGGAGTCGCGCGGAGCTGCGACCGCGATCCCCGTCGTCTCCGACCGCGGGGTCGAGGAGCTCGGATGGGCATAGGGATTCCTGCGGCGCCAGAATCCTAGGATGCGAGCATGACTCCGCTGATCGAGCGCTTCCGTGAGCGGCTGCCTGTCACAGCCGCCACGCCCGTGGTCTCGCTCGGTGAAGGCTCGACGCCGCTCCTGGCAGCACCTCGCCTGGCAGCAGCCCTCGGGTTGCGAGAGCTCTGGCTCAAGTGGGAAGCGTCGAACCCCACCGGCTCGTACAAGGATCGCGGCATGACGGTCGCCGTCTCGAGGGCACTCCAGGCCGGGGCGGAGGCGGTGATCTGCGCATCGACCGGCAACACCGCCGCCTCCGCGGCGGCCTACGCCGCTCGCGCGGGGCTGCCGGCGCTCGTCCTCTGTCCGAAGGGCGCCGTCACCGGGCCCAAGGTCGCGCAGGCACGGATGCTCGGGGCGACTGTGCTCGAGGTGCGCGGCGACTTCGACCAGGCGCTCGCCGCTGCGCAGGAGCTGGCGCGCCGGGGCGCCCACGTGCTCGTGAACTCGCTGAACGCCGACCGCCGTGAGGGCCAGAAGACCGCGGTGTTCGAGATCAGCGAGGAGCTCGGCGAGGCACCGGATGCCTTCGTGATCCCGTACGGTGGAGGCGGTAACACCTCTGCGTACGCACAGGGCTTGCGTGAGCTCGCACTCGAGACACCGATCGTCTCCGTCGAAGCGGTCGATCGCGAAGGGACGCTCGCGAGCGCGATCCGGATCCGACAGCCGGCGCACGCGGAGGCCGTCGTCGAGGCGCGAGCGCAGGTCGTCTCCGTGACGGACACCGAGCTCGTCATCGCCTGGACGGAGCTCGCGCGCCTCGAGGGTCTCTTCTGCGAGCCCTCGTCCGCGGCCGGGCTGGCGGCGATCCGCAACGGCGACGTCGCAGGCGAGCGCCTCGTCGTGACGATCACGGGGCATGGGCTGAAGGACACCGAATCCGCGAGCCGCTATGCGCCGCTGCCGCTCGAGGTCGATCCGGATCCCGATGCAATCGCTTCTGCTGCGCAGAAGCGATAGAGATAGAGCCGTGATCGTTCGAGCGCCTGCCACGTCCGCCAACCTCGGCCCGGCGTTCGACTGCGCCGCGGTCGCGCTCGACCTGTGGAACGAGCTCGAGGTGACCGACGGCGAAGGCGTCGTCGTCGAGGGGGAAGGTGCGGGCGAGCTGCCGGAGGACACGTCGAACCTCGCCGTCCGGGCGTATGCGCTCGTCTCGGACACGCACGGCAAGCGGTTCCGGTTCGTCAACCGGATCCCCCTCGAGCGCGGGCTCGGCTCGTCCGCGGCGGCGATCGCACTCGGCCTCGCAGCTGCTGCGCCCGAGGTCGAGCCCGAGCGGTTGCTCGCGGTGGGGGTCGAGCTCGAGGGTCACCCCGACAACCTCGCGGCCGCCCTGGTCGGCGGTATGACCCTCACCTGGGACGGGCGGATCGCGCGGATCGCCGACACGCTCCCGCTCGCCCCGATCGCCGTCGTGCCTCACGAGCGCACCTCGACCGCCGTCGCGCGGGGTGTGCTGCCCGCGGCGCTCCCTCACGCGGAAGCCGCAGCGACAGCCGCGCGAGCCGCGATGCTCGGCGCCGCGGCGGCGGCGGGCGATCCCGTGCTCTTCGCCGCGGCGCTCGACGACCGACTCCACGAGCCGTACCGTCCCTCACACGTGCTCGAGGCCGTGCGGGAGCTCCTGCCCGAGGGTGCCGCCGGCGCGACCCTGTCGGGCTCCGGGCCGAGCGTGATCGTGTGGGCCACCGACGTCGAGCCGTGCGTTCGGGAGCTACAGCGCCGCTTTCCCGAGCATGCCGTGCTGCCGCTCGCGATCGCCTCGCGCGGCGCGCTGTGACCACAGTCACGGTGCTCGTCGATGCGCGGTCCCGCGCCGCATACGACGCCGGTCACCTTCCTGGTGCAGTCCAGCTCGATCCCGAGCGCGACCTGAGCGCGACGGCGGTGGATCCCGCCGACGGCGGCCGTCATCCGCTGCCCGCTCCCTCGGTGCTCGCGACCGTCTTTACAGACGCGGGAATCGACGCGGACACGTTCGTGCTGGCGCTCGACGACGGCTCGGGTTGGGCAGCACGGTGCTGGTGGCTCCTGCGACATCTCGGGCACGACGCGGCTGGCACGCTCGACGCGCGCGCGTACGCCGGGCCGCTCGAAGGTCGAGTCCTGCGTCAGTCCCGAGGGGACGAGCCCCGACGCCGCGCCGCGTTCGTTCCGCGTGTGCGAGACGACGACACGATCGAGGCGGAGGAGATCCTCGAGCGGCTCGACGACCCGACGCTCGTGCTCCTCGACGCACGCGCGCCCGAGCGCTGGCGCGGCGAGGTCGAGCCGCTCGACCCCGTCGCAGGCCGGATTCCCGGCGCGCGCAACGCATATTTTCTCGACCCGCTGCCGCCGGAAGCGGTCGAGGCACCCGAGCTCGTCGTCTACTGCGGCTCGGGCGTCAGCGCGGCGCCCGTCGTGCAGCGCCTCGTGCTTGCCGGTCGGGACGACGTCCGTCTGTACACCGGCTCGTTCAGTGAATGGTGCCGGCGACCCGGCTTCCCGATCGAGAGAGGAGACCCGATCCTGTGAGCACCCCCTACGACATCCCGTCGGATCCCGCGAAGCGCCACAGCGCGGCGCTCACCGACGGACCCGACCGCGCCGGGGCGCGCGCGATGCTGAAGGCGACCGGGTTCACCGCCGAGGACCTGGCCAAGCCGATCGTCGGGGTCTGCACGACCTGGATCGAGACGATGCCGTGCAACCTCAATCAGCGCGCGCTTGCGCCACACGTCAAGCGCGGGATCCGCGAGGCGGGCGCGACGCCGATGGAGTTCAACACGATCGCCGTCTCGGACGGAGTCTCGATGGGCACCACGGGGATGCGCGCATCGCTCGTCTCGCGGGAGACGATCGCCGACTCGATCGAGCTCGTCGCCAGGGGCCACCTGTTCGACGGGCTCGTCTGCCTGATCGCCTGCGACAAGACGATTCCCGCCGCGGCGATGGCGCTCGCGCGGCTCGACATCCCCGGACTCGTCCTCTACACGGGCTCGATCGCGCCGGGTCGCTGGCGTGGCAAGGATGTCACGATTCAGGACGTCTACGAGCAGATCGGCGCGTACGCGGCCGGGAAGATCACGGCGGCAGACCTGCACGAGCTCGAGTCGGTGGCCTGCCCCGGGGCGGGTGCCTGCGGCGGTCAGTTCACGGCCAACACGATGGCGACCGCGCTCGAGTTCCTGGGCATCAGCCCGGCGGGACGAAACGACATCCCGGCGCTCGACTCCTCCAAGGAGGCTGCCTGTGTGGAGGCCGGACGCCTCGCCGTCGACCTCGTTCGCCGCGATGTGCGACCATCGCAGATCATCACGAAGGCGTCGCTCGAGAACGCTGCGGCGTCCGTCGCCGCGACGGGTGGCTCGACGAACGGCGTCCTCCACCTGATCGCGATCGCGAAGGAGCTTGCGATCGACTTCACGATCGACGACTTCGACGCGATCTCGGCACGAACGCCGATCGTGGCCGACCTGAAGCCATTTGGCCGCTACGTCGCAACCGACGTCCATGCGGCCGGCGGGATCGCGCTCGTCGCGCGCGAGCTCGTGAAGGCCGGGCTCGTCGATCCGACGGCGCGCAACGTCGACGGCCGGACGCTCGGCGAGATCGCCGATGCGGTCATCGAGACCGAAGGCCAGCAGGTCGTCGTCTCGATCGAGACGCCGATCAAGTCCCGCGGCGGGATCGCGATCCTCCGCGGCAATCTCTCGCCGGGAGGGAGCGTCGTCAAGCTGGCCGGCCAGGATCGAGTCCATCACCGCGGCCCGGCTCGGGTGTTCGACTCCGAAGAGGCCACCTTCGCCGCGGTCAAGGCGGGGCGGATCGTGGCCGGCGACGTCGTCGTGATCCGCTACGAAGGCCCCGTCGGCGGCCCGGGGATGCGCGAGATGCTCCACGTTACGGGCGCGATCGTCGGGGAAGGGCTCTCGGACGAGGTCGCGCTCGTCACCGACGGCCGCTTCTCGGGCGCGACCCACGGTTTCATGGTCGGTCACATCTGTCCGGAGGCGGCGAAGGGCGGCCCCCTCGCAGCGGTGCGCGAGGGCGACACCATCGTGATCGACGTCGAGCGCCGCTGCCTCGATGTCGAGCTCGGCGACGACGAGCTCTCCGCGCGACTGCGCGAGTTGCCGCCATTTGCGCCGAAGGTCGATAGCGGCGTGCTCGCAAAGTATGCGTCGCTCGTCGCGTCGGCCTCCGAAGGGGCGGTGACCGCACCCGTCTGGTGACTCGCGGATCATGCGCGCGAGCTTCGGCCGCTCAACCCGATCGAGCCACTCGCGTGATGGCTCCGGAGGTGCGGGAAGCAGTCGCTCTCGAGCCTGACGTGGTTCGCGTGGTCTTCGCGGACGGCCAGACCCGTGACGTCGACATCGAGCCTCTACTCGATGGGCCGATCTTCGAGCCGCTCCGCGATCGTCGCGCCTTCGCGGCCGTCTCGGTGGATCCTGTACACGGCGCGGTCTGCTGGCCGAACGGCGCAGATCTGGACTCGGACGTCATCTACGGAGCTGCGCCGGCAGCCAACGAGCCTGCCGCACGGATCACGATCCCGCAGATCGCCTGAGCACGGCTCGCGCCTGGGCGCGCACCTTGCGCTGCACTGGCGGTGACCAGCCGAGCAGGAGACCCAGCGGGCCCAGCGCCTGGCGCGTCCATTTCCACAGGTCGAACCGGTCGTCGTGCTCGGCGATCAGTCCGTCTTCGAAGCGAAACTCGGCGTCGATCTCGTTCCGGACGGATCGGCCGGTGCCCGAGAAGGTGTAGGTCGCGACCCAGTGCGCCGAGCCGCGCTCGTCGTCGGCCACGACGTGAGAGTGCGTGACCGCGAGGTCGGTGCCGCGCTCGCAGAGCATGCGCCACATCGCGCGCACCTCGTCCCCGCGCAACTCGCCGAACACCGGGTCCGAGAATCGCGCCTCGGGGCGGTAGCAGCCCGCCATCGTCTCGTGGTCGCGCGCGGCAAGCGCGGTGTAGAACCGGTCGATCGTCTCTCTGTTCGCCGGTGCGTCTCCGGGCACGGAGCGGACTCTACGGCAGGTCGCCTGCCGGCTCGATGTCGACTGGAACCAGGCTGCGGTCGGGTCGCTCACGAGGTTGGTCGTTCGTGTACGATCCGAGCTGGCGCGGGACCCGTCCCGCTCCACATCGAGAGAGGCTGAGGGACCGGCCCTGTGACGCCTCGGCAACCGCCCCGACTGGGGACGGTGCCAAACCCGGACGGATGTCGAGCGAGACGAAGGAGGACGATCCCATGCCGGCACTTTCACTTTCCTGTCGAGTCTGCGCGACGGACCATCCCCTCGAGGCGATGGGGTCGTGCGGTCGTTGCTTCGGGCCGCTCGACCCGGTCTATGACTGGGCGCGCCTGAGGCGGACGGTGACCCGCGAGCACCTCGCCGCCGGGCCGCCCTCGATCTGGCGCTACGCCGAGCTGCTACCGGTCGAGGCCCCGGAGGTCCCTCGCCTGGCGCCGGGCCTCACGCCGCTCGTTCCCGCCCCACGCCTCGCGGAGATCGTCGGCGTCCGCGAGCTCTGGCTGAAGCTCGACACGGCGAACCCGACCCACTCGTTCAAGGATCGCGTGGTTGCGGTCGCCGCCCGCAAGGCACAGGAGCTAGGGATGACGACACTCTCGTGCTCGTCCACCGGAAACCTCGCCGGGGCGGTCGCCGCCCGCGCAGCTGCAGAGGGAATGAGCGCCGCCGTCTTCGTCCCCGCCGACTTGGAGCCGGAGAAGCTCCTCTCCGCCGCCGCCTACGGTCCGGCGATCTATGCCGTCAACGGCCACTACGACCACTGCTCGCGGCTCTCCGTCGAGCTCTCCTTCGAGTTGCCGTGGGGCTTCGTCAACGTCAACCTGCGCTCGTACTACGCGGAAGGCTCGAAGACGCTTGCATACGAGCTCGCCGAGCAGCTCGACTGGCATGCGCCGGACGTGGTCGCGATCCCGATCGCCTCGGGTGCGCTCTTCCACAAGGTCGGCCAGGGGTTCTCGGAGCTGCGAGAGCTCGGCCTCCTCGACGATCCCGCGCCCCGTCAGATCGGCGGCCAGCCGGAGGGCTGTCAACCCGTGGCGACGGCGTTTCGCGAGAACGAGCCCTTCACGCCGGTGCGACCCGACTCGATTGCTCGTTCGCTCGCGATCGGGAACCCGGCGGACGGCAACTTCGCCGTTGCGACAGCGCGCGAGACGGGCGGCTCGATCCACGCCGTGCCGGAGGACGAGATCGGCGAGAACATGGTGCTGCTCGCGCAGACGACGGGCGTGTTCGGGGAGACGGCAACCGGCGTGACGCTTGGGGCGCTCCGCGCGGCTGTCGCCGCCGGCGAGGTCGGTGGCGACGACCGCGTCGTGCTGCTGGTCACCGGCGACGGCCTGAAGACGCCGGGCCCGGTCGCGCACACCTACGCGCCCGTCGCGATCGAGCCGGACGCGGACGCATTCCTCGAAGAGGTTCTCACCGCGGCGTAGGGGGCGAGGCGAGCCTCACCCTGCCGTGGATTCGCCCTGGAAGTAGTGATGCATGTGATGCTAAAGTATAAGCATCATGCGCACGACCGTGACACTCGATCCCGACGTCGCAGCCCTGCTGGACGCCAAACGCGCTCGCACAGGCAAATCCTTCAAAGGAGCGCTCGATCGGCCCCTCCGCCGCGCCGGCCACCCGAGTGACGAGGAGGCGCAGG
>JBPCLB010000235.1:0-3885 GCA_051003695.1 Gaiella sp. | reverse complement strand
GTTGGGAGTGGGGTGTGGCATGGGCTACAAGGAGCAGGCCGCTTCTGCTCCGGGGGGGGGCTCGCCCCCCCCCGGGAGGCTGACGGCGCTCTAGCGGCTTCCCTGCTTCGCGAGCGCCGCGACACGGGCGGCATTCGCTTTGTTGATGATCCCCGGCCCCGTCAGAACGGGCGCGCCGTTGCCGACCGTATTGAGGTTCGACACGTAGAGGAGGCCGAAGACGACCGGCAGGTATCCCTGGAGATACTGCTGCTGGTCGATCGCGAACAGCATCCTGCCTGCGAGGATCTCCTTGATCGAGCCGCCAACGTCGAACGTTCCCACCTTTGTTCCCTTCGGGACGACGTCGATGCAGGGGATCGTCACGTCGGGGTCGAGTCCGAGGAAGCCGGTGATGCCCTTGTTCGCCTTGAACGCGGCGGCCACCTTGGCTTTCGTGCCCGGGATGTCGGACTTCGCGTTCGGGATCGTCAGCAGCTGGACACCGCCGCCGCCGAGAATCGCCTTGACGCCGTCCGCGCGCTGCTGAAGCCCCGAGTTGCTCGCTTCGTGGATCACGATCAGCACCTTCTTCACGCCGGCCGCCTTGAACTGCTTCCCGGCGCCCTGACCGGCGACGTCCTCGGTCTGCCCGACGTGTACCTCGTACGTCGGCAGGCTGTCGAATGCACCGAGCCCGGAGTTCACGGTGATGATCTCGATCCCACGTCCGGCCGCCTTCGTGAGCGCACCCTTCAGCGCGCTCGCATCCGGGACAGAGGTCGCGATCACCTTGGCCTTCCCTGCGATCGCCGCGTTGATTCCCGAGACCTGCTTCGCGACGTCGTTGTTCGCGTAGACCTGAGTGACGTTGACGCCGCGCGACTTGAGATCCTTTGCCGCCTGATCGACGCCCTTCTTGAAGACCGACCAGAACGAGCCTGTGTCGCCGTGGGTGACGACAGCGATCTTGACGGTCTCCGCGCTCAGCGATGCGCGCGAGGCAAACGCCGTCGCCGGCGAGCCGAGCAGTGTTGCTCCGGCCGTGACGAGGCCACCCCTGACGAGGAGGTCGCGCCGGCTGTGGCCGCCCTCCCGCTCCTCTGTCTCGTGCTTCATCATCGTGTGTTCCCTCCTTGTCCTCCGTAGATCGTTCCGTCCGTTCGCACACGAGCTATCGCCGCGCGCGAACTGCCGACCGAGTCAGCCCCTTCTCCGCAAGAGAACACCCACGCTCGTCTGCGCCGTCGTGCGCCCGCGAACGGCGCCGGGCTCTGGGCGAAGCGCAGGGACGCGCAACCCGACCGGGTCGATGAGAACCGGATGGCGCTCGCGATGATCGTGGGTGCGGAGCCCGGACGGCCGATGCCATGCAGCCGGCAGTCTCCCACGCCTGACCTGCATACACAACGGGCCTGGAGAACCCGCCTGCTTGCCGAACCCGCCCGCCCGGCGAGGCCGGCTGGCTCGGCCGACCTGCCGCATGCCTATCGCTTGACACAATTGCTACACGGGAGGAGACTGCCTGAATTCCGGTCCGATCGGAGGGAGGCGGAGATGGGTGAGGCGAGGCAGGTTATGGATCGCGTCACGGAGGCGGCGTTCGACGAGGATCAGGACGCGCTGAAGAAGCTGTACGCCCCGGATGCGGTGGCCGAGACGCCCGACCAGGGAACCGTCAGCGGAGCTGACGCGATCGCCGCGTGGTTCGGGCAGTTCGCGACGGCGTTTCCAGATGCGTCCTGGGAGTCGGCCCACAAGCACGAATCCGGGAACGTCGCGATCGACGAGGGGTATGTCGTCGGTACGCATACCGGGCCGCTGCCGATGCCCGGCGGCGAGAGCGTCCCCCCGACAGGAAAGAGCGTGCGCGTGCGCGGCTGCGACGCGGCAACCGTGGAACACGGGCTCGTGACGAGCCACCGGTTCTACTTCGATCAGATGGAGCTCCTCGAGCAGCTCGGTCTCGCGCCTGAGGCGTAGCTGGAAAGTCAGCTTGCAGCACCGTGCGGGCCTACGTATTGATGCCGGCTCAGTTCGAAGGGCTGAGCGCGTGAGCACGGTGTGCAGCGGGTGAAGTAGCGAGTCCGGCACGTCGCTCGATCAGGTCGACGAGGTTGACGAACGGATCGAAGCCGACGACCTCGCCCGGGTTGGCGACGAAGTTCGAGAGGGCGTTGACGTCGTAGAACGTCGGCTGACCGTTACGAGCGTCGAGGAGATACTCGACCCCCCCGAGATCCATCTCGGCGGCGGCGATGATCCGCTTTGCGTCGTCGATCACCGAGCCGGGCGGATCGTATGCTTCGATCGGAAGGCCTCTGCCGGAGACGCCGTCCGCGACGCCGGGAAGCTCGCAGTAGTCGGCTGGGCAGAGGTTGAAGCTTCCCGGCAGGAGAAAGATCCGGATCGCATAGAGAAACTCCCCGTCGAGGATCTCCACCCGGACTATCGAGTCGCCGGCGGCGCGGAGCTGCTCCTGGAGCACGAGCGTCCCATCCAAACCTCCATCGAGCTCCGCCGTTGACAGCTCCTCCATCGAGGCGAACGAGCGGATTCCCGCGCCGCTGCCACCGATGTTCGGCTTGACGAGCACCGGGAACTCCAGGTCCGCGGCAGCATCCGCCGCGCCTCCAGGATCCGAGACAATCCGTGTGCGCGGGTGCGGGATTCCGAGCTGTTCGAGCAGCGATGCCTGGCGCGCCTTCGACAGCTCGAGCTCGTACGCAGGCAAACCGTTGAGAACAGGAGCTCCGATCCGCTCGAGATGGGCGAGATAGTGGAGCGTGTGGAAGATCGCGCGCTCGTGGCCGCGCGTCCCCGCCGACGGGCTCATCCGATTGACGAGCAACGAGTGCGACGGCTCGCGGTGGGAGGGGTCGAACACGAGCCGTGTCGCGTCCACCTTCTCGTACGGGATCTTTCGGCGGTCGAGCTCTGCAAAGAGCGGCTCGAACCACTCTGGGTGCTCGTAGAGGATCCCGATCGGAAGCGACATCGGCTCGGACAACGCATTGCGATGCGCGACCATTCCACCCGACGTGGCGGGAGCGCCGACGCGACTCAAACTCCTTCCCTCTCCTCCCTCGCGCTGCAGCGCGCAGTTGACCCGGTAGCGGAACGGTGCGCGCAGACCCAGTGCTCGGACCGAGTCTCACGGCGACTCGTTCTGAACCGAGTTCCTAGACGGTCGGTGCTTCCATTAGGTCCTTGAGCTGCTCGAGATTGTTTCGCAGCTCTCGCGCAATCGCTCGTGCGACGAGCGGCTCTGCCAGTCGGAAGAAGCCACCCGGCTCGCCTTCGAGGACAGCGTTGATACGTGTCCCGCCCTCAGCCGCACTGAGCGTATTCGTCACCTCGAACGGAACCGGCCCAGAGCTGACCTTGATCCTGAACCGATGCGGGGGCTCGTACTCGAGCACCTCCATCGTCGACTCCATCCGTCTGCCGAGGAACTTCCGCTGCTCGAGCACGCTGGAACCGGCGCGCATGGGTCCCCCGCCCTCGATGTGCGCTTCGAGCGCGGACGACTGCCAATCGGGGATCTTGGCCGGGTCGGTCAAGTAGGCGAACACCTCCTCGATCGGCCGCTCGACCACTACCGACTCTTCAAGATTCAGCATGGAGGCCTCCGCTCGGTTCGATTGCAACGGTTGTACAGCAACGCTTGCCAACATGCGAGGGCCGCACGCGGTAGGCCGAAATCACGCTCGAGAGCCGCTCGCCACGTGGCTGGGCTGGAGAGCGCGCCGGCTTCGACCCCTGCGCACGCCCAGGCTCTATTGATCGCCTCGGTCGTGGTCGCGTCCGAAGAACGCGCGAGCGTTCTCGTGCAGGATCCTGCGGGCCAGTCGCCGCGAGCCCTCCTCGCTCAGAGAGCGAGCCTGGATGCGCTCGCGCAGCACC
>JBPCLB010000234.1:0-4817 GCA_051003695.1 Gaiella sp. | reverse complement strand
ATCCCGCAGTCGGAGCCCGACGCCGCGAGAAAGCGCTCGGCTTCGCGCAGATCGGTCGTGAAGATCGACGACGCAAGCCCCTGGGGAACGCCGTTCTGGAGTGCGAGCGCTTCCTCGGGATCGGAGTACGTGAGCACGTAGAGCAGCGGTGCGAACGTCTCCCGCTCGACGACCGCGGCCTGCTCGGGCATCCGCACGAGCGCCGGCGTCGCATACCACGCGTCGGGCCAGCGTTCCTCGAGCACGCGCTCACCGCCGACGACGACGTCTCCACCGGCTGCCCGAGCCTGCTCGAGTGTGAGCTCCAGCCGAGCGTACGACTCCGCCGAGACGAGCGGCCCGACGAGCGTCTCCGGGTCCCGGGGATCGCCGATCGGGACGGTGCGGTACGCCGTCGCCAGGCGCTCGACGACCGTGTCGGCGATCGACTCGTGCACGATCAAGCGACGCAAGCTGGTGCAGCGCTGTCCCGCCGTGCCGACCGCCGAGAAGAGCACTCCACGGACGACGAGCTCGAGGTCGGCGCTCGGAGCGACGATTGCGGCGTTGTTGCCGCCGAGCTCGAGCAACGCGCGACCGAGCCGGCGGGCGACACGGGGCGCGAGCTCTTTGCCCATCTCGGTCGAGCCGGTCGCCGAGACGAGCGAGACCCGAGGATCGTCGGCGAGTTGCAGCGCTCGGTCGGCGCCGCCGATCACGAGCTCGCAGAGCCCCCCGGGCACGGCTCCGTGGCGCTCCGCGGCGCGCTCCAGGAGAGCGGTGCACGCGAGCGCGGACAGCGGAGTCCGCTCGGACGGCTTCCACAGCACGGGATCTCCGCAGACCAGCGCGACCGCCGCGTTCCAGCTCCACACGGCGACCGGGAAGTTGAACGCGCTGATCACCGCGACGGGTCCGAGCGGGTGCCACGTCTCGGTGAGCCGGTGGCCCGGACGCTCCGAGGCGATCGAGCGACCGTAGAGCTGACGGGAGAGTCCGACGGCGAAGTCGCAAATGTCGATCATCTCCTGCACCTCGCCGAGACCCTCCTGCGCGATCTTGCCGACCTCGAGCGTCACGAGGGCTCCGAGCGCCTCCTTCTCACGCCTGAGCTCCTCTCCGAGCAGACGGACGAGCTCACCGCGTTGGGGGCCGGGCACGTCGCGCCAGGTCTCGAACGCAGCCGCGGCCCTTCCCCCCGCCTCGTCGGTCGTGGCCGCGTCGGCGCGCTGGACGCGGCCGATCACGTCCCCCGTGATCGGCGTGCGGACGACGAGGTCGCCGTCGCTCGTCAGCGCAGGGTCGACGCCGAGCCTCTCCAGAAGGTCGGTTGCGGCGGTGACGGTGTCAGCGATGGTCACGGAGCAGTCCTCCTCGCGAGCGGTTTCGCAAGTCAAGCACGCACGCGACGTCGGAGGCGAAACTCAGCGACGCCTCTTCGTCCCACCGGTTGTCGGCGCCAGGGTCGAGCCGGCCGTCGCCGCGAGGCTGACTCGGGAGTCGCTCTGTTCACGACTTCGTTACATCTGAATCGTCTTGAACAGTGAGAAAGAGTGTTATTTTGTGACAAGACGAAAGGAGGACAGCCAATGCTCGAAACGTTGCAGCTACTCGCGCTCGCCCTCGTGGTGGGTGCGCTCTCTGGTCTCGGCCACCTCGGCGCAAATCTGCGCATCAGCCGCGGCACGGGCGCGTAGCCGAGAGTCGGGGTCTGACCGGGGGCGCTCCGACGCTGGGGTCCGCTCGGTCGGTCGCGTCAGACCCGGACGAGTTCCGGCACGACCCGACCGTCGTCCTCGACCGAGGCGTTCCACTGCGTGTACGACGCCTCGATCTCCGTCGCGTCGTGGCCGCGTTCGGCGATGCGCACGGGCAAACCCGACTCCGGCGAGACCCGGTACTGGTACCAGGTGATGTCCCATGCGAACGTCAGCACCGTCTCTGCGTTGACACCCGAGAGAGGAACGATCGACGCGTTGGGCGCCCCGAGGCTCTTCGAGACCCCGGCGATCGTCCGTCGGAACTGGCTCTGGTTGAAGAGATCTGCCGCTTCGACGAGCGCGAGCTCGCCGTCGCTCAGCCGGCGGAGGATGGGCTCGGCGACCACAGGCATCGGCTCCTCCTCTCGCGCTCCGAGCAACGTCTGCCATAGCGTCTTCTGACGCCTGCGGCGTCCGGGCTGCTGGAGCGCGATCGAGACCGCATGTCCTTCACGGACCCAGCCGTGGTCGAGGGCGACCTCGCTGCAGAGTGGGCACACGTCGACGAACTCGTGCCCGTCGGCCGAGAAGCGCATTGTCTGCTCACCCTGCAGTAGCGTGCGCTCGCAGACGGCGCAGGTGGGAGTCACGTTGGCCCTGATCACGCGCATGCGACGACCACTATAGCCCTGTGCTGGCCTTTTGCCACTGCGCTGAACGCCTTCGTGCCGACCGGCATGCCGATCGTCCAGGCAATGTCCGGCTGGCTGAAGCCTGCCAAGCTCCCCCCGTGCGTTGACTAGCGCAGAATGCCGAAGGCGTCATGCGCTCGCCGCTTCCCGCGCCCGCTTGGTCTCGTCGACGATCTTCTGGGCGACGTGGGTCGGGACCTCGTCGTAGCGAAGCAGGTGCACCGCGTAATCACCACGACCACCGGTCATCGAGGTGAGCGACTGCGCGTAGGTGAGCAGCTCGGCCATCGGCACCTCGGCCTTGATCGTCGTCATCCCGCTCGCGGGCTCCATGCCGTGCAGACGGCCGCGGCGCGAGTTGAGATCGCCGTTGACGGCGCCCACGCTGTCGTCGGGCACGGTCACCTCGAGCTCCATGATCGGCTCGAGAAGCATCGGGTCCGCCTTGGCGTACGCCTCCTTGAACGCCATCGAGCCCGCGATCTTGAATGCCATCTCCGACGAGTCGACGTTGTGGTACTGGCCGTCGACGAGCCGCACACGCACCCCCTGGACGGGGGCTCCGGCGAGATCGCCGTGTTGCATCGCCTCCTGGATCCCCTTGTCGACGGCCGGGCGGAAGTTGTGCGGAATCACCCCGCCGACGATCTTGTCGAGGAACTCGTAGCCCTCGTGCCCGTCGATGGGCTCCAGCACGATCTCGCAGTCACCGAACTGCCCGCGACCACCGGTCTGCTTCTTGTACCGGTGTCGCGCGCGCGACTCGCGCCGAATCGTCTCGAGATACGGGACGCGCGGTGGGTGCAGGTCGACATCGACGCCGAAACGACGCTTGACTCGCTCGAGCGCGACCTCGACGTGCATCTGGCTCATCCCCGCGAGGATCTCCTCGCCGGTCTGAGGGTCACGGCGCAGCCGCAAGGTCTGATCCTCCTCGGCGAGCCGCTTGATCGCGGTCGCGACCTTCTCCTCCTCGCCCTTGAGCTTCGGCGTGATCGCAAAGCTCATCACGGGCTCGGGGAACCCGAAGCCCGGCGCCTCCTGTTGCACCTCTCGGTCGGTGAGCAGGTCGCCGGTCTGCACGTCCTTGAGTTTCGCGACGGCGCCGATGTCGCCCTCGCCGAATTCCTTGACCGGCGTTGCGTCCTTGCCTTGGAGCTGGACGAGCGAGCCCATCCGCTCCTTCGCGTGCTCGCGGTTGTCGACGAGCGTCGTATCGGTGGTGATCGTCCCTTTCAGCACCCGGAAGAGATTGATCCGACCCGCGAACTGATCGGCGATCGTCTTGAACGCGAACGCTGCCGTGTTCGCTCCGTCGACCTCGAACGGGGCCCCCTTCTTGGCGGGAGACGGAACCCCCTCGACGAGCAGGTCGAGCAAGGCGTGCGTACCGAGGTTCTTCGTTGCGACGCCACAGGCGACCGGAAAGAGCTCGCCTCGCGTGATCCCGAGCTTGAGCGCCGCGGCGACGTCGTGCGGATCGAGCTCCTCCCCCTCGAGGTACCGCTCCATCAGCGCCTCGTCGATCTGGACGACTTCGTCGAGAAGCTTCTCGCGGTACTCCTGCGCAACGTCTGACATGTCGTCCGGGATCGGGACGGGATCGCCTTCCCGCTGGCTCTCCGGGCTCAGGTAGGCGCACATGTGGAGGACGTCGACGATCCCGCGCAGCTCATGCTCGACACCGATCGGGATATGCACGGCGACGCAGCGGGACGAGAACTGCTCCTGGATCTGCGCGAGGGTACGGAAGAAGTCGGCACGCTCGCGGTCGAGCATGTTCACGTAGAGCACGCGCGCGAGCCCGTAGTCCTCCGCGAGCTTCTTCACGCGCGCGGTCCCGACTTCCATGCCCATCACGCCGCTGACGACGACCAGCGCCCCCTCGACGACCCGGAGCGCGCAGCGCGCCTCGCCCTGAAACGACGGATCGCCCGGACAGTCGAGCAGATTGATCTTGCGCCCCTTCCACTCCGTGTGCGCGAGCGTGAGCGCGATCGAGAGTCTCCGCTTGTGCTCGTCCTCGTCGTGGTCGCCGACCGTGGTTCCGGCGTCGATCGACCCGAGTCGGTTCACCTGACCGGTCTGGTAGAGCAGGGACTCGACGAGCGATGTCTTCCCCGTCCCGCGATGGCCGACGACGGCGACGTTGCGGATCTTCCCTGGCTCGGTTTCAGCCATGTGCTTGTGCTCCTCCTGTCCGTGGGTGCCGCGTGAATGCTAGCCCGGCGTGATCAGCCGAGCGCCTCCAGATCGCGGCGGTAGCGATCGGCGAAGCGGCGCAGACCGCGCGCTTCGTGCCGCTCGACGAGACCCGCCAGCAACGCACGGGCTTCGCGCTCGTCACCGAGAATCGCCGCGATGCCCGCCGCCTCGTACTCGAGCTCATCGGTGAGGACGACCATGTCGATCCCTTCCGCAGCGCTTCGAGCCCGACCGAGCAGCG
>JBPCLB010000233.1:0-4173 GCA_051003695.1 Gaiella sp. | reverse complement strand
CGGACGAGGAGCGGCTGCTCCTCGAAGCTCGTCATCCGCCGGAACGCCTGGAATCGCTCCTTGATCTGGGGCAGGGTCAGGTCGTGCAGGCGCTCGCTGCCGAACGCCTCGATATGGAACGAGGCGAGCACCGAGCCGTAGACCGAGGCGCAGCGGAGCACGTCGTCGTCGAGTGGGCGTTCCACGTGGCAGTCGAGATACCCGAAGAAGCCACCCGCGAACGAGTCGCCGGCCCCGGTCGGGTCGACCACCGTCTCGAGTGGGTAGCCGGGGACGAAGAAGACGCCGTCGTTCGTGTACATCGCCGCACCGTAGTTGCCTTGCTTGACGACGACGACACGGGGTCCGAGCTCACGCAGCAGTCGGGTCGCGCGGGCGAGGTTGGGCTCGCCGGTGAGCATCTGCACCTCGGCATCGTTGAGGACGATCACGTCGACCATGCGAATCGTCTCGACCAGCGAGTCGCGAGCGGAGGTGATCCAGTAGTTCATCGAGTCGAGCCCGGTGACCACCGCGCTCGTGCACTGCTCACGCACACGACGTTGCACGTCCGGCTGGATGTTCGCCAGAAACACGATCGACGCATCGCGCGCTTCCGCCGAGAGCACGGGGTCGAAGGACGCGAAGACGTTGAGCTGCGTCTCGAGCGTCTCGGCAACGTGCATGTCGCCCTCGTACCGCCCTGACCAGAAGAACGATCGTTCCCCGCGCACGTGCTCGAGGTCGTCCGTGTTGATGCCGCGGCTCTCGAACACCGCGAGCTCGTCCTCGCCGAAGTCGTCGCCGACGATGCCGACGACCCGCACGTTGGTGAAGAAGCTCGCCGCGAGCGCGAAGTGGGTCGCGGCGCCGCCGAGGATCTTGTCGCGCTGCCCGAACGGCGTCTCGAGTGCGTCGAAGGCGACCGAGCCGACGACCGTGACCGCCATCCCTTTACGCCGCCGTCGGCTCGAGGACGGCGAGACCGGAAGCCGCCCTCAGCGCCTCGGCTTTGTCGGTTCGCTCCCAGGTGAAATCGTCGCCTTCACGGCCGAAGTGGCCGTACGCAGCGGTCTTCGCGTAGATCGGGCGACGGAGATCGAGGTCGCGCAGGATCGCGCCCGGGCGCAGGTCGAACTGCTCGAGGATCAGCTCCCTGATCCGGGTCACGGGCACCTGCTCGGTGCCAAAGCACTCGACCTGGATCGAGAACGGATGTGCGACGCCGATCGCATAGGCGACCTGGAGCTCGCACCGATCGGCCAGCCCGGCCGCAACCACGTTCTTCGCGACGTAGCGTGCGGCGTAGGCAGCCGAACGATCGACCTTGGTCGGGTCCTTGCCGGAGAACGCCCCGCCGCCGTGCCGGGCGGCGCCCCCGTAGGTGTCGACGATGATCTTCCGGCCGGTGAGCCCGGTGTCTCCCATCGGGCCGCCGACGACGAACCGACCCGTCGGGTTGACATAGACGAAGTCCCTCTCGTCGAACCGCTTCGGGTCGTACAGGTCGACCGGGAGGACGGCTCGGAACACGTGCTCGACGAGATCGGGCTTGATCTGGGTCTCGGAGTCGTATCCGTCGGCGTGCTGGGTCGAGATCAGGACGCGCTCGATCTCGACCGGGCGCTGGCGCCCGTGCGCGTCGACCTCGTACCGAACGGTGACCTGCGCTTTCCCGTCGGGCCGCAGGTAGTCGAGCTCACCGCTCTTGCGCACCTCTGCAAGCCGCCGGCAGAGCTTGTGCGCGAGCATGATCGGAAGCGGCATCAGCTCGTCCGTCTCCCTGCAGGCGTACCCGAACATCATCCCCTGGTCGCCGGCGCCGAGCCGGTCGAGCGCATCCTCGAGCTCGTCGTGCTGGGTCTCGAACGACTCGTCGACCCCTTGCGCGATATCCGGCGACTGGCCGTCGATCGTGGCGATCACGCTGCACGTCGCCGCGTCGAAGCCGTAGTCGGAATGGGTGTAGCCGATTCCGGAGATCGTGTCGCGAACGATGCGAGCGATGTCGATCGTCGTCGTCGTCGAGATCTCGCCTCCGACGAGCGCAAGCCCGGTGGTGACGAACGTCTCGCACGCGACCCGCCCGAGCGGATCCTCGCGGAGGATCGCATCGAGGACGGCGTCGGACACCTGATCGGCGATCTTGTCGGGATGCCCTTCCGTCACCGACTCGGAGGTGAAGTGGAACTCGCGGACGGACTGCTGTTCGTCGAGTGCGCTCAACGCTCTGTTCTCCTTGTCTGATCGACCCTCGCGTGACCCAGGCGTTCGCCACGCCTCGTGGCGAGAACACTCACGGTAGATATTCTGCGCCTGGATGGCAAGAACTCCGAACGATCTTCGGGAAGGACGGACGCCTGCGCCTCTCGACCGAATCGAGCGCGAGCTCGTGCGGGCGTTGCAGAACAATGCCCGGATCTCGAACAAGGATCTTGCCGCCGCAGTGGGGCTCGCACCGTCGACGACACTGGAGCGCGTCCGCCGCCTGCGCGAGCGCGGAGTGATCCGGGGCTTCCACGCGATCGTCGACCTGGCATTGCTCGGGCGCCCCACTCAGGCGATGATCGCCGTCCGGCTGCGCGTGCACCACCGTGACGAGATCGGCGCGTTCTACGACCACGTGCTCAACCTCCCCGAGACGGTCGCCCTGTATCACGTGAGCGGCCCGGACGACTATCTCGTGCACGTCGCCGTGCCCGACACCGACCGGCTGCGCACGTTCGTCCTGGACGACCTCACCGGTCGCCCCGAGGTCGACCACGTCGAGACGCGGGTGATCTTCGAGTACGTGCGCACACCCGCAATCGAGGCTGTGTAGCGCGTGTAGCCGTTGAGCTCCTGCCGCACGGGGCGACGCAACCGGCCCGTGGCGCACGCTGCATTTGACCGTCGGTGGGGCGGCTTGTAGCGTTGCGCTCGAGAGAGACAGGTCGGTCTACTCGCGAAACGGGGTGACAGCACGACTCGAGCACCGCCGCGCCCACACCTGTGGCCCGCGGGTCGAACAGCCGAAGGAGAACGAGCACATGCCATACGATCCAAGGACAGCTACCGGGATCCCCACCGAGCCCGTTGGCTCTTTGCCTCGGCCCTCCAAGCTCCAGGCCGCCTACGTCGCCTACGACGCCGGGGAGATCACGAAGGAGCAGCTCGAGACCGAGCAGGACATCGCGATCGAGGACTCGATCACGCGCGGAGAGGCGACGGGCGCCCCGATCATCTCGGACGGCGAGCAGCGCTGGTCGAGCTTCGCCACCTATCCGATCACCGACACCCTCGCGGGGACGGGTCTCGCCGACAACCTCGCCGGCGGCGGCCAGTACTTCGCGATCTTCGCCGACGGGCACAACCGGCAGCTGCCGCGTCTCACCGGCGGCCCGTTCCGGTACAAGACCTTCGCTGCCGACTCGCTGAGGAAGTCGATCAAGCTGACGGCGAGACCGATGAAGCAGGCCGTGATCGCGCCGTCGATGCTGTCGCTCCTCTACCCGCTCGAGGAAGAGGTACCGGGGTACTCCCGGGAGGAGTTCGAGGAGGATCTCTGCAACGAATGCGAGAAGGACATCCGCTCCGCGTTCGACGCGGGTGCCTCACGCGTCTCGATCGACTTCACGGAGGGCCGCCTCGCAACGCGTGCGGACCCCCGCAACCCGTGGACCGGCGCCGGGAAGCTCCCGTACTTCATCGAGCTGAACAATCGGGTGATCAACCGGTTCTCGGCCGAGGAGCGCGTCTCGATCGGCATCCACACCTGCCCGGGTGGCGATCGCGACTCGGTGCACAGCGCCGACGTCCCGTACAACGACCTGCTCCCGAGCATGTTCAAGATGAACGCCGGGTACTTCCTGATCCAGCTTGCGAGCGAGCGCGACCGGGACTCGGTGTACAAGGCGATCGGCGAGCACAGCCGCGACGACGCAAACTGCGTCCCGCAGATGTGCTACATCGACGTCACCGTCACCCAGAGCCCGCGCCCCGAGAGCGCGCAGGAGATCTGCAATCAGCTCGTGCGTGCGGCCGAGTTCATCCCGAAGGAGCGGCTCGGCTCGACCGACGACTGCGGCTTCTCGCCGTTCTCGATCGACGAGAAGCCGAATCACGGCTCACCCGACTACGCCCGCGACATCGCGTTCGAGAAGATCACGAATCGCGTCCAGGGGACGGCGATGGCGGCCGAGAAGCTCGGGCTCG
>JBPCLB010000232.1:0-15490 GCA_051003695.1 Gaiella sp. | reverse complement strand
CGCGGCTTCGCCGACTTCCTACTTCGGGTCGAGGGCGATTCAGAGCTCGGCAACTGGCATTACGAGCCGGCCGACACGAAGCTCGCGCGCCACGTCAAGCCGTACTTCGTCCTCCAGCTCTGCTTCTCCGCGCAGGTGCTCGGCGGGCTGCAGGGACGGGCGCCGGAGCGCCTCGACACACGACCTCCGCGACTGGCTGCTCGATCTGCGCGGGGAGGCCGAGCGCGCGCACGGGGCGATTCCGTGGTTCGCGGGGAAGCAGCCAGTGGAGCCCGAGGAGACCGCCGCCGAGACGGCCGAGCTCCGAGCGCGGCTCGAGGCTCGCGGCACCACCGAGCATGTTCTCCTCTCGCGACTCCTCGACTATCACCGTCGCGAGGCGCGGCCCGTCTGGTGGCAGTTCTTCGCGCGGCGGGGCGCGACCCCGGAGGCGCTCATGGAGCGCGACGGCGATGCGATCGGCGCGCTCGAGCTCGTCTCCAGAGGGGAGGAAGGCGAGCGTGTCACGTTCACCTTCCCCGCACAGCAGCACAAGCTGGCCGAAGGGGAGGGCGTCTTCGATCCGCTCGAGCTCACGTACGCCGGCCAGCTCCAGGAGCTCGACGACGAGCGAGGGCGGCTCGTGCTCCAGCTTGCGAAGGCGGCGCTCGAACGGCCCCTGCCGCGCTCGCTCGTCCCCGGCGGCCCGCTCCAGACCAGGCCGCAGCGGGAGGCTTTGCGCCGGCTCGGCGAGTCACCCGGGTCGTATCCCGCGCTCGAGGCGCTTCTCCGCCGAGACCCACCGCGCGGACCGTCCTTGCTGCCGCAGGACGATCTCGGGGCGGCGAAGCGGATTGTCGAAGAGCTCGACCGCAGCTACCTGGTCGTCCAAGGCCCGCCTGGATCTGGCAAGACGTACACCGGCGCACGCCTGATCGTGCACCTGCTCGCGCGCGGCCGCCGGGTCGGGATCGCGGCGACGAGTCACAAGGCGATCGAGAACCTGCTTCGGGAGGTAGAGCGGGTGGCGCTCGAGGAGGGCGTGCGGTTCCGCGGCTGGAAGAAGGGCGGCGGCTACGAGGGGCCGTTCGTGACGACGGAGGACTTCAGGCGGCCCGACGAGGACGTCCTCCTCGTCGCCGGTACGGCCTGGCTCTTCGCGCACGACGAGATGGACGGCCAGGTCGACACGCTCTTCATCGACGAAGCGGGCCAGGTCTCGCTCGCTGACGCGCTTGCGATGGGCACGAGCGCGCGCAATCTCGTCCTGCTGGGCGACCCGCAGCAACTCGCGCAGGTTGCGCAGGGGACTCACCCGGAGGGTGCGGGTGTCTCGGTACTCGAGCATGTGCTGGGCGACGAGGTGACGATCCCGCCCGACCGTGGCCTCTTCCTCGGAACGACCTGGCGGATGCACGAGGACGTGTGCCGGTTCGTCTCCGAGACCTCCTACGAGGGTCGGCTCCACCCCGCGGCGGTGTGCGGCAACCAGGGAACGAGCTTCGGCACCGGCCTGCGCTTCCTGGCCGTTGAGCACGAGGGGAACCGAGCCTCGTCGGTCGAGGAGGCGGAAAGGATCGCGACCGAGGTCGAGCGGCTACGTGGAGGAACGTGGGCGGACTGCGACGGGATCGAGCGTCCGATCCGCGACGAGGACCTCCTCGTCGTCGCGCCCTACAACGCCCAGGTTCGGTGTCTGCGGGCGAAGCTGCCGCCGTCGGTCGCGGTGGGGACGGTCGACAAGTTCCAAGGCCAGGAGGCCCCGATCGTCTTTTTCTCAATGGCGACTTCGAGCGGCGAGAACCTGCCTCGCAACCTCGAGTTCCTCTTCTCGCGCAACCGGCTGAACGTGGCGGTCTCGCGGGCGCGCTGCCTCGTGTACCTCGTCGCGAGCCCGAAGCTGCTCGAGATCGGCTGCCGCACGGTCGAGCAGATGCGGATGGTGAACGCCTTGTGCCGCTTCGTCGAGGTTGCGATCGCAAAGGCTCGAGCGTCCAAATCACGAGACCATGTCGAGAGACAGACCTAGACCGCCGCGAGTGAGGCGCTCTTGTCGCGCAGGTATCGGAGGTACGGCTCGGGGTCGATCGGGCCACCGGCGACACGCTCGATCGTCTCCGCGGGCGTGAACTTGCGGCCGTGACGGTAGAGCGTCTCGCGCAACCAGCCGTGGATCTCGCCGAAGTCTCCGCGCTCGATCTTCTCGTACGCATCCGGCAGATCGGCGAGCAACCGCTCCCAGATCTGGACGGAGAGCACGTTGCCGAGCTGATAGGTCGGGAAGTAGCCGAAGAGACCGGCCGACCAGTGGACATCCTGCAGGCAGCCGAGCCGATCCTCGGGGACAGAGATCCCGAACGACTCCTCGAATCGCGTGTTCCACGCGTCGGGTAGGTCGGCCGTCGAGAGCCCGCCGAAGAGCAGGTCCTGCTCGAGCTCGAAGCGCAGGATGATGTGCAGCCCGTACGTCGTCTCGTCGGCATCCACCCTGATGTACGACGGCTGTGCACGGTTGATCTCGCGGTGGAAGCGCCCGAGTGAGACGTCGCGGAGCGTCTCCGGGAACGCGTCCTGCACCCGCGGGTAGAACCAACGCCAGAACGGGAGGGAACGGCCGATCACGTTCTCCCACAGCCGGCTCTGCGACTCGTGCAACGCCGAGGAGCACCCCGAAGCGAGCGGCGTCCGCTCGAGCGAGGCGCTGACCCCGTGCTCGTAGACCCCGTGGCCGGCTTCGTGCATCGTCGAGAAGAGCGAGGTGCCGTGGAGGTCGTCCTCGACGTATCGCGTTGTCAGCCGGATGTCCTGCGTGCCGAAGCTCGTGCAGAACGGGTGTACCGTGGGGTCGAGGCGGAACGATCGCTCGGTGCCTCCGAACGCGCGCATCAGCTCGAACGAGAGCGCTTCCTGCGGCCCCTTCGGATAGCGGCCGTGGACGAACGGCTCGGCGTCACTCGTGTCCGCAGCTGCGAGCAACTCGACGAGCTCGGGCTTGAGGCGCTCGAAGACCGTTCGCACCTCAGCCGTCTGCATGCGCGGCTCGAAGTCGTCGAGGAAGACGTCGTAGGGATCGTTGCCGGCGTCGAAGCAGGCGAGGTAGCGCTGCTTCAGCTCCAGCGTGCGATCGAGCCAGGGCCGGAAGGCGGCGTAATCGGATGCGGTGCGCGCCTCGGCCCACACCTCCATCGACTCGGACGAGACGCGGCTCAGCTCAGCCTCGAGCTCGGGCGGGACGCGTCGGGCCTTGTCCCAATCGTGGCGGGTGATGCGGATCAGGCAGGCGTCGTCGTGGTCGGCCGGAAGCGAATCGGCGTAATCCTCGAGCTCGACGAGCAGCGTACCGATCTCATCGCGGATGAAGAGCTCGTGAGCGAGCCGGCGGACAGTGGCGATGTGCTCCGCACGGACGCCCGCCCCGCCCCGGGGCATCATCACCATCTGATCCCAGTCGAGCAGCCGCGCGGCGGTGTGGAGGTCGCTGATCTCTGCGAGCCGGCGGTTCAGCTCGGTGAGCGTGTCGGACATTCGGAAGCCCCCGGGAGTCGACGATGGAGTCGTGCAGGGTAGCGCGGGAGCGGCCGTCTCACGCCGGCTCGGCCGCGAGCGGCGCGTCGTCGACCCAGACCGGGTGATCGGCGAGAGCAAGGAGCTCGGCATCGCCAGGGGAGTCACCGTAGGCCCACAGGCTCGCGCCGGTAAGGCCCTGCGTGACGAGCCACTGCTCGAGACGTCGCGCCTTCTCGGCACCGCGGCAGTTCGGGCCGTCCAGCCGCCCCGTGAGCCGCCCGTCAGGGCCGCGCTCCAGCCGCGTGCACACGACGCCGTCGACCTCCAACAGCTGCCCGAACGGAGCGAGGTATGGCTCGAGCGAGGCTGACGCGAGGACGACGCGGTGCCCGAGCTCGCGATGGCGCTGCAAGCGGGCGACGGTATCGTCGCGCAGCCAGCGGCGCCGAACCTCACGAGCGAATTCCTGCCCCGCAGCGTCGAGCGCGTCGGCGTCGAGTCCTGCGAACGCGGTGCAGACGACCTCCTTCAGGCGATCCCGATCCCGCCGGGCGACGGCGCCGACCACCGTCCACGGGTGCCGCACAAGAGCTAGAGCAGCCTTGAACCGCGCCGTCCGCCAGAGGAACGGCGTCACGCAGTCGCGCGTCGTCAGGGTTCCGTCGACGTCGAAAGCGGCAACGACCGGTGCTGCTGGCGGAGGTTCGGACACGGCCGAACGAGGCTATACACTCGAATCGTGTCCGAGGGCCCCGAGATCTTCGACGACCTCTACCTCGGTCTCCAGGCCGGTGGCGCCTTGCGCAAGCAGCGCCGGGGTGAGGAGCTGACCGAGGAGGAGGAGGCCGCGCTTGGCCGCTGGCAGCAGATGTCGGTGTGGCGGAAGGGCTTCGCCGTCGGCGCATTCGCCGTCGGCACGTTCGGGCTCGGGTTCACGGTAGGCGGGCTCGTTTTTGGGCGCCGCCGAGCGAAGGCATAGCGCTTCGCCGCGCGGAGCGCTTCGGGAGGAACGGCGCGGCGCCTGCTCGCCGTCGGTCCGGTGAACTGGCTCCCGGGTCAGGCACGAGTGCCTGACCCCGTCGACAACGTCCTCTCGGGTTCGGGAGCGGCTCAGGCTCGGGGCGGCTCGGTGGAGACCTTGGAGTGTCTGGATCAGGCTGCGCGGCGGAGTCGTGAGCGAACACTTGTTCGTGGACGACGCGCGGGCTAGACTCGACCCGATGGCCGATCAGCTCGTCGTTCACGGTGCTCGCGAGCACAACCTCAAGAACGTCACCGTCGCCCTGCCGCGGCACGCGCTCATCTGCGTGACCGGGCTCTCGGGCTCCGGAAAGTCGTCCCTCGCCTTCGACACGATCTACGCGGAGGGGCAACGGCGCTACGTCGAGTCGCTCTCTGCGTACGCACGTCAGTTCCTGCAGATGATGGAGAAGCCCGACGTGGATTCGATCGACGGGCTCTCGCCCGCGATCTCGATCGACCAGAAGACGACCTCGCGTAATCCTCGCTCGACGGTCGGCACGGTCACGGAGGTCTACGACTACCTCCGCCTGCTCTTCGCGCGGGTCGGGCGTCCGCACTGCCCGGTCTGCGGCCGCGCGATCGCCGGGCAGTCGCTCGACCAGATCGTCGAGCAGGTGCTCGCGCTTCCGGACGGCACACGATTCACGGTCGACGCACCGATCGTCCGCGACCGCAAGGGCGAGTTCCGAGACGTGCTCGAGGAGCTCCGGCGGGATGGCTTCACGCGCGTGAAGGTCGACGGCGAGCAACGGTTGCTCGAGGACGAGATCGTGCTCGACAAGAAGTTCAAGCACACGATCGACGTCGTCGTCGACCGCCTGGTGATGAAGCCCGACTTGCGCCAGCGACTCACGCAATCGGTCGAGACGGCGAAGACGCTGGCCGACGGCCTCGTGGGGATCGCCGTCGTGGACGGCGAGTCCCAGCTGTACAGCGAGAACTTCGCCTGCCCCGAGCACGGTGTCTCGCTCGCCGAGCTCGAGCCACGAGTCTTCTCGTTCAACGCCCCGCACGGCGCGTGCCCACGCTGCACAGGGCTCGGGTCGCAGCTGGAGGTCGATCCCGACCTGCTCGTGCCCGATGCGACGCGCTCGATCGCGGAGGGAGCGCTCGTGCCGTGGTCGCTCGGTGGCCAGGGATTCTACGAATCCGTGATCCAGGCGATCGCCGACCGGTACGAGATCGATCTGGGTACACCGTGGCGCGAGCTCTCGCGCGAACAGCAGGACCTGTTCCTGCTCGGCACACGCGGAGACCGGATCCTGGTCACATACCGGAACCGCATGGGACGAAAGCGCCAGTACACGATGGCGTTCGAGGGGCTCGTGACGAATCTCCAGCGGCGCTACCGGGAGACGGACTCCTCATCGCAACGAGAGCGGATCGAGGAGTACATGTCGATGCGTCCCTGCCCGGTCTGCGGGGGCGCTCGGCTCAAGCCCGAGGTGCTCGCGGTGACGGTCGGCGGCAGCTCGATCCACGGGTTCGCGCAACTCTCCGTGTCTGCGGCGCTTCGGTTTCTCGACGATCTCGATCTGACCCCGACGGAGGAGCTGATCGGCCAGAGGATCGTCAAGGAGATCCGCGAGCGACTCACGTTCCTCGACGACGTGGGTGTCGGCTACCTCCAGCTCGACCGTGCCGCCCGGACGCTCTCGGGCGGAGAGGCGCAGCGGCTGCGGCTCGCGACCCAGATCGGCTCGCAGCTCGTCGGCGTGCTCTACATCCTCGACGAGCCGTCGATCGGACTCCATCAGCGCGACAACGACCGGCTGATCGGCACGCTCGAGCGGCTCCGCGATCTCGGCAACACGGTGCTCGTGGTCGAGCACGACGAGCAGATGATGCGGAACTCAGACTGGCTCGTCGACATGGGGCCGGGGGCGGGCGAGCACGGGGGCGAGGTCGTCGCGCAGGGCACCGCCGACGACGTGATGCGGACGAAGGGATCGGTGACCGGCCTCTATCTCGCCGGCGCGCGGGCGATCGACGTGCCAGAGCGGCGCACCGACGACCGCGGGGTGCTCGCAGTCCGGGGGGCGAGCGAGCACAACCTCAAGGGCATCGATGTCGAGATTCCGATCGGGAAGCTCGTCTGCGTCACCGGCGTCTCCGGCTCGGGCAAGTCGACGCTCGTCAACGAGGTCGTGCTGAAGGCGCTGCAGAACCGGCTCAACCGGACGCGCACGAAGCCCGGCGCGCATCGAGAGATCGTGGGCACCGACGCGTTCGACAAGGTGATCGACATCGACCAGACGCCCATCGGCCGCACGCCGCGGTCGAATCCCGCGACGTACACCGACCTCTTCACGCACGTGCGCGAGCTCTACTCGCTGACGCCGGAGGCGAAGGTGCGCGGCTACAAGCCGGGCCGCTTCTCGTTCAACGTCAAAGGTGGTCGTTGCGAGACGTGCAGGGGGGACGGTCAGATCAAGATCGAGATGCACTTCTTGCCGGACGTCTACGTTCCCTGCGAGACCTGTCACGGCCGGCGGTACAACCGGGAGACGCTCGAGGTTCGCTTCAAGGGAAAGTCGATTGCTGACGTGCTCGAGCTGTCGGTCGAGGACGCGCTCGCCTTCTTCGACAAGATCCCGAAGATTCGCCGCCGCCTGCAGACGCTGCACGATGTCGGGCTGGACTACATCCGGCTCGGCCAGCCTGCGACCACGCTCTCCGGCGGTGAGGCGCAGCGGGTCAAGCTCGCGGCGGAGCTCTCGAAGATCGCGACCGGACGGACGCTCTACATCCTCGACGAGCCGACCACCGGCCTGCATTTCGCCGACATCGAGAAGCTGCTCGAGGTGCTTCAGCGCTTGGTCGACACGGGGAACACCGTGCTCGTGATCGAGCACAACCTGGACGTGATCAAGCAGGCCGACTGGGTGATCGACCTCGGGCCGGAGGGTGGCGATGCCGGTGGCGAGGTGCTCGCGGTCGGGACACCGGAGGACGTTGCGGAGATCGCCGAGTCGCACACCGGCCAGTTCCTTCGGCGCGTGCTTGACGCACGAGGCGTGGCTGCCGCGGCCGCCTGAAGCCTACGACGGCCTGATCGCGATGACGGCGGTATCGCACGACGCGAAGCTCCTCACGCTCGATCGCCGTGCGTTGCCGACCTATCTGCTCGTCGGTGCGGACGTCGAGCTCGTCGCATAGGCGGTCTCGAGCCGCTCGACGCGCTCGAGGCGCGGTCGGGCGCGGAGCCGCTCGAACACCTCTCGCGCCTCGGCGAGAGGCCCCGCAAGCTCGTCGGCTCTGCCGCCTTCGGCAAGCCACTCGGCCTGCTCGAGCAGCGCCGTCGCGGTCCAGTACGGCTCGCCGACACCACGCAAGGCAACCACCGCCTCCTCGAACCCCGGAGCCTCCTCTCCTCTGAGGGCGGCAAGCCGAGCGCGCTGCAGCTCGAGGTGAGCCAGGAGGGACGGTGACGGGTCGATCGGTGCAGCCGCGGCGAGCGTCAGTAGCTCGGCCAGCGCCTCGGCATCGGCCGTGTTCGCCGCGGCTTCGCACCCGAGCTCGAGAAAGATCTCGATCGCAATGGGCTCACCGTGGTTCGTTTCGTCCAGGAGTTGCTCGCGGCACGCCCGCAGTGCGTCACCGTACCTCCCCTCGGCGTATGCGAGCAGCACGCCGGCCCAGATACGAACGCCAGTGGCCTGGACGTTGGCCGTCTCGCTCCACGATGCGTACTCGGCCACGAGGTCGGGGACGCGGTCGTTCTCGCCGCGGTGCAGCGCCATCCACGCGAGGTCGAGCGTCGTCGATGCCTGCACGGGGTCGGTCGTGATCCGCCCTTCCTCCGGGATCTCGGCGACGACCCGCTCGACGTCGTCCCAGCGGCCCGAGACGAAGTAGGAGCTGACGAGGTTCGTCGTCAGCAACCTCTCCCACATGCGATCGCCGCGACGTCGCGCCAGTGCGAGCCCACGCTCCACAACCTCCTCCGCCTCGGCCGTTCGGCCGGCGAGTGAGAGGAGGTAGCTGAGGTTCATGCAGGCGCGCAGGGCGCCCCTCGGGACGTCCGCCTCCTCGGCGAGAAGGAGGGCTTGCCGCATGAGACCGAGGCTTTCGTTGCGCCGATGCTGGATGACGAGCCCCTTCGTGTTGAGCGCCTCGACGGTGACGTCCGCGAGCCGGAGCCGCTCGCCCAGCTCGAGCGCCCGCTCGATGTGGGGCAGGGCTTCCTCCCGACGGCCCTCGAAGAACAGAAACCGTGCGAGCTGCGCCGAGACCGTCGCGATCGCCGCCTCGTCTCCTGCGGCCTCGTGCGCATCCAGAGCGCGCGCGGGGCGCGCGACCGCGTCCTCGATGCGACCGCTGACGAAGAGCACCTCGCCGAGCCGTGCCTCCGCACCTGCCGCCTCAGCACGCTGGCCAGCGGAGTCGAGGATCGCGATGGCCTCCTCGAGCAGGTTTTGCGCCTCGTCCGTCCGGCCACCCATGATCGCGAGCTCCCCGGCTCGCGCGAGAGAGCGGCCGCGCTCGAGACCATCGGTTGTGAGGCCCGCTGCGCACTCGAAGGCCCGCTGCGCCTCGAGCGACGCTGCGAGCGAGGCGGCACGCTCTGCAGCACGGGTGAACCAGGCGCGCGCCTCTCCGCGTACGTCGTCCGCATCTGCCGCATCCGGGTCTGCCTCGTGGGCATCGAGGTAGTGCGACGCGATCACCTCGGCGATCTCGTCCGGGTCGATCCCCGCCTCGGTGGCGAGGTACCGTGCGGCGGCGAGGTGGCGGCCGCGGCGGTCGCGGCGCGCGATCGTCTCGTACGCCACACGTTGGACGAGCGCCTGCAAGAACCCGAGCTGACCGCGCTCGGGTGAGAACGGGTCGGTCTCGACGGCGAGCAATTCCTTGCGCACGAGGCTCGCGACGAGGCGTCTGACATCGTCCGCGGGGAGTCCGGAAAGTGCTTCGAGGCCTCGATGCGTGAACGTCTTGCCGAGCACGGACGCATCCTGCAGGAGTCGTCGCTCGTCCTCCGGTACCGCGTCGAGCCGTGACGCGATCAGCGCGTGAAGCGTCTCCGGCACCTCGAATGACGTCAGGTCGCCGGTGATGACGACCTCGTCACCGACTTGCTCGAGCAGGCCCCGATCGCGGAGCATCCGCACCGTCTCGACCGCGTACAGGGGTACTCCGTCCGCGGCGTCGCGCAACCGTCGGTGAACCTCGTCCGGGAGCCCGGGCACGAGCCCGGTGAGCAATTCGTCCATCGCGGCGTCATCGAGAGGATCGAGCGGCAGCGTCGTTGCGCTGCGCGTGGAGCCGGGGAACGAGGGATGGCGATCGGCGATCTCGGGCCGGGCGAGGGTGATGACGAAGATGGGGTGATGGCGCCCCCAGTCGAGGAGGTACTGGATAAACGCGACGAGCCCTTCGTCTGCCCAATGGATGTCCTCGAAGACCATCACGAGCGGGCCCTGCTCGGCCAACCGCTCGAAGAAGCGTCGCCAGGCGGAGAAGAGGTCCTCGCGGTCCGGTGCGGTGCGCTCGGCGAGACCCAGCAGGTGGAGAAGGCGCGGCTCGAGCCGGGCGCGTTCCTCTACGTCGGGGACGTGGAGGTCGAGCGTCGCCCGGAGCTTCGCGGCCGCGCTCGCTGAATCCTCGTCCTCGAGAATTTTCGCGCGCCCGCGCACCATCTCGGCCAGAGCCCAGAAAGCGACACCCTCGCCGTAGGAGAGACAGCGCCCGCGGTGCCACCAGACATCGGCGGCGAGACCGTCGATGTACTTCTCGAACTCCCAGGACAGACGGGATTTTCCGATGCCCGCGACGCCGACGACCGAGACGAGCCTGGCGCGTGACGCGTCGGCAGCCGTGTGGAAGACATCCTTGACGAGACGTAACTCCGGCGCGCGACCAACGAAGGGCGACTCCAACCCGACGGAGCGACCTTCGCCGCCGCGTTGCGCGGCAACACGCAGAGCCTGCCACAGCGGCACCGGCTCGCTTTTCCCCTTGAGCTCTCGCGCTCCGGCATCGGCGTACGCGATCGCCGCCTCGGAGGCGCGCCGCGTCGAGTCGCCGACGAGTACCGTTCCGGGCGCCGCTGCGCCCTGGATGCGCGACGCGGTGTTCACCAGGTCCCCGGTGACCATCCCTTGCCCCTCTGCGCCGAGCGCCACGGCCGCCTCCCCGGTGAGGACACCGGCCCGCAACCGGAGGTCACGAGTGCCCTTCTCGTCGGCGAGCGCTGCAACGGCGTCGACGAGGTCGAGCGCCGCCCGGACAGCGCGCTCGGCGTCGTCCTCGCGCGCGACCGGCGCCCCCCAGAGAGCCATGACCGCGTCGCCGATGAACTTTTCCACCGTGCCGCCGTACCGTTCGATCACCGTGCGCGCGGCGTCGAAATAGCGCGTCTGCAGCTCGCGCACGTCCTCGAAGTCGCGTCCTTCTGAAAGCGCGGTGTACCCGACGAGGTCGGCGAACAGCACCGACACGAGCCGGCGCTCCGCCACGGGCTGTTGGACAGCCTGTCGCTGTGTTTCCCTAGGCGCTCGGTCAGTGTGGAGCGAGTGCCTCCCCACAGTCCGAGCAGAACTTCGCGCCGATAGCGACGGGCTCGGAGCACGAGGGGCACGTCCGGGAAAGCGGGGTTCCGCACTCCGCGCAGAACTTCGCGTCGACGGCGTTCTGGGTACCACAGTTCACGCAACCCATCGAGCCGACTCTAATGCGCGACCGTGGCTGATGACACGTCTCGGACGAGCGTAGTTCCGACCCCCACCTGTCAGCTGCGGCCGCCGGGCGCGCGAGCCGGGGTCCTGGGGCGCCGCGGGGTTGCGCCGGCGCTACGCTCGAGCCCATGGAGCAACGTCGCACCAAGCCCGTCGAGGTTGCAGACCGCCTCGCGGCCGAGCGCGCCGAAGCCGCGGTCACGGCCGGGCGCGAGTGGTGGAGCCGGGTTCCGCGGACGCTTACCGACCCGGCGTCGGTGTTCCGCGCCTTGTCCGAGGCCGACGAGGTCGACGTCCAAGCACGCTCGGAGCCGATCACCGCGATCGCGATCCTCGCCGGGATGGCGGGCGTGCTCTTGACGCCCGCGTGGGGAAGGTTGCTCGACGACGGGACGGTCGACGGCCTCGTCGTCGCGGTCGTGACCTTCGTCGGCGGGCTCTTCTACGGCGCCGCGGGCTACTTCCTGCTCGGGCTCGTCGTCTGGATCGGCGCGAAGGCCGTCGGCGTCGAGGCCCCGTTCCGGATCGCACGCCAGCTCGTCGCGTTCGCGGCGATCCCGATCGCGCTCTCGCTCTTCGCGACGCTGCCGCTGCTACTCGCGCTCTTCGGGGGCGACTGGTTTCGGTCGGGCGGCGCCGACGAGGGCGAGAGGCGCTGGATCGTCCTCGGGGTCGGGCTGGCATTCGTCGCGTGGTCGGTTGCGCTTCTCGCCGCCGGACTGCGAACCACCTTCGGGCTGCCCTGGCGTGGCGTGGTGGGTGCCCTCCTGCTCGCGGGCGTCATGGTCGCCGCGTTCGCTGTGCTGCCTTCGACGCTCTGAGGCACGGAGCTCGACGCTCGAGCATGCGGGTGCGATGTTGCGGACGCCCGCTGCCAGTTGGAAGTACCGACTATGCCAACGGTGAGCTCGAGGTGCGCGAGCGTACCTGGTCGCGTTCCGTGAACGCGACCAACTCCTCCGCGTCCATCGTGTAGGTGTGCTCGTCGCCGGGGAACGCCCCTCCCCGCACGTCCGCTGCGTAGGCCTCGAGTGCGTCGCGGATCTCGCGCGAGAGGTTCGCGTAGCGCTTGACGAACCGGGGGAGATGGCCTTCTGTCAGCCCGAGCAGGTCGTGGTAGACGAGCACCTGGCCGTCACAGCCGGCGCCCGCACCGATCCCGATCGTCGGAATCGAGATCCGGCGGGTGATCTCGTCCGCCACGGGAGCCGGCACGGCCTCGAGCACGAGTGCGAAGCACCCCGCGCCCTCGAGCGCGAGCGCCTCGTCGACGAGTGACTGCGCGGCCTCCGCCGTCTTGCCTTGTGTCTTGAAGCCTCCGAGCTTCGTGGCCGACTGAGGCGTGAGCCCGATGTGGCCGACAACCGGGATCCCGGCCTCGACGATCGCGCGAGCGCGCGCGACCATGGGTCCTGCGCCCTCGAGCTTGACCGCGTCCGCACCGGCCTCCTTGAAGAATCGGATCGCGTTGCGCACGGCGTCCTCGCCCGAGACCTGGTACGAGCCGAACGGCATGTCGCCGACGACGACCGGCCGGTGCACCGCCCGCGTGACGGCGCGGGTGAGGAAGAGCATCTCGTCCATCGTCACCGGCACGGTCGTGCCCTCGTGACCGAGCACGACCATCGCGGCTGTGTCGCCGACGAGGATCATGTCGATGCCGGCGTCCTCGGCGAAGCGTGCACCGGGCATGTCGTACGCGGTGACCATCACGATCTTGTCGCCGCGTCGTTTCATCTCGGCTAGCTCGGGCAGCGGGAGCTTTCCTGCAGGGACGCTCATCGGATCACCTTTCCTCGTCGATGGGGACGTTGTCGAGTAGACGCGTGGAGCCGACGCGGACCGCGCCGACCAGAACGGGTGGATCGAACGGCGCGAGCTCGACGTAGTCGACGACGAGGTCGCCGCTCTCGAGGATTCGGCGCGCGGTCTCGGGGTCACGCGTCTGTAAGGCCCGTGGCAGCGCGAGCGCGCGGGTGCGCTCGGCGGCCGTGAGTTGGACGTTCCGGGAGGAGAGCGCGAGCCCGTCCTCGTCGCGCACGGTCGGGACGACTCGAAGCCCGAGCTCGAGATGGAGATCGCGGACCATCCGTCGCAGCACCTCGACTTGCTGGGCATCCTTCTGCCCGTAGAAGGCGAGGGTGGGACGGACGATCGTGAAGAGCTTCAGGCAGACCGTCGCAACCCCGCGAAAGTGACCTGGCCGGTGAATCCCTTCGAGCGTTGCACCGAGCTCGGTCACGTCGACCCAGGTCTGGTATCCGGGTGGGTACATCTCCCCGGCCGTCGGAGCGAAGACGATGTCGACGCCGGCCTCGTCCGCGACCGTGAGGTCGCGCTCCTCGTCGCGGGGGTAACCGTTCAGATCGGACGGCTCGCCGAACTGGGCCGGGTTGACGAACAGGCTCATCACGACCGTGTCGCACGAAGCCCTCGCGGCTCGCAGCAGCGCGAGGTGTCCGTCGTGCAGCGAGCCCATCGTCGGTACGAGCCCGATGGTGCCGTCTCGGCGGTCGGCGAGCGCGGCGCGCACGGCTCTGACCGTGCGGGTGACGGTCATGACGTCACCCGGGCGGTGAGGCGAGCAAGCATGTCGTAGGCGTCGAGTAGCTCGGGTGCCCTCGCAGCGATCGCGGTGCGATGTCGCTCGACGGTTTCCCAATCGCCTCGCTCGATCGGCCCCGTCAGCTGGAAGCCGTTCTCGACCACGCGGCGCATCAACGGATCGAGCGCCTCCGAGGGGACGTCGGCGTACGTGAGGAGCTCGCCGGCGATGCGCCGAAGCGTGACGAGGTAGTTCGACGCCACCGCTGCGCCCGCGTGGTAGAGCGCCCGCGCATCGTCCTCGAGCACGAACGGCTTCAGGCCGAGGCTCTCGGCGAGCCACGTGCCGGCCGCGGTTGCCTCGGCGCTCTCGCCGCTGACGGCGCCCCAGGCACCGTCGAGCTGCTCGGCTCCGCGGTCGAGCGTGAACGTCTGCAACGGGTGCAGCGAGAAACGACGATCGTGGGGAGCGAGCGCGGCGAGCGGAGTGCCGCCGCTCACGTGCGCGACCCACGGACCTGCCTCGATTCCGGCGGCGACCTCCGCGATCGTCCGGTCTGGAACGCACAGGAGCACGAGCGCCGGCGCCGGCCCGTCGTCGAGCAGTCCCCGCCGTGCGAGGCGCGCGCCGATGGCGCTACCGACACGACCGCGCGCGCCGATCACTTTCACTCCGTCGATCACCTGTGCTCCAGTTCCAGCGTCGGATACCGGGCTGCTGCGCAAGTGTAACGAGCCGGTTGCGGTTGCGTGCGAGCGATGAGAACATATGTTCGTGACGCGGAACGGGACGATCATGCACGCCGACCTCGACGCGTTCTACGCGTCGGTCGAGCAACGCGACGATCCCGGTTTACGCGGCCGGCCCGTGATCGTCGGGGGCTGGGTCGTGCTCGCCGCTAGCTACGAGGCGAAGGCGTACGGGATTCGCACAGCGATGAGCGGCGCGCAGGCCCGCCGGTTGTGCCCACAGGTGATCGTCGTCGAGCCCCGCATGTCGGCTTACGCGGATGCGAGCAAGGCCGTGTTCGAGGTGTTCGACGACACGACGCCACTGGTCGAGGGGCTCTCGATCGACGAAGCCTTCCTCGACGTGCGCGGTCTCGAGCGGATTTCGGGCTCACCTCCGGAGATCGCCGCGCAGCTGCGACACGACGTTCTCGAGCGGATCGGCCTGCCAATCACAGTGGGGGTCGCTCGGACGAAGTTCCTGGCGAAGGTCGCGAGCGGGGTGGCCAAGCCCAACGGCCTGCTCGTGGTGCCGACCGACCGGGAACTGAGCTTCCTGCACGCCCTCCCGGTCGAGCGTCTCTGGGGCGTCGGGCCGGTGACCGCGAGAAAGCTCCGGGACCGGGGGATCACGACTGTCGCGCACGTCGCGCTGCTCGGCGAGCCGGCATTGGTGTCGATGCTCGGCCGGGCATCGGGCCGGCACCTTCATGCGCTCGCTCACAATCGCGATCCTCGGCCGGTCTGCGTGGGCCGCCGTCGCCGCTCGATCGGCGCCCAGCGCGCGCTCGGCCGTTCCAGCGGATCACCCGCTGCCGTCGATGCCACGCTCATCGCTCTCGTCGATCGGGTCACGGGCCGGATGCGGCGTGCCGGACGGGCCGGCCGCACCGTGGTGCTCCGGCTTCGCTTCGACGATTTCTCCCGCGCGACCCGGTCGCAGACACTGCCGCAAGCAACCGCCGAGACGCAAGCCATCCTCAGCGTGGCGAGGGGCCTGCTGACCACGGCTGAACCGCTGATCGAGC
>JBPCLB010000231.1:0-8257 GCA_051003695.1 Gaiella sp. | reverse complement strand
CGCGCCTCGTCTGCGTCGGCCCAGCTCGCGATCGCGGGCTGGAGTGGCTCGTCGATCCAGAGGAATCGCCCGTTCACGTCGCTCTCGACGATCTCGAGCACGAGTCTTGCCGCCTTCTCGACCGGGTCGCCCCCGGTCTCGTCGACCCAGTCGACCCATTGGGCATAGTCGGCAGCCACGGATCCGAGAGACCTCACTTGCGACTTGATGTCCGCCCACATCTCGGTCTTGACGTCGCCCGGATGGATGACGTTCGCAGTCACCCCCGTGCCCTCGAGCTCCGCTGCCAGGTGACGAGTGAATTGGTTGAGGCCTGCTTTCGAGGTTCCGTACGCACTGTTGAGGATCCCGGGCGGGTGGAGCGACGCGGCGGACGAGACATTGATCACCCGGCCCCAGCCGGCCTCGATCATCGCCGGGACGAAAGCGCGGCACGTGAGATACGCGCCGACCAGGTCGACCATCACGGTCTCGACCCAGTCGGCGGGATCCGAGTCGGCTACGAGCGAGATCGGCCCGAACATCCCCGCTGCGTTGACGAGGATCCCCGGCCGGCCGAGATCGCGCTCGATCGTCTCTTGGAGCCGCACGACGCTCGCACGGTCGCTCACGTCCGCGCGGTAGTCCGGTGCGCTTCGGCTGACGGAGACCACGGCGAGCCCGCGTCCCTCGAGCGCGGTCGAGATCGCTCGCCCGATCCCGCTCGTTCCACCGGTGACAACGGCGACGGTTCGGTCGTTCACGTGCTTCCCGTCTCCAGATGGAAGATCTCGTCCATGAATCGCGCATCCACCCGCTGGTCGTCGTCGAAGGCGATCAGCGGCTTGAACAATTCCGCCCAGCGATCGTGGATCTCGGACTTCCAGAGCCGGTCGAACGCACCCTCGTCGAGGATCTCCGAGTAGTAGAAGATGACCGGATCGGCCTCGAACGCCGACAGCCGTGCGATTCCGAGCCGCGCGAACTCCTCGACCAGCTCCGGCCAGATGTTGTCGTGCCGCTCCGTGTACTCGGCGAGAGCGCCAGGAGCGAGCTGGAGGCTGTACGCGCGCCGGATCACCAGCACCTTCCACGAAGGCTTGCGCGGAACGAAGACCGCGTCGAGCCGCAGCTCATCCAGCCGCCTTCGTCTCGAGGTGGAAGATCTCCCGCAACTCGCCGGCATCGACCTTGCCCTCGCTGTTGAACGCCATCAGCGGCTTGAAGAGCTCTCCCCACTTGTCATGGATCGGCGTGCTCCAAAGTCGGTCCCACGAGTCTGGGTCCCGGATCTCGGAGTAGTAGAACACGACCGGGTCGTCGACGAACGCGGTCATCGTGGCGATCCCGCATCGCTCGATCTCCTCGACGAGCTCGGGCCAGATGTTGTCGTGAAACTCCTTGTATTGCCCCAGCGCCCCCGGCTCGAGCCGTAACGTGAACGCGCGACGGATCATTCGGCTGCCTTCCTCTCGATGATTGGAGTTCCCGTGTTGATCGCGTGGAGGAGCGAGCTCGAGTCGAGCCCTGCTGTAGGCGTGTCCACCACCACGCGACCGCGGTACAGACCCACGACGCGATCGCACATGCCGATCAGCTCTGGCACCTCCGTCGAGTGGAAGATCACGACCTTACCGCTGTCGGCGAGGCGGCGAATCAGCGCGAAGATCTCCTGCTTCGCCCCGATGTCGACGCCGCGCGCCGGGTCGTCGAGGAGGATCACCCCCGGCTCGATCTCGAGCCACTTGCCGATGACGACTTTTTGCTGATTCCCGCCGGAGAGCTGATGAGCGGTGGCCCATGGAGATCGAGCCTTGATCTGGAGGGCCGCGATCTGCCGCTCCGCCGAGCGCGCGAGCTCGCGACGACCGAGCCAGACCCTCCGCGACCTGAGCGCGCCATTTCGGACCTGCCCGATGTTCTGCGCGATCGAGTGAGGGAGCATGAGACCCTGCCGCCTCCGGTCGGCCGGCACGAGGCTGATGCGCCGCCGGGCCGACGCGGTCGCAGAGCTCGGCAGACCTCGACCGTCAGGGAACGCAACCGTGCCCGAATCGGCTCTGCGAATCCCGAAGAGCGCCCCCAGCAGATCGGAGACACCGGAGCCCTGGATGCCGGCGAGGCCGACGATCTCGCCCGCGTGCGCCTCGAAGCTCACGTCTCTCAGTTGCGGTCTCACGGCCAGCCCCGAGACAACGAGCCGGGCAGTCGACGACCCGCCACCCCGGCGCGCGGTCGTGCGGACCGGATAGAGAGCCTGCTCGTCCCGGCCCAGCATCGCGCGCACCGCATCGGGAATCGTCAGATCGGAGCGGCTCGTCGTCAGCACGTGGCGTCCGTTTCGCAGGACCGTGATCGAGTCGGCAATGGCGAACACCTCCTCGAGCCGGTGCGAGACGTAGAACATCGTGATTCCCGCGTCGCGCAGACGGCGGAGGACCGCGAAGAGCCGTCCGGTCTCGGATTCGCTCAGAGCAGAGTTCGGCTCGTCGAGAATCAGAACCGAAGGCTCGGACAGCAGGACGCGTGACAGCTCGACGAGCTGCTGCTCGCCGAGCGGCAGGAAGCCGACCGGTCGGCCGAGGTCGACGTCGAGCCCGATCTCGCCCAGCACCGGGCGGGCGAGGCGCTCCATCGCCGACCGGGAGATCAGCCCGAACCGGCGCGCTTCGTTGTTGGGAAAGAGGTTTGCGAGGACCGGTCGCTCGCCGAAGAGGCTGAGCTCCTGGTAGACGATGCCGATCCCTCGCTGGTGCGCCTGACGCGGCGACAGTGCGTCGAACTGCTCGCCGTCGATCGCGATCGTGCCCGCGTCGGGCTTGACCGCCCCGGCCAGGATCTTCATCAGCGTCGACTTGCCCGCACCGTTCTCGCCGATCACGGCATGGATCGTCCCGGCCCGGACGTCGAAGCTGACGCTGTCCAGCGCCCGCACGCCGCCGTAGTGCTTCGAGAGGTCGGTGATCGCGACCTTGATCGAAGGGGCCGGCGTGGAGACGCCGGCCCCCTTCGTCGCGCTCGCGTCAGCGGCTTGCATTCGCAATCGGCTCGACGTGGCGCCGCCAGTTCACGAACTTGCCGTTCGAGAAGAAGAGGCGGTGGTAGTAGCTCTTCTGTGCGGCGGAGTTGGTCTGGAACTTCTTGATCGTCGCGAGCGAGATCCGCGGTAGACCATGGTCCTCGATCGCACCGCTCTTCGTGATCACCTCGGCTCCGGACGAGATGAACCCGCTGCTCGGAAGCTTCTTCCCCGACCGGATGGCGTCGACGATCATCTTGATCGGCAGATAGCCCTGGACATAGCCGGTCTGTCCGATGGAGATGAGGCCCGACCCGTTGGCGAGTGCCGCGAGGTTCCCGAGCGTGGGGTCGCCGCCCCCGGTGATGAACTTGTTGCCGTTCAGCTTGTTGAGCTTGCCGAGGTTCTCGAGATCCTGAGCGCACACACCGATCAGTGCCTTCGCGTCCGGGTTCGCTGCGATCAGCTGTTGCCACGCGGTGTAGTTCTTGGTCGGATCCCCGGTCACGTCGAAGGCGCCTTTCACATCGAGCCCACTACCGAGGCCGCGCTTGACCCCGTTGATCCTGTCGACAAGAGCCGGAAAGCCCGGGGCGCACGTGCCGATGATGACCTTGCCCTTCGCGCTCGTACCGCCCATCTGCTTGCGAACCGCCTTGCCGAGGATCGCCCAGTCGGCGACGGAACGCTCTCCCACGTACGGTCCCTTGATCCGCGAGCTGTAGATGTTGAACTGCACGATCGGCTTCCCTTGCCCGATCAGCGCGTTCAGCCCGGTCGCCATGGAATCTCCGGTGATCGACGTGCTGACGCCGTCTGCCCCCGAGGCGAACAGGTCCTGCACGATTTTCAGCTGGGCGGCAGGATCGAAGCCCGGCGTGCCCGTGATCTTGACGTTGACACCGAGATCCTTGCCGGCGTCGCGGGCCGCCTGCGCGACCTGCTTGATGAACGGATTGCCGACGAAGTGCGTGACAAAGCCGATCGTGAGCTTCTTCTCGGCCTGTGGTGCGCTGCTGGCGGTCGACGCACCGGCCCCGAGTGCGACCATTGCGGCGAGCCCGACTGCCAGCATGGAATTCCGGACGATCTTCACCTGAATCTCCTCCTTGGAGTTCGCTTTTCGATCGAAAAAACTGTGCTGCGGTCGCTCAGCCCGGTCTATTCGAGCCTCCTCTCTGCACGCCGCCTGCGCTGCCACTTGACACCCTGGTCGACCGCGACGGCGACGACGATCACGGCACCGGTCACGAATGTGCTCCAGGTCGCGTCGATCCCGAAGAAGACGATGCCACTCGCGATCGTGGCGATGATCAGCGCCCCGAAGAACGCCCCGATCACCGTGCCGCTGCCGCCGGAGAGCGGAGTGCCACCGATGATCACCGCAGCCACGACCGTGAGCAGGAACTCGCTGCCGGAGTTCGTGTCGATCGCTCCGAACTGACCGACGGAGAGCACGCCGGAGAGACCGCAAACGGCACCGACGAGGACGAGGACCAGGATTCGCGTCCGGGCGAGGGGAATCCCTGCCAGCCGCGCTGCCTCGGGGTTGCTACCGATCGCCTGGACGCGGTACCCAAACCGCGTTCGCACCAGCACGACCTGGAGGACGAGAGCAAGAGCGACGAAGGCGATCGCCAGCACCGGCACCGACCCGATGCGGCTCTGGACGGTCGTGAAAAAGCTGCTCTCCACGTCCGGGGGAACGACGGCGGAGGACTTGCTGAGCACGAGCGAGAGACCGTGGAACATCGAGAACGTGCCCAACGTGATGATGATCACGGGAAGGCGCAGGCCCGTCGTGAGCAGGCCGTTGGCAAGCCCCAGGGATGCCCCGAACAGCACCCCGAGGAGGGCGCCGAGCCACGGATCGATGCCGTGGGTCATTGCGAGAGCGGCGATCACCGCGGAGAAGTTGAAATTCCACCCGACCGAGAGATCGATCTCGCCGAGGGCGAGCAGGAACACGGAGGCGAGCGCGATCATCCCGAAGAACGAATTGCTCGCAACGAGGTTGAGAAGGTTCTGCGGCTGCACGAACGCGCCGTTGTGCGTGCCGACCACGACGACGAGCAGCAGGAGGGCTGCGAGCACGCCCAGCTCTTCGGGAACCCGGAAACCCGGTCGGCGAGAGCGCAGACCGGAGAGCCCGCCGACACGGTCATCGAGAGCGACGACCGGCTCCCTGGTCTCGGATTCTCTCGGCATCGCTCGCGTCCTCCGGAATCGGTTCCGGAAAAACTAGCCCGTCGGGCCCGGCAGGTCAAGCTCTGCCTGGCGACCGCCGGTAACGTCGCCGAGAGCGCTTCCAGAGAGTGGGCGCTCACCCTTGAGGGCGCTCAGTAGACGGTCGCGGAGCAAGATCGACTCCGAGACGTTGTCACACTCGTTGCATCGCTCCCAATCGAGCCAGACGTATTCGACCGCGAGGTAGCCACGGTAGTCCGCTGCCCGGAACTGCTCGACGATCCGCTCGAAATCGAGCTCGTTCTCGCTCATCGGCGCCTGAAGCCGACCGTTTCTCGCGCCGCGAGCGTGGTAGTGGCGCGTGAAGGGAACCAATTCGTCCGCAGCTTCCTGCGCCAGGCCTTGGTAGATGAAGTGGGTGTGGTCGAGCGTCAAGGTGAGGCCGGGTGTCCGCTGGCAAAGCTGCAAGGCGTCGCTCGGGTGGGCGACGACCGAGCCGATGTGCGGCTCGACGGAGAGGGCGATACCGCCAGCGTCCGCCTCCTCCACCCTCCAGCGCAGCTCGTCAGCGGCACGAGCGAGGCTCTGCTCGTGGGACTCGTCGGGCCAGTGGATGCCCGGGAGCATCGTCATGCCGGTGAGCCCCAGGGCCGACGCGAACGCGAGCGTCTCCCGGAAGAGCTCTGCCGCCCGTCCCCTCTCGGCAACGCCGGGATGATTGGGTGCGAGCGTCTCGAAGTCGGTCCAGGGAATCAGGAAGAGATCTGCGACCTCGAGCCCTCGCCCGCGGGTCCGCTCGTCGAGTCGCGCCGCCCACCCGAGCGGGTTCTGCCTGACTATTTCCGGGCGAATGTGCGAGCGGTTTCCCATCAGGCCGATGTCGATCGCCTCGAACCCGAGGAGCCGCACGAGCTCACAGACCTTCTCGTGCTCGAGCAGCGGAAAACTGTGGTCGCCGCAGGCCAGCTTCACCTAGCAACCTCGAATGCGCCGGATCCTACGAGCTCACGGACTTCCTCCGCGACTCGCTCCACGCTCGGAACGAGGGCGTTCTCGAGGACGGGTGTGTACGGAACGAGAAGATGCTCTGGCAGCCGGACGCTCGCCTCGTCGAGAGGTCTGAGCCAGCGAAGATCGACGACCTCGGGCTTCGGGAGCGAGCGCATGTGTGTTGTCACGACCTGACTCGCGGCGCGGCGCAACTCGGACGGGCGACGAACTCGGTCGGAAGCCGAACCTCTTTCGTTCCTTTGAACCCATTGAGGAGCTCGAGGAGCAGATCAGCCGCCGCCTCCCCGATCGACACCATGTCCCGACGTACCACGGCGATCTGTGGAGTATGGAGCTCGGCGACCGCAACGTTGTCGCAGCCGACGAAAGACATGTCGGCACCCACTTGTGTGCCGCGATCGCGCAAAGCCCGAAGCGCACCCTGCATGAGCAAGTTCCCGCCGGCGATGATCGCGGTCACCGGCGCAGAGCCGTCGATGATCCGGTGTGTGGCTCGTTCGCCGTGATCGACTGAGAACTCACCGTCGTAGACGACGCACCGCCCCTCGCCACCGATCCCCGCCAACGCGTCGTCGATGCCGGCCCGGCGTTCGCGGGCAGGTCCCTGAGGGCCGCCGCTGATCAGCGCGATCTCGCGATGACCGAGTTGCAGCAGATGTCGGGTTGCCTGGAACATCCCCGCGCGATGGTCGAAGCACACGCGTGACGCGGTCATCCCTGCTGGCACGTCGCGGTCGAGCAGCACGAACGGAGCCTCCGCCCGCCGTAGCACTTCGACCGTGAGGGCGTGATTCTCGTCGGCGAGCGACAGGATCAGGCCGTCGACACGACGCTGCTGGAGGAGACGGATGTTGTCGGCGTCCAACTCCGCGTCACCCTCCGAGTTCGTCAGGAGCAGGGAATACCCTGCCCGGCGCAACCGCCGCTCGGCGCCCGTGACTGCCGATGCGAGCACCGGGTTAGCGATGTCGGACACCGTGAAGCCGATCGAAAGCGTCTTCCGCAGCCGGAGACCTCGGGCGAGCATATCGGGCCGGTAACCGAGCTCGTTGACCGCGGCGTTCACGACGTCTCGCATCTTCGGGCTGACGTCTGGATGGCCGCTGAGCACGCGAGAGACGGACGACATGGCGACGCCCGCGCGCGCCGCAACCTCTCGCATGTTCGCGCGCCCGCCCGACGGGTCGCGATCGTTGCCGTCCATGCTCGCCACTTTGGGAACGTTACCGGCAACGTGTCCGATAGACAAGCCTGCATGGATCGGACTGCTGCCGCCCGCGTTGACTCGTGCGGTTGACTCGTGCCGCGAGCGCCGATAGTTTCCTGGAAAGCATTCCAGCAGGATCCAGCAAAGGAATCTCATGCGCAGAGTAATGCTGACACGGAACCGCCGGTGGCTGTCCGTCGACGGAGAAGGACGCGGCGCGGAACGCCCCGCACTCGACGACGGATGCTTCGCGCTTTCCGAAAATCCCGGCTTCGGCTGGGAGCTCGACGAGGAGTTCGTCGGCCGGTACCGCGTCGACGGCTGATGGCCGCGTCCGAGGCAACGGCGCGTCGTCCCGGAAAGCTGCGGGCCGGCGTGATCGGGGCAGGATCGTGGGCCGTGGCATCGCACCTGCCGAACCTCTCGGGTCGTTCGCAGGAGGTCGAGCTCGTTGGCGTCTCCCGCCTCGGCGGAGAGCTTCTGTCCTCGATCTCGGAGCGGTGGGGGTTCGCGGTCGCGAGCGAGGACTACCGCACGGTCCTTGCCCAGGATCTCGACATCTGCGTCGTCTCCAGCCCGACGGCGTTCCACCACGAGCATGCCAAGGCCGCACTCGAATCCGGGGCGCACGTGCTCGTCGAGAAGCCTGTCACCATCAGTCCTGCCGACGCCTGGGACCTCGTCGACACGGCCAGGCGGCTCGATCGACATCTGCTCTGTGCGTTCGGGTGGAACTACCGCCCGATCCTGCGCAAGGCCAAGCGCCTCATGACCGAGCGGGGCGTAGGGACGATCGAGACGATGACGATCAGAATGGCGTCGTTCACGCGGGAGCTGCTCTCGAACCGCGGCGC
>JBPCLB010000230.1:0-2586 GCA_051003695.1 Gaiella sp. | reverse complement strand
CGCACATGCACACGGCGCCGTCATTCGTCGCGAGCAGGTTCACGAGCCGCACCCGCGCCGGGTCGCCGAGCGCCTTGAACAGCTCCGCGGTCGCCTCGGCCTCCTCGTCCGACAGGGTGGGAGCGGCAAGGCGCGCACAGCAGGTAACCGGCTCGAGCGTGGCGCTCACGAGAACCGCACTCCCTGCCGGAGCACGTCGAGCCGAGCTTGCTCACGCGCCCGAGTCGCTCGGCACGCTTGTTCGCAAACGCTGCCGCAGCGCTCACAGAACACGACTATGGGCATCCTTCGTTTCGAACTGAACATACCTCTCCGACAATGGATCGATGTTCCTCAATGTATCGAATAATGTCGATACGTTCAAGCCTCCAGTCAGGCACTGACGGCATACAGCGGTCGACGGCCGGGCGGCCGGTATCGGCCCTACGAGAGCGCTCTGAGAAGAGGCAGATCGCGCTCGTAGCTCAGCAACGCGGCCGCCTCAGCCGCTGACACCCAGCGGGCCTCGTCGACCTCGTGGTCGAACCCGAGCTCGCCGCCGACGATCTCGAGCGCCCAGTACCGCACGACCTTCGGACGTCCACGCGCATCGTTGTACGACGTCGACGGAAGCTCGACGCCGAGCGCGCAGCGGAGCCCTGTCTCCTCCTCGACCTCACGCAGAGCGCAGTCCTCATCGCTTTCGCCCGGCTCGCATTTGCCCTTCGGGAACGTCCAGTCGCCGTAGCTCGGGCGATGGACGACGAGCACCTCGTACTCGCCGCCGACGGTGCGCACGGGCACGCCACCAGCGGCGCGAACCACCCTCACGCGAGCTTCTTGGCGGCTCTGTGCAGCGAGCGCCACGCCGCCGGCCACGCAGCCCGAGCATCGCTCTTGCGCGCCCGCTCGAGCTGCACGAGGCGCCCCGCAGCGACCCCGCCATCCGACGCGCCGGCGGCCCAACTGCGGATCCGTTCCTCGGCCACGGTCGCGTCCTGATGGATCCCGAGCACGTCCTGGAGCTCCTTCGCAGCCTCGACGAACGCCTTGCCCCGCTTCCCGAGCTCGTGCGCTGCAAGCTCGGCCGCGTAGCGGGCGCGCTTGACACGGATCCGCGCCGCGTGCAGATCGTCGTCGGCCGACGTTTCGTCGAGCTTCGAGAACGCCTTCCGTGTTTTCTTCCATTCGCTCCGCCAGACATCGACGAGCGGCGGCTCGTCGCCCGAGAGCTCCGGGTCGTGAACGTGGTCGAGCCGGTCGAGGAGGGCAAGATACTGCTCGCTCGAGAGCGCCTCCACGACGGCTCGCCGGGCGGTCGCCCGTTCGGCCTCGAGCTCGACCAGCAGCCCCGTCCCGCCCTCGGCGTCGGAGCCGAGCTCGGCGAGCTCGTGCTCGAGCCGCTCGACCAGGACGTCCAGGTCGCGCGCCGGCCCAAGCTCCCGCCCGAGCCAGCCGAGCTCGGTGCGAAGGTCGTCCGCCCACGCGCGGTCGAGCAACGAGCGGCCGGCGCGCAGGAATGCGCGCAACCGCCGGGTCGTGACGCGCAACTGATGGAGATCCTCCGCATCGGAGCCGAGTCGGGTGCCGGGATCGTGGACGAGCAGTCGCCTGACCTGCTCACCTAGTGCGATCCCGAGCGCGACCGAGGGCAGCGACCCGGAAGGCACCTCCACGACGGCCGGCGGGTCGGCGAGGTCGAGCGCGCGGAAGAGCTTGGGCCGCAGGGTGTCGGTCGAATCGGCCCCGGCCCGACGGAGCTCCTGCTCGAACCGGCGAAGCGTTCGCTCGTCACCCTCGAGCAGCTCGATCTCGACCTCGCCGAACCTGCGCGCGATCTGCGTCCCGACCATCACCGCGACCGAGTCGTGCACGATCTCCGCGCCTTCCGCCCGGAAGCCCTCGCGTCTCGTGCGCAGGCGTGCCACAGGCACGACGGGCCGCCCGCGGAGGAACGCGACGACGAGTGCCAACATCTCCTCGGGCGGACGCGCGGGTGGACCGGCGAGCTCGAGCTCGATGCGCGTCGCGCCGCCCTTCGGCAGCTTCAACTGCCACAGCCCCGCGCCGTCCTCGACCCGGTGGCGGAACGTCACGCCGTGACGGGCGAGCACGAGGTCGGGTGTGTCGTGGTATGTGGAAACGAACGTCCGGGGCGGCAACGGTTCGCCCCCGAGCTCGGGCATCACGAAGCCCTCGCCCGGTGAGAGCTTGAGCTCCCGTTCGACCGTCTCCTTCATGGACCGAGCGTAGCCTGATCAGGGCCGGGAGGGATAGCTCGATACAGCCCGTTTACCAGTTGGCCGCAACAATTTGGTGGCGGGAACGCGACGATGCAGGAGTCACCAAACCGGAGGAGCCCGATGCCGAGCATGCTCGATCCGATCACCCAGCGCCATGTCGAGAGGGCCGCGGACGCCCTGGTCGGTGAGTTCACGGGCGTCTTCGGACGCGAGACGATCGAGCGCTACATCACGGAGTCGCTTGACCTCCTTGGCGCGCCCCGTTCCAGCGACTTCCTCCCTGTGCTCGCGCACCGGTTCGCGCGACAGCGGCTGCGTTCCCTCGGGCAGGCCGACGGCACGATCGTCAAGGAGTTGCCCGAGG
>JBPCLB010000229.1:0-2647 GCA_051003695.1 Gaiella sp. | reverse complement strand
GGTACGGCAGGTTCAGATCCTCCTGGTAGACGATCGTCGAGATCCGCGGGTTGACCTCGATCACGTGCTCGCCGACGAGCTGGATGTTGAAGAACCATTCGATTCGCAGCTCGGCGACGATCCGGTCGGCGACCTCCATCAGCGTTGGGTCCTCGACCGTGACGAAGTACATCGCGAGCCCTGCCCGCATCGCCTCGCGTGTCTTCGGGTGTCCGAGCACGACGCGCTCGCCGTCGGCGATCCCGTCGATCGTACGCTCTCCGCCGGTCGCGAGCTCCATCACCAGCAGGTCGGGGCCACCCTCGTCCGGCAGCAGCTCGACCGCCTCCTCGAGCCTCATCGCCACCGAGCCGGGGCGCTCGTGCAGGAGCTGATGCGCCCGGTCGACCGTCGGGTCGAGCACGCGGAAGCCCCGCGAGCCACTCGAGAACACCGGCTTGAAGCAGACCGGTCGCTCGGGGTAGCCGAGCGCGCGTGCGGCCTCTTCGACCGCGTCGGCGCCGTTGACCCGCCGGAACAACGGCGCGGGCAGGCCGAGGCGGTGGAGGAACGCGTAGGTCTCCGCCTTGTCGTTCGAGCGGTGGATCGCATCGGGACCCGAGACGAGCACCGGTACCGGGAAACGCTCACGGTGCGCTGCGAGCCCCTCGAGGTCGAACGACGACTGCGGCAGCACGACGTCGACACGCTCGCGCTCGACGACCTCGAGGACGGCGTCGGCGAAGGCCGGGTCCGAGCCGGAGGGAACGCGGTGGAATGCATCGCAGAGGTGTGCGCCCACGGACCGCTCGGACATGTCGGTGCCCACGAGCCGTACCTCGCGCTCGCCGTTCTCGCGGAGCCCGCGCAAGAGAGCCGCTGTGCCCGGGGCGCCGGAGGCGGAGACGAGCACGGTCACGGGACGAAGAGTCACCGAAGGAATGCAAGCAGGTCGGCGCGATGCGCCTCGAACCAGGCGTTGCGGGCGAGGAGCGCGTCGCCGCTGCCGGCGTCCCACATCTCGCGCCAGCCCGAACGGCGCTCGACACCGCCCCAGAGCCGGTGGATCTCGAAGCCCATCGCGTTGCGGTGGGCGACGACGTCGAGCAACCCCAGTCGCTCGGTGCGTGCCAGCCCGTAGCCGTCGCACAGCAGGCGCAGTCGCTCGCCATGGCGAGTCGGAGAGAGGCCCCACCGGACCGCTCGCTCGTCGTGAGCGAGTGGAACCCAGAAGTTCGCCGCCGACGCAAGGTCGTAGAGGCGCGGTGCCGGCACGGCGAGATCCCAGTCGATCAACGCGACGGGGACCCCGCGGCGGAAGACGACGTTCGGCCAGAAGAGGTCGTTGTGGCAGATCACGTCGCCCGGCGGCGGTCGGAGCGGCCCGTCGTGCCAATGCGCGTCGGCGGGCGCGACGAAGCCGTGCTGGGCCTCGTGCATCAGGCGGAGCAGGCGGCCGAGCGCCTCGACGACCTCGTCGTCCGCGGGGACAGGCGCGAGCCCCGGTTCACCCTCGACGAAGCTCAGGATCTCGCGGCCTCGCTCGTCGAGCCCGCACGCGCGCGGCGCGCCGTCGAAGCCAACGGTCTCGAAGTGGCGCAGTAGCGCGTGGACCGCAGGAGTGTGTGGACCCACGGGACGGCGAACGGTGTCCCCGACCCGGACGACGACGTTCTCGCGGATATGGACGTCTCCGCCGACGAGCGGGACTTCGCTCACGACAGGTCGACGCGATCGGCCGCGAGGCGGGCGAGGCCGCGTCCACGCTCGGCCTCGAGCATCGCGCGCATCGTCTCCCCCATCGTCCGGCCTGGATACACCCAGATCTCGGGGTGGACGAGGAGCTGGAGCCATGGGAATACCGCACGTCGCAGCTCGTCGTGCGGGCAGCCCGAGCGCCACCGCTGGTTCGAGTCGGAGCGGTAGGTCGTGCGAGCGAACCACGGCGATTGCATGGCGTTGACGGCGCCGTCGATCGGGGCGGTCATGTACTCGGCGTCCGGATTGTGCCAGGCGACGACCTGATCGAAGCGCTCGTCGAGAGCTGCGTCGGGATGAATCGCGTGCAGCCCGACACCGTGGCCGAGCGACCGCAGCCGCTCGATCGCCTCGACCCCTTCGTGCGAGTCGAGGTTGTAGAAGACCGAGCGGGTCATCAGGAAGTAGGTGGCGCGGACGTCGCGTGCCGTCTCGAGCTCGGCCATCTGCAGCGCCGCGTCGAGAGACAGGTCGACGTCGTGGCGCAGGAAGAGCGCACCCGGAGAAGGCTCCTCGGCGAACGTGGTGTACCGGTAGCCGCCCACGCGGGCGGCATCGAGCACCTCGCCGTAGTGCTCGAGGTCGAAAGCGCAGCCGTGGCCTGGCTTGAGCCGGGACCCTCCGGGCGACACGGCGCTCATTCGACGTCCACGCGCAACAGGCCCGCGGCGTCCTCGGCGAGCCCCAGCGCCTCGACCGAGGTGTCCGCGATCGCGATCACGTACCCGCGCCGGTCACCGTCGAGCCGCACAGGACGGATCGTCTCGCCGATCTGCAGGTACGTCTCCGCCTGGACGACACCCGGCGCCGAGAGGACGGGTGCGAGCCCGCCGACCGCGGTGACGACACCTGTCGGCAGCGGGCCAGGATCCGCGGTGAGAAAGCGGATTGCGAGCGGCTGCGAGAACCG
>JBPCLB010000228.1:0-2862 GCA_051003695.1 Gaiella sp. | reverse complement strand
CGCCGCGTGTCTGGACCTTTGCGTTCGGGAAGCCGTCGAGGGCGCTCTCGAGCGCGGCCCGATTTGCGTCGGACTCGCCACCCGTGGTGCGGAGGAACGAGTAGAGATTCTTCGGTGCGGGGTTCGTCTCGTCCCAGACGGCTGCCGAGACCGTGACGACGCCGAAAGGCGATCCGCCGGCGGGTGGATCGAAGATGCCCTTGATCTCGAACGAGCGCTGCTCCCCGTTCACGAAGGTGACGTCGACGGACGAGCCGACACTGAGGTCGTGGTCGCCGGCGAAGCCGTCGTCGACGAAGGCCCCGCTGTCTCCGAGCTGGGCGAAGACGGCGTTCGACCCGTCCTTCCAGTCGAGATTGAGGACGTCCTTTGCCCCGGGGTCCACCGCAGTCGCGAACTCCGTCTCGCCGTAGAGCAAGGCATCGCCCGTGCGGACGCTGCCGGCGCTGATGACACCCGGTGCGGTCGCCGCCGCGGCGGCGGCGTCGATCGGGATCGGGGAGTAGTTGTTCTGCGCCGTGATCGCGTAGTCGCCCTTGAAGATGTCGTTGACCGCACCACGGAACGACTGGGTGATTCCCGCCGCGAGGGTCGCGACGAGCGTGACGAGCGCGAGCCCGATCATCAGCGCTGCTGCGGTGGACGCAGTGCGCTGCGGGTTGCGCCGCGCGTTGTCGCGGGCAAGGCTGCCGGCAGCACCCCCGACCCGTGCCCCGGGCCAGCCGAGGAACCCGGCGAGGGGTCTCACGAAGCGCGCGGAGAGCAAGGCGACGCCAAAGAAGACGAGCACCGTGCCGACTCCCATGAAGAGGAGGATCTGCGTGGTGTCGAGGTCGGGCCCGAAGAGGCCCCAGAGCAGCGCAGCGAAGCCGAGCGCCGTGAGGAGAGTGGAACCGAGCGTCCGAAACCGGGCGAACCGGCCCTCCGGCAGGGTTGCGCCCTCGCGAACGGCCGCGATCGGCGGAACCCGGGTCGCCCGGATCGCTGGGCGCAGGCTCGCGAGGAGAGTCACGAGGATGCCCACGAGCAGCGCGACGACGATCGTGCGCGTCTCGAACACGAGCCCGGAGTTGGGCAGCGTGAAGCCGACTGCGTCGAAGAGCTCGAACAGCCCGGTCGCGAGGGCGAGTCCGAGGAACAGGCCGATCAGCGATGCGATCACGCCGACGACGAGCGATTCGAGGACGATCGAGCCGAGCACCTGGCGACGCGAGGCTCCCAGTGTTCGGAGGGTCGCGAACTCACGCATCCGCTGCGCGATCGTGATCGACAACGAGTTCGCGATCACGAAGGAGCCGACGAAGAGCGCGATCCCGCCAAACGCGAGCAGGAAGTTCTGGAGAAACGAGATGAACTCGTTGGTCTCCTCCGCATCCTCTCGAGCCTGCGCCTCGCCGCTCCTCACCTGGGTGGTGGCCGGGATCACGGCTTCGATCGCGCTGACGAGCGACGCAGGGGCCACACCCTGCTTGCCGGCGACCCTGATCTGGTCGAGCTTGCCCTCCTTCTTGAACAGCGACTGCGCCGTCGGCAAGTCGAACCCCGCCAGGGTCGCGCCACCGATCGTGTCGACCGACCCGAACTTCACGAGACCGGAGATCCGCAGCCGACGAACCGAGCCCTCGGCCTGGACGCCGATCTGCCGGCCGACCTCGAGGTCCTTCTTGGAGGCGGTCGCAACGTCGACGACCACCTCGTCGGTCGTCGGCCACGAGCCCTGCTCGAGCGTCAGGGTGTTGAAGTCGGGCTTGCTCGGGTCGACGCTGAACCCGAGGTTCGGCGCTCCGCCGAAGACGATCGCGTCTCCGTCGTCGTCGATCAGCTGCGCCTCACCGGCGACTCCGCCGAGCGCATCCGACACGTCCGGAAGCTCGGATACCTGCTGGAGCACCGCCTCGTCGAAGGCCGGCACGGTCGAGCCGCCGCCGTCGGTGACGTCGAACGGCGTCTTGCTCGTGATCGTCGCGTCGGTCCCGCGGTAGACGTCCGAGAAGATCGAGTCGAATGCCTTGTCAATCGAGTCGGTCAGCACGTACGTGCCACTGACCATGGCTACACCCAGCACGATCGCGAGCGCGGTGAGGATCGTCCGGAGCTTCCGCCCGAGCATGCCCCGCAGGGCGAAGCGAATCATTCGTAGTGGAGCGCCTCGAGCGGGTTCAGCTTCGCCGCCCGGCGCGCGGGGGTGATCGCCGCGAGCAGTCCCACGATCACCGAGAGCACGACGAGAACGACGAGCTGGGACGTCGGCACCGAGAACCGCACGTCGAACTCGCCGAGCGCCCGCGTCACGAGCACGGCCAGGAAGATGCCGAGCGGCAGCCCGAGGGCGGCTCCGATCAGGGCAGTGATGACGCTCTCGTGGCGGATCATCCGCCGCGCCTGGCGACGGGTCATCCCCACTGCGCGCAGCATCCCGAGCTCGCGCGTGCGCTCGAACACCGAGAGCACGAGCGTGTTGACCATCCCGAAGAGGCTGATGATCACCGAGAGCGCGAGCAGGACGTACAGCATCACGAGGAACTGGTCGAACTCGGCATCCTCCTTGTCGATCCATTCCTGGCGCGTCTGCACCTTCGCGTCGGGGTACCCGGCGGTGGCGCGTTCGAGCTCGGCGCGGGCGGCCTCGCCCGGCTCGCCGGGGACGTTGATGAACGTGTACTGGTTGCGCGGTCGCTCGACGAGCTCGTCGAAGGCGTCGATCGTGATGCTCGCGGCGCCGAGCAGGGGATAGAACGGCGGTGGCTTGTAGATCCCCGCGATCTCGGCCTCGAGCGACGTGTTGGCCCCGGTCTGGACCGTCACCCGCTGACCGACCGCGAGATCGTGGTCGTCGGCGAAGTTCTCCCCGACGATCATGGC
>JBPCLB010000227.1:0-11005 GCA_051003695.1 Gaiella sp. | reverse complement strand
GGACGTGACGGCAAAGAAACGGCTCGACGTGATGCTCGTCGAGAGAGGACTCGCGGAGACCCGTTCGCAGGCCCAGGCGCTCGTCCTCGCGGGTCTCGTCCCCGGCTACGACAAGCCGGGGCACCAGGTCGGCGAGGATGCCGAGCTCAGCATCGAACGGCCGCCGCGCTTCGTCTCGCGCGGTGGCGAGAAGCTGACTCACGCGCTCGAGACCTTCGAGGTCGATCCGGCCGGACGCGACTGCCTCGACCTCGGAGCCTCAACCGGCGGGTTCACGGACTGCCTGCTCCAACACGGCGCGGCTCGTGTGGTTGCGCTCGACGTCGGCTACGGGCAGCTCCACCCGAAGGTGCGCGAGGATCCGCGCGTGACGGTGCTCGAGCGCGTCAACGCGCGCGGGCTCACGGAGCTGCCGTTTTCACCGAGTCTCGTCGTGTGCGACGTCTCGTTCATCTCTGCGGTGACGGTGCTACCTCCGGCACTCGCACTCGCGAAGCCGGCTTGGGAGGCGCTCGTGCTGGTCAAGCCGCAGTTCGAAGCGGGCCGAGCCGACGTGCCGAAGGGCGTCGTGCGGGATCCTTCCGTGCATCGAGCCGTGCTCGAGCAGTTCGTCACCGCGAGCACCGGCTTCGGCGGACGCGTCGTCGGGATCGTAGACTCCGGGCTGCCGGGGCCGAAGGGGAACCGGGAGTTCGTCGTCCACCTGATCGCGAGCCGAGAGCCGCCCGACCCCGATGACATCCGCCGCTTCATCGACGCCGCCGTCGAACGTTGAGCGCGTCCGCACGGCAATCCTGCTCAGCCACGGCCGCCCGGCGCAGGTGGGCGCCGACGTCGAGCGGCTCCTCGACGTCGCCCGCAAAGCAGGTGTCGAGCTCGTCGTCACGGAGGAGGAGGCGGCGAAGTACGGTCTGAAAGCGGCCGGCGACGCTGCAGGGGCTGAGCTCGCGGTCGTCCTCGGCGGCGACGGCACGATGCTCAGGGCGTTGCAACGGTTTCTCGGCAGCGGCGTTCCCGTGCTGGGAGTCAACTTCGGCCGGGTCGGCTTTCTCACGAGCATCCGCCGAGACGACCTCGAACGTGGTCTCGAGCGCGCGTTCGCCGGCGAGCTCGAGATCGTCGAGCTCCCGACGCTCGAGGTGGAGTTCAGCGGCACGAGGCAGGTCGCCGTGAACGACGTCGTCGTCGCCTCGGGACAACTCGGGCGGATGGTCGAGCTCGAATGGTCGGTCGGCGGCGAGGATCTCGGCCGGGTTCGTTGCGACGGCCTCATCTGCTCGAGCCCCTCCGGGTCGACCGCCTACAACCTCTCGAACGGGGGCCCGGTGTTGATGTGGGGCATCGACGCGCTGACCGTGACGTTCGTCGCCCCCCATTCGCTGCACGCGAGACCGCTCGTCGTGCCACGCGGAAAGGCCGTCCTCGTCGGTAACCGGACGCTCGACGTCGAGGTCGCGGTGCTGGTGGATGGACACCGCATCGGCGACGCGCACCCCGGCGACGAGGTCGTAGTTCGCCTGGGGGGATCATCATCGCTGCTCGCGACCCTGCCCGAGGCAACCTTCGTCAGGCGGTACCGCCAGAGTTTCTCGACCTAGACCTGCACGTGCGGCACTACGATCCCGGTGTGCTCAGGCGGCTGCGGATCGAGAATCTCGTCCTCATCCGCGAGGCGACGCTCGAGCTCGCCCCGGGCCTGAACGCGCTCACGGGCGAGACAGGTGCCGGGAAGACGATCTTCGCCCAGGCGCTCGGGCTGCTGCTCGGGGCCCGCGGAGACGCGACGCTGGTGGGCGCCGCCGGGTCAGAGGCATACGTCGAGGCGGAGCTCGACGTTCCGGACGGTTTCTTCGACGACGACGAGCTCGAGACTCTCGCGGGACTGCGGCCCGACGACGAGGCCGGACTCGTGCTCGCACGCCGCGTGTTCGCCGACGGACGTACTCGCGCCTACGCGTGGGGTCGCGCGGTGGCGCGCGAGGATCTCGCCCTCGCTGCAGAGCGTCTCGTTGCGATGTCCGGCCAGTTCGAGCAGCGCCGGCTCGCCCGCCGATCACATCAGCTCGACGTGCTCGACCGCTTCGTAGGCGAGGATCAGCTGCGGCGTCGCCTCGAGGCCCGAGCCCGGTGGCGCGCGCTCGCTGCCGCGCGGGCACGCCTCGCCGAGCTCGAAGGCGATGTCGAAGCTGCGCGAGCTCGCGTGGCCGAGCTCGAAGCCCTGGTCGAAGACACGGCCGGTCTCGAACCGGATGAAGAGGAGGCGCTGCGGGCCGAGCGCGAGCGCATGCTTCACGTCGCCGATCTGGGGGAGGGCATCTCTGCGGCGATCGGCGCACTCGAGCCCGATGACGCCGAGAGTGACGGCGCAGCGGGGCTCGTGTCGCTCGCCGAGCGCTCGCTCGCGCCGCTCGAGCGGCTTGCACCGGAGCTCGCGGTCTCCGCCGAGGAGCTGCGGGATGCCGTCGTCCGCCTCGGTGACATCGCAGGTGACCTGAGGCGCCTGCTGGGGTCGCTCGACGCCGATCCTGCTCGGATCGAGGTCGTGGAGGAGACGCTCGATCGTATGGCGACAGCCCGCCGGCGCTACGGGGCGGCAACGCTGAACGAGCTGCTCGAGCGTCGCGACGCCGCGGCGGCGGCGCTCGAGTCGCTTGCCGAAGGCCACGATCCGGTCGAGACCGCGCGTGTGGAGCTCGCAGCTGCCGAGAGCCTCTGGGCGGATGTCGTCGAAGCTCTCTCGCACGCACGTCGCAACGCCGCGCCAGCCTTTGCGGCGGCCGTTGCGGCCGAGCTCCGCGACGTCGGGATGGGAGAAGGCGAGTTCCGAGTCGAGCTCGGAGAGCGCGACACGGCGGGTCAGGCGGGACGCGACGAGATCGTCTTTCTCGTGCGACCGAACACAGGCCTGCCGCTCGGCCCGGTAGCAGAGACGGCGTCGGGAGGCGAGCTCTCGCGCATCGCGCTCGCGATCGCCGCGGTCGCTGGTGGAGAGACGATGGTCTTCGACGAGATCGACGCCGGTATCGGCGGTGTCACCGCGCACCGGGTCGCCGAGGTACTGACGAGGCTGGCAGAGCGTGCCCAGGTGCTGACGATCACGCATCTCCCGCAGATCGCGAGCGTCGCCGCCGCTCATTTTCGGGTCGAGAAAGTGCCCGGAGATCCCACGCACACGCGGATCGAGCAGCTCGACGAGACCAGGCGCCGGGACGAGCTCGAGCGGATGCTCGGAGGGGAGGAGTTCGTCGCGGCGCTCACCGCCCGGGAGACGCAGTGACACTGTCCGTCACGGGCCGGGCGCGTCTCGGGCGGCGCACAAAGGACCTCGTCAAGCGACTGCGGCCCGACGACGTCGCGATCGTCGACCACGCCGACATCGACCGGGTCTCGGCCGAGGAGCTCGCTGAAGCAGGAGTTCGAGCTGTGGTCAACGTCTCGAGCTCGTCGACTGGCCGCTTCCCGAACCCTGGTCCGCTCGAGCTCGTTCGCACCGGGATCGTCTTGCTCGATGCGCCGGGCGCGCCGCTCTTCGAGGAGCTCGACGACGGCGACCTCGTCCGGATCGACGCGCAAGGCGTGTGGCGTGACGGGACACTCGTCGCCCAAGGAACCCTGCTCGACGAGCAAACGCTCGTCACGGCGCTCGGGGAGCAACAGGAACGCGTCACCGACGCCCTCGCCGCGTTCGCGGAGAACACGCTGCGCCATCTCCGAGACGAGGCCGGAGTGCTTTCACAGCTCGTGAACCTCCCTCCGCTGAAGACGCGGTTCCGCGACCGGCACGCTCTCGTCGTCGCTCGAGGACCGGGCTACAAGTCCGATCTTCGGATCGTCCGTCCGTACATCCGTGACTTCCGTCCGGTGCTCGTCGGTGTCGACGGTGGCGCGGATGCGCTGCTGGAGGTGGGGCTGGAGCCTCACCTCGTCGTCGGAGACTTCGACTCGATCTCGGACGACGCACTGCGCTGCGGCGCGGAGCTGCTCGTCCATGCCTATACCGACGGGAGAGCGCCGGGAGCCGAGCGGTTGCGCCGGCTCGGTCTCCCGTTCGAGGTCGTCTTGGCTCCCGGGATCAGCGAGGACCTGGCGTTGCAGCTGGCACACGAGAAGGGTGCGACGCTGATCGTCGCGGTCGGGACGCATTTCAACCTCGTGGAGTTTCTCGAGCGCGACCGCGCCGGAATGGCCTCCACGTTCGTGACGAGGCTCAAGGTGGGTGAGTCGCTCGTCGACGCCAAGGGCGTCTCGCGACTCGTCTCCAGACGCGTGGGGCTGTGGCCGCTCGTCGTCTTCGCGGTGACGGGTGTGATCGCAGTCGTTGTCGCGATCCTCGCCTCGCCGGCGCTGCGTACCGTGATCGACTCGATCACCCGGTCGGTCGCGGATCTGCTCGGGCTCTAGTACCTTCCGCGGTCGCGGGAAAGTGGTGCGACACTCCGGCCGTGTTCGACTTGCGCTACCACGTCGCATCGCTTGCGGCGGTGTTTCTCGCACTGGTGATCGGGATTCTGGTCGGGGTCGGACTCTCCGGGCGGGGATTCGTCGGGGAGGCGGAGCGCAAGAACCTGACCGGCCAGATCGCGGATCTGCGCCGCGAGCGCGACACCGCACTCGCTCGACTCGAGGCGACGCAGGCGGCAGGCGCGGCGCTCGAGGACTACGCGGAGCGAACGTACCCGGCACTCGTTCCCCGGCGACTCGAGGGTAAGGCGGTTGCACTCGTGTTCGCGGGCTCGGTCGATCAGGCCGTCGTCAGCGCCGTCACCGAGGCGGTACGCGACGCCGGTGGGACGATCGACCGAATGCGCGCATTGCGGATCCCTCTCGACGGCGGCGCCGTCGACGACGCGCTCCGCGGACGGATCGCGACACGCACCTTCGTGGGCGCAGATCAGCGCGTCGCCCTCGGTCGTGAGCTCGGAAGAGAGCTGATGAGAGGAGGGCCGCTTCCACTGTGGACACAGCTGGAAGGAGTGATCGTCGAAGAGCGTTCCGGGGAACTCCGTACGCCCGTGGACGGCGTCGTCGTCGCCCGCCCCATCGCGCCGCAGCAGGGCGAGACCCAGGATTTCCTCAGCGGTCTCTACGGCGGCCTCGTGCGCGTCGGCCGGCCGGCCGTCGGCATCGACACGTCGAGCGGCCCGTTTCCGGCGATACCCGCCTTCCAGCGAGCCGGGCTCTCCACCGTCGACTCGGTCGAGACGGAGGCGGGGCGACTCGCGCTCGTGCTTCTCCTCGCCGGCGCACCGGCCGGGAGCTACGGCCTCGAGGGCGGGGCAGGGGACGGCATCGTTCCGACCGTCGCGCCGGTGACTCCGCCGTCGCCGCGGGAATGAATGGCTCGCCTCGCGGACGCTCCTCTTCGGCTCGCTGCGTGGCCCACGAGGGCGGCCTGACGATCCTCGTCGCGGCGCGCGACGAGGCAGAGCGGATCGCGGACACGGTCAACGCACTGAAGGAGATGTTCCCGGGTGCGGAGTTGGTGGTGGCCGACGACGGATCGCGCGACGCGACCGCGACGCGCGCTCGAGGAGCGGGCGCGCGTGTCGTCTCGCTGCCGCGGCGCGGGAAGGGCCAAGCACTGACGCTCGCCGAGCGCACGTGTCCGCCGGGACCGCTACTGCTGTGCGACGCCGACCTGCGTGGTGACCTGCGACCGCTCGTGGGTGCCGGCGGGGATCTCCGAATCGCCGCGTTCGCTCACCGCTCGGGGGATGGACTGGGAGTTGCCAAGCGTGCAGCCCGGGCACTCATCTTCGTCCGGAGCGGTTTCAAGTCCCTCGAGCCGCTCTCGGGTCAACGAGCGCTCTCGCAGACCGGCCGCGCGAGCCTCTTCCCGGTCGCCGCAGGGTTCGGGGTCGAGACACGGATGACGATCGACGCCGTGCGAGGCGGGCTCGACGTGCGGGAGCACGTGCTCGAGCTCGAGCATCGCTCGACAGGTCTCGATCTGCGCGGCTTCGCCCACCGCGGTCGGCAGCTCCTCGAGCTCGTTCTCGCATGCGGGCCCCAGGCGCGGAGCTTCCGCGGGCTGCGACTCCCGCTCGTGGGTGCGGCGGTCGGCCTCGGCTGCCCGGTCGTCTCACCCGTTGCGGCGATCGGTCTCGCAGACGACCTCTGGAGCGGTGCCGAGCGGGGGTTCCGTGCCCATCTCACGGCAGGGGGGACGACCGGAACTCTGAAGCTCGTCGGGATCTCGGCGTGGGCCCTGATCCGCACCCGGTCGCTCTCCGGAGCAATGCTCGTCGCCCTCTCGGCAAACGCGCTCAATCAACTGGACACACGCCCTGGTCGCGCCCTCAAGACGTTCCTCGTCGCCGCCCTCGTCCTCGGTGGACGCCCCCGCCGTGGCGTCGCGGTGGCCGTCCTGCTCGCGCCCTACGATCTGCGCGAGATGACGATGTTGGGCGATGCCGGCTCGAACGCGCTCGGCGCGCTGCTAGGTTTGGAGTCCGTGGAGCGGATCACGGGCTCGAGCAGGGCAATGGCGATCGGCGCCCTCCTCGCTCTCACCGCTGTCGGGGAGCGTCGGTCGCTCGGTGCGGTGATCGAGTCGTCGCCGGTTCTGCGTAAGCTCGACGCCCTGGGACGGACGCCGTGAGCGACAACGCGACGAAGTTCGTCTTCGTCACCGGAGGCGTCGTCTCGGCGCTCGGCAAGGGAATCGTCGCGGCCTCGCTCGGACGCCTGCTCAAGGCCCGGGGCCTCCGTGTGCAGGCACAGAAATTCGACCCCTACCTCAACGTCGACCCGGGCACGATGAGCCCGTTCCAGCACGGCGAGGTGTTCGTCACCGAGGACGGTGCCGAGACCGATCTCGACCTCGGCCACTACGAGCGCTTCATCGACGAGAACCTGACGAAGAACGCGAGCCACTCGGCCGGCGCCGTCTGGGACACCGTCCTGCGCAAGGAGCGCAAGGGCGAGTTCCTCGGCGCGACCGTGCAGGTGATCCCGCACATCACGAACGAGATCAAGACGCGTGTTCGGCGCGGTGCGACGACCGAGCCGGTCGACGTCGTGATCTCCGAGATCGGCGGCACCGTCGGTGACATCGAGTCGCTGCCTTTCCTGGAGGCGATCCGCCAGTTCCGGCGCGAGGTCGGACCCGAGAACGTGATGGTGATCCACGTCACGCTCGTGCCGTTCATCGAGGCCGCCGGCGAGCTGAAGACGAAGCCAACGCAGCATTCGGTGAACGAGCTCCGTCGGATCGGGATCCACCCGGATGTGATCGTGTGCCGTTCGCACGAAGAGTTGTCGGTCGAGATCCGCGAGAAGATCGCGCTCTTCGCCGACGTCGACCTGGATGCCGTCGTCGGCAGCCCCGACGTGCCCGACGTCTACCTCGTCCCCGAGCACCTGCAACGCGAGGGCCTCGACGAGCTCGTCTGCCGCAGGCTCGGGCTCGAGACCGGGCCGGCCGATCTCGGCGAATGGCGCAAGCTGACCGACCGCATCGGTGGGCGAACGGAGGAGGTCGAGATCGCGCTGGTCGGCAAGTACGTCAAGCTGCGCGACGCGTATCTGTCGGTTCACGAGGCGCTCAAGCACGCAGGTCTCCACCACGGCGCCGGCGTGGTCGTCCGCTGGGTCGACGCGGAGCACATGACCTACGAGGAGGCCGTCGCGGAGCTGGAGCAGCTCGACGGCGTGCTCGTCCCGGGTGGATTCGGGTCTCGGGGCTGGGAAGGCAAGATCCTCGCCTGCCGCGCGGCGCGCGAACGCTCGATTCCGTACCTGGGAATCTGCCTCGGGATGCATGTTGCGGTGAGTGAGTTCGCCCGCCACGTGTGCGGGCTCGAGGGTGCGAACTCGACCGAGATGGATCCCGAGACGCCGTATCCCGTGATCGATCTGCTGCCCGAGCAGAAGGGCATCGAGGACCTCGGTGGCACGATGCGGCTCGGCGCCCGAGCGGTGCAGCTCACGGCGGGCACGCGCACGCAGGAGACCTACCACGGGGCGTCGGTCGTACACGAACGGCATCGCCACCGGTACGAGGTCAACAATCAGTTCCGCCGCCAGCTCGGGGAGGCCGGGCTCGTCGTCTCGGGGACGTTCCAGGAGGACCGGCTCGTCGAGATCGTCGAGCTGCCCGACCATCCGTGGTTCGTCGCAAGCCAGTTCCATCCGGAGTTCAAGTCCCGCCCGACGAGGCCGGCGCCGCTCTTCAGCGCGTTCGTCGGCGCCGCGTTGGAGCGATCACGTGCGAGGGCCGGCCAGCTCGCGGCAGACCTGCTTTCGCCGGTCGAAACGGCCGGTCGGCTCGGGTGAGCGGGAGCGAGTCGCGTCACGACGCGCAAGGCTTCGTTCCGCGATGAGCTCTAGCGAGAGCACGCTCGACCTCTTTCTCGAGCTCGCCGCGATTCCCAGCCCGCCCGGCGAGGAGCGAGCCGTGGCCGATCGTGTGCTCGCCGAGCTCGACGCTCTCGGGCTCGCCTGGGACGAGGACGACGCAGGCCCGAAGATCGGCTCGACCATGGGCAACGTCCTCTGCCGCTTGCCGGGACGTGACGAGGCAGGCATGCCGTTGCTGCTCTGTGCGCACCTCGACACCGTGCCGCTCGCCGGCACGCTCGAGCCGGTCGTCGAGGACGGCATCGTGCGGAACGCGGGTGGCACGATCCTCGGCGCGGACAACAAGTCGGCCGTCGTCGCGATACTCGAGGCTGCGCGCCGGATCGTCGCCGAGGGTCGGTCTCATGCCGGCGTCGAGCTGCTGTTCACGCCGATGGAGGAGGTCGGGCTCCTCGGGGCGCTCGCATTCGACGCCGGCCGTCTCGAGGCGAAGCTCGGCTACGTCTACGACCAGGCAGCCCCGATCGGGGAAGTCGTCATCGGCTCGCCGTCGGCGCAGGAGGTCGTGTTCCGCTTCCACGGTCGAGCCTCGCACGCGGGCATGTATCCCGAGGACGGTCGGTCGGCCGTCCTCGCAGCCGCGCGGGCGATCGCCGACATGCCGCTCGGTCGCGTGGACGATCTGTCGACCACCAATGTCGGCCTCGTGCGCGGCGGTACGGCACGCAACGTGGTGCCCGAGTGGTGCGAGCTCGAGGCCGAGGTGCGCTCGCACGACCCGAGTCGCGTGACGGCGCTCGTTCAGGAGCTCGTGGACGCGGCCGCCTTTGCGGCGACGATCTCCGACTGCACGCTCGAGACGAAGATCGAGCCGAAGTATCAGGGCTATCGCTTCGCACCGGACGAGCTTGCCGTGCGGCTCGCCGTCGATGCTCTCGCACGCGTCGGAATCGAGGCTCGTCTGGGAGTCTCGGGTGGCGCCGCCGACGCGAACGTCTTCAACGCCCGCGGCGTTCCGTGTGTCAATCTCGCCAATGGGATGATCGACATCCACACGCCTGACGAGCGGATCGCGGTCGCCGATCTCGAGCGCATGGTCGAGGTGACGCTGGCGCTCGTCGACGCGGCTCGCGACGCCGGCGACTGACACGAGATGGCACTCGGGCTGCGCTGGGGCACGGTGAGCGCCGTGACGAAGCGAGACGAGTGGCTCGTCCGGCTCGAGGTCGACGGTGTCTCTGCGGTCGCCTTCCCGCGTCTCACGGGCGAGGTTGCCGAAGGGGATGTCGTGCTCGTGAACGGCCAGGCGACCGAGCTCCAACTCGGTTCCGGCGGGTTCGACGTGGTGGCAGTGAACCTCACCCGGGGGCTCGGGCTGCAGGTGGCCGAGGGAGCGCACGTCATGGCGCTCCCGTACACGCCGATGCAGACGGCAGTGCGCTATGCGGAGGAGGAGGGCTGGGATGTTCCCGAGCGCATCGACCGTCTCCCGGTCGTCTGTTGTGGGCTGCACAGTCAGGTTGCGCCGGTGTGTGCGGCGCTCGCGGGCCGCAGGGTTGTGTACGTGCAACTAGGGGGCGGCGCGCTGCCCGTCTCTCTCTCGGACACGTTGCGCGTGCTCGCAGCGCGGACGCTGGTCGAGACGACGATCGCGGTGGCTCCGTGCTTCGACGCCGATGTCGCCTGCGTGTCGGTCGCCTCGGCCCTCCCGGTCGCCGCCTCGCTGGGCGCACAAGCCGTCGTTTGTGGAATCGGCCCCGGGATCGTCGGCACGGCGTCGCGTTTCGGCCACGGAGGGATCGCAGTCGCCGAGGCCGCGAACGCGGCGTCGGCGCTCGGCGGACGACCGATCGTCGTGCCGCGTGTCTCGTTCGGCGACCTGCGCGAGCGTCATCAGGGGCTCTCCCACCACACGCGCTCCGCGCTCGACCTGTGCCTCGGCTCCGTCGAAATTGCCTGGCCCGCCGGGCTCGAGCCGCCGAGTGGGCTCGCCGTCGTCGAAGTCGACGCGAGCGGCTGGGGCAATGCCTGCGCGGGGTTGCCACTCGACCACATGGGCCGCGGCCCCGAGGCCGACGCGTGGTTCTTCGCCGCGGCCTATGCGGGCGGGTGCCTGGCACGAGACTGATCCCGCGACCCTGGGCTGTGGTGCCCCAGAAGGGAAACCCCGGGTATGGGCTCATACTGTCGTTTCACGCCCTCGTCGCGGCCGAAGGGCGATCTACTCGCCCGAGAGGCCACGCTACTGCTGAGCCCAGACCGGCGTGAAGAAGGGGGCTCGTCGGGAAACATGGTTTCCCCCACGCTCAAGCCATTGCCTCCGCGAGCGGCGTGTAGGTCAAGTTGTGCGCCTCGGCCACCGCCTCGTAGGTGAGCTTGCCGTCGTAGACGTTGACGCCCTTCGCGAGCGCCGGGTCGGCGGCGATCGCGCCCCGAACGCCACGATCTGCGATTCCCTCGATGTACGGCAAGGTCACGTTCGTGAGCGCTTTCGTCGAGGTGATCGGGACCGCTCCGGGCATGTTCGCAACGCAATAGTGAACGATGCCCTCGACCTCGAACAGCGGGTCGTCGTGGGTCGTCGGACGAGACGTCTCGAAGCACCCACCCTGGTCGATCGCCACATCCACGAGCACTGCTCCCGGCTTCATCAGTGCGAGCATCTCGCGCGTCACGAGCCGGGGTGCGACTGCTCCGGGAACGA
>JBPCLB010000226.1:0-4281 GCA_051003695.1 Gaiella sp. | reverse complement strand
GGCGTCGGGTACGTCGTCGCCCTGATCGCGCCGCGATTTGCCCCCCGGGTTTTCCTCGTCGGGCTCGCGCTCAATCTGTGGCTCGCAGGCTGGTGGGTCGTCGCGCTCCTGGGTCTCGCCGCTGCGCTCCTGCCGCTCGGCCTCGCGTGCGGCTCCGTGATCGGGATCTATCTGCTGCTTCTCGGTCTCGATCCGGAGACGATCGCGCTCTCGCCGCTCGGCCCCTCCCAGGCGGGACGCTTCTACGGTCTCTCGAACCTGCTCGCAACGGCCCTGCTCGTCCCCGCGCTCGTGGGAGCAGCGGTGCTCGGTCGAGCGGGGATCGCCACGGCCGTCGGCGCGCTCGTGCTCGTGGGCGGGAATCGCTTCGGAGCAGACGGTGGCGGGCTGATCGTGCTGCTCGCCGCCTACGGCACTTTTGTAGTGCGTCGACGAGGGGCCCGGCTCACGCCGCGGTCGCTGACCGTTCTCGCCGTAGCGACAGTTGTCAGCGGGCTCGTGCTGGTGGGCCTCGACGTCGTTTTGGGCAGCTCGAGCCACGTCACCGACTCGATCGGCGCCGGGCCTACGGCCCTGCTCGGAGATCTGCTCGACCGGCTGGAGCTGTCCGTTCGGCGCTCGACGACCGGCATCGGCCCCGCCTTCGCCTGTCTCGCATCGCTCGCTGTCGTGCTCTGGGTTGCGATCCGTCGCGGCAAACGCGCCGTCACGGATGCGTTCCTCGTCGCGCTCGCGACCTCACTCCTCCTCAACGACACCCCCGGGGACGTCCTCGGACTCGGCGCGGCGGGGCTCTTCGTGGTGTGGCGCTGGGAGTGCACTTTCCCGCGCACGCTTCGCCCTCGCCTGGTTAGACTCCGCTCGATGCGTCGCTCCTCCGCCTTCCTCGCGCTGATCGCAAGTGCGCTCGCGCTCGCCGCATCCGGCTGCGGCGGCGAAGAGGTCACGGCGACGCCCGAGACCGTGGTCGGCGAGGTTCCCACAGAAACGTCCGGCGGCTCGAACGAGGACCTCCCGGCGCTCGAGCTCACCGGTGACTCGGGAGCGGGCGAGAGCGTCTGGACGACCAACGGTTGCGGTAGCTGCCACACGCTCGTGGCGGCCGGGGCGAGCGGCAAAGTCGGCCCGAACCTCGACGACTCGAAACCGTCGTACGAGCTCGTCGTCGAGCGTGTCACGCTCGGCCAGGGAGGGATGCCGGCATTCGGCGAGCAACTCGAGCCACAGCAGATCGCCGACGTGGCGCAGTACGTCGTCGAGTCGTCAAGCGGCTGAGGCTCCCGCCCGACTATCCGGCCGAGGTCGCTGCGTTCGCATGCGACCTCGACGGCACTCTGATCGGCCGTGACGCGACGCTTCGCCCGCGGCTCCGCGCCGCGATCGCGCGCTCGCAGGAGGCCGGGATCCCGGTGCTCGTCGCGACGGGCCGCATGTTCCGCTCGGTTCGCCCGTATCTCGATCAGGTCGGGATCGAGGAGCCGGTGATCTGCTATCAGGGTGCGGCGATCGTCCGGCCGCGGGCGGCGGATTGGCTCTTCCACGCACCGCTGGAGCTCGACCTCGCGCGCGAGGCGATCGCCGCGCTGGAGCGGGCCGGATGCTTCCCGAACGTCTACGTCGACGACGAGCTCTACGTCGCCCGGCACACCGCCTACTCGCGGGCGTACGCGGACTTCCAGCAGCTTCCGGTGACGGAGGTCGGCGACCTCCTCGAGTGGCTCTCGAGGGCACCGACGAAGCTCGTCACGGTCGGCGATCCGGAGGCGCTGCCGCCGTTGCGAGACGCTCTCCGAGCGCAGTTCGGCGACCGTCTCTTCGTCACGACCTCGCTTCCGACGCTGCTCGAGCTGGGGAACCGCGACGTCTCGAAGGGCACCGGGCTCCGGTTCGTGACCGACGAGCTCGGGCTCGACCTCGAGCGGGTCGTCGCCTTCGGTGACGGCGAGAACGACCTCGAGCTGCTCGAGATGGCCGGGTTCGGCGTCGCGATCGTCGGTGGCCACCCGCTGCTCCTCGAGCAGGCGGACACGACGTGCCCCGGCCCGGCCGACGACGGCGTCGCTGCGATGATCGACGCCACCTTAGACTTGCTCGCGTGATCGACCTCAAGGCTGCACGGCACGACGTCGACGCGACCCGAGCGGCGCTCGCACGCAAGGGCGCCGCCGAGGCCTTCGACCGTCTGCTCGCGGCAGACGAACGCTGGCGCGCGCTCGTGCCCCGCGCCGACGAGCTCCGCTCGCGGACGAAGCCGAAAGGCAGGCCCACGCCCGAGCAGCTCGCCCAGCTGCAGGGAATGAAGGACGAGCTGCGCGAGGTCGAGACCGAGCTGGCCGCCGCCGAGACAGAGCGCGACGAGCTTGCCCTGCGCGTTCCGAACCCCCCTCACGCGGATGCGCCCGACGGCTCGACCGACGCGGACGCCTGGGAGCTTCGCCGCGTCGGCGAGACTCCCTCGCTCGCGGAGCCCCGCGAGCATCTCGAGGTCGGCCGCTTCGACATGGAGCGCGCGGCTCGGATGTCCGGCGCGCGCTTCGGCTACTGGATCGGCGACACGGCGCGGCTCGCGCTCGCGCTCTACCAACTGGCGCTCGACCGGCTCGCAGCGAAGGGGTTCGTGACGGTTCTCCCGCCGGTGCTCGTGCGCAAAGAGGCGCTGATCGGTACCGGCGCGTTCCCGTCGGACGCGGCCAACGTCTACGAGCTGCCTGCAGACGGGCTCTACCTGGCCGGGACGGCCGAGATCCCGATCGCGAGCCTGCACGCGGGCGAGATCCTCGCCCGCGATCAACTGCCGCTCCGCTACGTCGCGTTCTCACCGTGCTTCCGGCGCGAGGCGGGCGCAGCCGGGCGAGACACACGCGGGATGATCCGCGTGCACCAGTTCAACAAGGTGGAGCAGTTCGCGCTGACCCGGCCGGAGGACTCGTGGGACGAGCACGAAGCGCTGCTCGCGAACACCGAAGAGCTCGTACGAGAGCTCGGCCTGCCCTACCGGGTCGTCGTGCTGCCAGCGGGCGACATGTCGAGCGCCTCGGCGAAGACGTACGACGTCGAGACCTGGTTCCCCGCACAGGAGCGATTCGTCGAGACGGCGTCGATCTCGAACACGACCGACTTTCAGGCCCGGCGCCTGCTGATCCGTGTCCGCGGCGAGCGTGGCGTCGAGCCCGTTCACATGCTCAACGGGACTGCCGTCGTCGACCGGATGGCGCTCGCGATCCTCGAGAACTTCCAGGGCGACGTCCCGGACGTGCTCCACGCCTACGGCGCGCCCACGCGCATCGCGAGCTGATCCAACGCTTTCAGGCGTCCGCTGGTTGACACGTGTAGTCTGATCGGTGGGGATGGGTGTACCGCAGGGGGATCAGGGCGTTCGCGTGCCGTGGACACGCGCAGAAGTCGTCGCCGTGCGCGAGGCAATCGAGGTGACCCCGTTGTTCGAGGGGCGCTCGCTCGCGCGCGAGCTCCTGCGCAGTGCGATCAGAGATCGGCGCAGCCACGGCGTCACGTTGCCGGCCGATACGGCCTACCGTCTCTCGCGGCGGCTCGTCCCGTCCGACACCGTCACGGCCCTGGCCCGGGTCAAGCTGATGCAAGCGGTCCGTCACCTCGGTCGAAGCACCGGATCGGGCGTCCGCGCCGCTCGATAGCCGTGCAGTCCCTCGTTCGAGGGACGACGAAACCCAGGCCGTGAGTACCGTGAGACGCCTGTGGTAGAGAGGGCCGACACCGGTCAGGTGCGTATCGCGTGGACCCGCGCCGAGTTCGACGCGGTGCGTGAAGCGCTCGAGGTGACCCCGAACTTCGAAGGTCGCACCGACATGCGCCAGCTTCTGCGCGCATGCGCGCGAGCGCCGCGACGACCATCCGAGGTGGCACTCCCGGCTTCGGCCGCCAGGCGTCTCTCAGAGCGGATGGTTCCCGGGGACACGGTGACCGCCTTCGCTCGGATCAAGCTCGCACGCGCCGTCCGAGCGCACGGCCTCGGGCCTCGCGCTGGGATCCGCCCCGCGCGAGGCGGAGCGAGCTCCACCGTTTCAGGCGCTCGGCACCCGACCCTCAGCCCGACCCCGGGGACAGGCGCACGCGCCTGACCCCCACGCCCCTCGCCACTCCTCACACGGGACGACGCCCAATCACGGACCCCGGGATGCCGGGGGCGATAGCCCGTCCTCGGCGACACCGTCGGCGCACTCCGGCACACTGCCCCACTGAGGCGGGGTGCGAGAGCGGCCGAATCGGGCGGTCTTGAAAACCGTTGAGCTGCAAGGCTCCGTG
>JBPCLB010000225.1:0-17223 GCA_051003695.1 Gaiella sp. | reverse complement strand
CCGTCGACGACCGCGACGTCGGCCTCGAGCCATTCGCGCGTGAACGAGGAGAACACACGCCCGCCGCGGACGACGAGGTCTGCGGGCTCGTCGCCCCGGGCGACGGCGAGTCGACGCGCCAGGCTCTGCATCCGGCGGACGATAACGCGTTCGGTCGGGGGGCTCTCGCGATCTCGCTGTGCCCGGACGGTGACGAGTCTCCTGGAAAGGAGGAGGTTGCATGCTCGGGCGCGAGGCGGGAGGATGGAGCTCAGAATACGGTCGGCTCAACCGCACGTCCGAAGGAGGAGATCGATGGTCAAACGCAAGCTCGGCCTCGGCGCCGTGCTCACGGTGCTCGCGGCGACCGCGCTCGCAGTCGCCGCCACCGGCACGGCCGCACGCGAGGCAAGAACGGCAACGATCAAGGCCGCCTGGATCTACGTCGGACCACACAACGACGGTGGTTGGTCACAGGCGCACGACCGGGGGCGGCTCTCCGTTCAGAAGGCGCTCGGCAAGAACGTCGTCACGACCTACAAGGAAAACGTGCCCGAGGGGCCGCAGGCGGCGCAGGTGATCGACAGCCTCGTCCGGGACGGGAACAAGATCATCTTCGCGACGTCGTTCGGCTACATGGACGCGATGGCGGCGGCGGCGAAGAAGTATCCCGACGTCTACTTCGAGCACGCCACCGGCTACAAGTCGGCGAAGAACTACGCGAACTACTTCGGCGCGGGCGAGGATGCGATCTACCTCTCCGGGATCGCCGCCGGCGCGGCGACGAAGAAGGGCGTGGTCGGCTACATCGTCCCGTTCGCGATCCCCGAGATCATCCGCCACGCGAACGCGTTCGCGCTCGGAGTCCAGACCGTGAGGCCGACCGCGAAAGTGAAGCTCGTCTGGACCAAGTCGTGGTTCGACCCGGCAAAGGAGAAGAAAGCCGCCGAGAGCCTCGTGGCGGCGGGCGCCGACGTGATCGGCCAGAACGTCGATAGCCCCGCCGCGGGCCAGTACGCGCAGTCGCAAGGGCTCCCGTGGGTCGGATACAACAGCGACTCGAGGAAGTTCGCGCCGACGTCGTGGCTCGTCGCCGCGATCTACGACTGGGGCCCCTACTACCTGAAGCGCGTCAAGGCGGCCGCCAACGGCACTTGGAAGACGGGGAGCTACTGGGGCTCGATGGCCGACGGGTTCACGCTCCTCTCGGCGTACGGCCCGAAGGTCTCGGCCAAGACGAAGGCACTGATCGCGAAGAAGCAGAAGGAGATCATCGCCGGTCGCTTCTACGAGTTCCAGGGGCCGCTCTACGACCAGAGCGGGAAGCTTCGTGTGGCCAAGGGCAAGAGAATGAGCCTTCCCGAGATCCTCGCGGTGAACTGGCTCGTGAAGGGGATCGAGGGGAGCCCGAAGGGGTAGCGTCTCGAAGGCTGACGTGACGGAGAGTCGCCCGCGGCCGCGAAACGGCCGCCTTCAGGGGTTGTTGCGCGACCGGAATCCGCGCGAGCGGATTCCGGCCTTGCGCCCGCATGGAGCAGCGGCCGTGGCGATGCGTGGGATCACGAAGCGGTTTCCCGGCGTGATCGCGAACGATGACGTGTCGTTCGAGGTCGGAGTCGGCGAGGTGCACGCGCTGCTCGGCGAGAACGGAGCAGGCAAGACGACGCTGATGAACGTGCTCACGGGTCTCTATCGCCCCGATGCGGGCGAGATCGAGATCGGCGGACGACGGGTCGAGCTCCACTCGCCCCGCGACGCGATCGAGGCCGGAATCGGGATGGTGCACCAGCACTTCAGGCTCGTCGACACGCTCACCGTGGCCGACAACCTCGCGCTCGGATCACGCCGAGGGCCGTTCGTTCTCCGTCGACGGGCGGCCGCGCGTGAGGTCGCGCTGCTCGGCGAGGCCTTGCAGATGCCGGTCGATCCGGACGCGAAGGTCTGGCAGCTCTCGGTCGGCGAGCAACAGCGGGTCGAGATCATGAAGGCCGTTCGCAGCGGCTCGCGTGTCCTCGTGCTCGACGAGCCGACTGCCGTTCTGACGCCACAGGAGGCGCAGGCGCTCTTCGCCACGCTCCGGGTGATGGCCGCCGAGGGGCACTCGGTGATCGTGATCACCCACAAGCTGCACGAGGTGATCGCGGTCGCAGACCGCGTCACCGTGCTTCGTGGCGGCCACTCGGTCGGCACAGTTACGACCGCCGAGGCGACGACCCGGTCGCTCGCGGCAATGATGGTCGGACGCGACGTCGAGCTCGGGATGCGCCGTGAGCGGGCCGGCCCGATCGGCGAGGTCGTGCTCAGGGCGGAGGGGTTGAGCGCGGCCGGTGACCGCGGCGTCGAGGCGCTGCGAAATGTCTCGCTGCTCGTCAACGCGGGCGAAGTGCTCGGGATCGCCGGAGTCGCGGGCAATGGCCAGCGAGAGCTCGCCGAGGCGGTGACGGGCTTGCGGCCGCTCACCTCCGGGCGGATCTCGGTCGCAGGGAGATCGTTCAGGGACGGCGACCCGCGTTCCGCGATCCGCGCCGGCATTGCACACATCCCCGAGGACCGGCTCCACACCGGGGTCGCGCCCAGCCTCAGCGTCGCCTCGAACACCGCACTCAAGGCGTACCGGGCGCAGCCGCTCTCGACAGGGCCCTTCTTGCGCCTGCGCCGGATCGCGGCGCGAGCCCGGGAGCTGATCGACCGCTACGACGTGAAGACGCCGGGGCCTGACACGCCGGCGCGACGGCTCTCGGGCGGCAACCTCCAGAAGGTCGTGCTCGCGCGCGAGTTCTCGGGCGAGCCGAAAGTGCTCGTCGCCGCCGGGCCGACGCGCGGGCTCGACGTCGGCGCGATCGAAACCGTCCATGCGTATCTGCGCTCTGCGGCCGCGGACGGGGTCGCCGTGCTGCTCCTGAGCGAAGACCTCGACGAGGTGCTGACCCTCTCGGATCGGATCGCGGTGATGTACGAAGGCGCGATCGTGGGCGAGGTCGACGCGGCCGACGCGACGGTCGAGGAGCTGGGGCTGCTGATGGCGGGGGTTCAGTCCGAAGCTGTCGGGGAGCACGCGTGAGAAGCGTGCGCCTCATCCATGCGTTCCTTTGTCCGACGAGGGCGAGGCACGGGTCGCCCCTACGGGGACTCGAGCGCGGGACACTGTGGTTTCCGGCCGGGCACCGGCCGCTTCAGGGGCTGACCCGCCGTCGAAATCCGCCCCTGCGGATTTCGACGTTGCGGAGAAAACCGTGAGGATCGAGCAGCGCCTCGTCGAGCGTCGCTGGCTGACGGTTGCCGTTCCACTCGGCTCGCTCGCTGTCGCGCTCGTCGCGAACGGCGTGCTGCTCGTCGCCACCGACCACGATCCGGTGGAGACATATCGGCGGCTGTTCGACGCGGCGTATCTCGCCGACGGCGCGCTCTCGAACACGCTGATCGCTGCTACACCGCTGGCGTTCACGGGCCTCGCCGCGGCGGTCGCGTTTCGCATGCGGCTGTTCAACATCGGGGCCGAGGGACAGCTGTACTTCGGCGCGATCGGCGCAGCAGGGATCGCTCTCGTCCTCTCCGGCCAGCCGGCCGGGGTACAGATCCCGGCGATGATCCTGGGTGGGGCGGCCCTCGGCGCGGCGTGGGGGGCGATCCCGGGCTTGCTGCGGGCTTTCGCCTCGACGAACGAGATCATCACCTCGCTGATGCTCAACTACGTCGCAGCGCTCGTCCTCAACTACCTCATCTTCGACAGCCTCTCGTACTGGCGCGACACCTCGGCGACCGGGCTCGTGTTCCCGCAGGGCAAAGTGCTCCCCGACGCCGCGACCTGGCCCGTCTCGATGCTCGGATCGGTCGCGATTCCCTTCGGCTTTCTCGTTGCCGCTGCGCTCGCAGCGGCGCTCTGGGTGCTGTACACACGAACGCGGTTCGGCTTCGAGTCGCAGGTGATCGGCGACTCGCCGCGTGCCGCTCGTTATGCCGGGATGCGGACACGGCGCAAGATCGTTGCCGTGATGTGCCTCTCAGGGGCGATCGCCGGGATCGGCGGCGCGAGCCAGATGGGTGACTTCCGGCACGTGCTCGATGCCCGCGGGCTGCAACAGGCGAACTACGGCTATTCCGGGATCGTCGTCGCCGCGCTCGCACGCACGAACCCGTTCGCCGCCGTTCTCGTCGCGTTCCTTCTCGGCGGCCTGCAGAACGCGGGTTACACGTTGCAGAGCGCCGAATTCCCGTCGGGCCTCGTCGGTGTGATGCAGGGGCTGATTCTCTTCGCCGTGCTCGGGGGGGAGCTGCTCGTCCGCTACCGCATCCGCTTCGGCGCGTCGCGCCACACCGAGCGCTCGGCGGAGGCAACGTCGTGAATTCGAGCATCGTCGTCGTCGTGCTGGCATCCGCCGTCGCCTACGGCACGCCGCTCCTCTACGCCGCACTCGGCGAGTTGCTGGCCGAGCGCTCCGGGGTGCTCAACCTCGGGGTCGAGGGGATGATGCTGCTAGGCGCGGTGATGGGGTTCCTCGCCGTGCAGGAGCTCGGCGGGTCGGCGGCGGTCGCGTTACCCGTCGCGGTTGGGATCGCCGCCCTGTCGGGCGCCGCGGCGGCGCTCGTGCTCGCGTTCCTCGTGATCACGCTGCGGGCGAACCAGATCGTCTCGGGCCTCGCACTCACGATCCTCGCTGGCGCTGCGGGCCTCTCCTCGTACATCGGCAACGACTTCGAGCTCGCCGACGATCCCGCGCGCTTCTCGTTCGAGCCCGTGAACGCGTTCGGGCTCGAGGATCTGCCGGTGATCGGGCCCGTCGTCTTCGGTCAGACATGGCTCGTCTACCTCTCGTGGGCGTGTGTCGCGGCGGTCGGCTTCTACGTCGCGAGGACGCGTCCGGGGCTCGCCCTCCGAGCGGTGGGCGAGGCCCCTGCGGCGGCGGATGCGATGGGGATCGCCGTCTCCCGCTACCGGTACGTGCACACTGTGGCCGGCGGCGCGTTTGCCGGGGTCGGTGGGGCGTGCTTCAGCCTTGCCTTGACACCGCAGTGGGTGGACGGCCTCACCGCCGGAGCGGGTTGGATCGCGATCGCGCTCGTGATCTTCGCCTTCTGGCGAGCCGACCTCTGTCTCGTCGGCGCCTACGTGTTCGGGGCGTTCTCGGCGCTGCCGTTCACGTTGCAGGCACGGGGGATCACGATCACACCGCAGCTCTTTCAGGCGCTCCCGTACGTGATGACGATTCTCGTACTCGTCGTCGTCTCGAGCGGGTTCGGCAAGCGCCGGCTCGGTGCGCCCGCGGCACTCGGGCTCTCCTATGTGCGCGAGGAGCGATGATTCCGGAATGGACGTGATCACTCCCCGCTCGCTCGACGCCGCGCTCCGGGCGAAGGCGGACGAGCCCGATGCACGCTTCGTCCAAGGGGGCACCGACGTACTCGTGGAGCTCAACTTCGACCGCTCACGACCGCCGGCGCTGATCAACCTCAACGAGGTGCCCGAGCTCCGCGGATTCGGTCGCGAGAACGGAGCGCTCCTGCTCGGCGCGGGTCTCACCTATACGGAGGCGATGGACGCGGTGCTCGCGGACGCCCTGCCTGCGCTCGCCGAAGCCGCGCGCACGGTCGGCTCGCCCCAGATCCGTAATCGCGGCACGATCGGGGGAAACCTCGGAACGGCCTCACCGGCCGGGGACGCCCTGCCTCCGCTGCTCGTCGGGGACGCCGAGGTCGTGGTCGCGAGCGTCCGGGGCGAGCGACGGGTGCCATTCGGCGAGTTCCTCGTGGGCGTGAAGCGCAACGTGCTCGCTGCCGACGAGCTCGTGGTCGCGGTTCGTGTCGAGCCGACCGGAGCCCGGGAGACGTTCATGAAGGTCGGGCCGCGCAACGCGATGGTGATCGCCGTGTGCTCGCTCGCGCTGACGGTCGACCGCGAGCGCGGCGAGGTGCGCGCCGCTTTCGGCTCGGCCGCACCAACCGTCCGCCTGGTCTCGGCCCCGATCGACGCAGCGGACGAGCTGCCCGAGCTCGTCGCGGCCGCCGCGAGCCCGATCGACGACGTGCGTGGGACTGCGGCCTACCGCCTGCACGCCCTCCGGGTGCTCACAGCTCGCGCCCTCGACCGGTGCCTCGCGTGAGGATCGCGCTCAGCGTGAACGGGGAGCGGCGGGAGACCGAAGCGTGGGGCGGTGAGAGCCTGCTCTATGTCCTGCGCGAACGGCTCGGCCTGCCGGGTTCCAAGAACGCCTGCGAGCAGGGTGAGTGCGGCTCGTGCTCGGTGCTGCTCGACGGGACGCTCGTCTGCGCCTGTCTCGTGCTGGGTGCGCAAGCCGACGGACACGTGGTGACCACGGTCGAGGGCCTCGCGGATGGTGAGCGGCTGCACCGCGTGCAGGACGCCTACGTCGAGACAGGGGCCGTACAGTGCGGGTTCTGCACGCCCGGGCTCGTCGTCGCGACCGTCGACCTCCTCGAGGCGAATCCGGCGCCGACCGACGACGAGATCCGCGAGGCGCTGTCGGGCAACCTCTGCCGGTGTACCGGGTACGCGAAGATCTTCGATGCGGTCCGACTGGCGGCCCGCAGATGACGCTGTCGGGCATCTTTTTCCGGCAGCTCTCTTCGGGGCACCCCAACCCACCACCCGCTGCAAGTCTATCGTCTGCGGTTGCCTGCATGGGAAACGACTTCGTGCCGAGAGTGTGTCGATGGTGACGCAGACGATCCCCAGGCCAGGCCCCGGCCGGATCGGCGAACGCACGCTGCGCGACGACGCACCGCCGAAGGTCCAGGGCTCCTTCGCCTACTCGAGCGACCTCCACGCCGCCGGGATGCTGTGGGGCCACACGCTCCGCAGCCCGCATCCGCACGCGCGGATCGTCGAGCTCGACATCACCCCCGCTCTGACGATGCCGGGCGTTCACGCGGTGCTGACGCACGACGACGTTCCGGGCCGGACAACCTACGGGCTCGAGTTCGCCGACCAGCCGGTGCTCGCATCCGACCGCGTCCGCTACTACGGGGAGGCCGTCGCGCTGGTCGCGGCGGAGCACCCCGAGCAAGCGCGCCGGGCGGCCGAGGCGATCGCGGTCGTCTACGAGGAGCTGCCGGTCGTCTCGGAGATGGAGCTGGCAACGGAATCGGAGCCGCTGCATCCCGACCGCCCCACGATGGGGCATGGCTACCGGAACGACCCGAGGCCGAACGTCGTGCGCCACATGGTGATCCGCCATGGGGAGCCCGAGGCGACGGGTGACGTCACTGTCTCCGGGGTGTACGGCGTCGGCATCCAGGATCAAGCGTTCCTCGGGCCGGAGTCGGGGCTCGCCGTACCCGACGGCGAAGGCGGGGTCGACATCTACGTGGCCACGCAGTGGCTCCACGTCGATCGTGACCAAGTCGCGCCATGCCTCGCACTCGAGCCCGAGCAGGTGCGGATCCACCTCGCCGGCGTCGGCGGGGCGTTCGGCGGTCGCGAGGATCTCTCGATGCAGATCCACGGGGCGCTGCTCGCGCTCCACACAGGGCGTCCGGTGAAGATCGTCTACAACCGCGAGGAATCCTTCGTCGGGCACATTCACCGGCACCCTGCGCGCATCTGGTGCGAGCACCACGCGACGCGCGACGGTCGCCTCGTCAACGTCCGCATGCGAATCCTGCTCGACGGCGGCGCGTACGCCTCGAGCTCGACCGCGGTTGCGTCGAACGCCGCGTCATTTGCCGTTGGGCCCTACCGCGTCGGCAACGCGCTCCTCGAGGCCACGGTCGTCTACACCAACAATCCGCCGTGTGGAGCGATGCGCGGCTTCGGCGCGGTGCAGACGTGCTTCGCGGCGGAGGCGCAGATGGACAGGCTGGCGGCCGAGCTCGACATCGACCCCGTCGAGTTGCGGCTGCTGAACGCGCTGGGGCCGGGTGACACGCTGCCGACCGGACAGGTGATCGACGGGTCTTGCCCGGTCGCCGAGACGATTCGCGCGGCAGCGGCGCTGACTCCACCCGAGCCGGAGGCGCTTCCCCGTGAGCCGATCAGGCTCCCCGGTGGTGCCGGCAACACAACGCGAGGTCAGGGTGTGCGCCGCGGCGTGGGGTTCGCTGTCGGATTCAAGAACATCTGCTACTCGGAGGGCTTCGACGACTCGTGTGCCGCGCGCGTCGTTCTCGCCGCCGACGGGAGCGCCGAGGTGCACTGCGCGGCCGCCGAGGTCGGCCAGGGTGTGAGTGGAGTGATCCTGCAGGTCGCGCGCAGCGAACTCGGCACAGACGCCGTCACCCTCGCTGCGCACACGACCTCGACCGTGGGCTCCGCCGGCTCGGCTTCGGCTTCCCGGATGACGTGGATGGCGGCGGGCGCCGTGCGGGCCGCCTGCCGCTCCGCTCTGGACGCGCGCGAGCGCTCGGGCGCCACGGAGGTCGACGTCGAGCGTGTGTACCGGCACTCCCGCACGACACCGCTCGATCCCGAGACGGGCCAGGTCACGGGTGAGAGGGCCCACGTCGCCCTCGCCTGCGCTGCGATGCGGGTCGTCGCCGAGGTGGACGTCGAGCTCGGACTCACGCGGGTCGTGTGGATCGGGGTAGCACAGGACGTCGGTCGTGCGATCAACCCCGTCGCGGTCGAGGGACAGATCGAAGGCGGGACGGCACAGGGTCTCGGGCTCGCGCTGATGGAGGAGCTCCAGACCCGTGACGGACGGATCACGAACGCAAGCTTCACGGATTACCTGATCCCGACCACCCTCGACATGCCTCCGGTCGAGTCCGTGCTCGTCGAGGTGCCCGAGCCGAGCGCCCCGTACGGAGTCAAGGGCGTCGGTGAGCCGCCGACCGTCGTCTCGACGGCGGCGATCGTCGCCGCGCTGCGAGACGCCACCGGCCGGCCGCTGGTTCGCGTCCCGGTGCGACCCGACGACATCTGCCTGTAAGGGCCGCGGCATCTGCTCTGCGGTGCGTCGGGATCAGCGTCGCAGGATCAGCGCAGTCCCTGCCACCAGCAGCGCCAGTCCCGCGATTCGCTGCCACGCGATCGTGACCTGTGGAACGCCGAGCCACCCGAAGCGGTCGATCGCGGTCGCTGCGACGAGCTGACCGGTGATCAGGAGTGCGGAAGTAGCGAGCACGCCGATTCGTGGCCCCGCGACGACCACCGAGATCACGATGAGGACGCCCGTGAGCCCGCCGAGCCACATCCAGGCGGGTGCCGACAGCGCATCGGTGTACGCGTCGACGCCGCGTCGCGCGACGAGCAGGAGCAGGAACCCGGCGAGCGCGGTGAGCGCGAACGCGAACGCCGCCGCCTCGAGCTCTCCGATCCGCTGCCCGAGCGCGCCGAGCGCGGCGATCTGGATCGAGCCGGCGACGCCCGAGGCGAGCGCGAGCGTCGTGGCGACACCGGTCGAGCCCATCACCCCAAGTATTCACGGATGCACGGACTGACGCCGTGGCATAGTCCACCCATGGCCGGCGAGGTGCTCACGCAGCGGGACGGGGCCGTGCTCACGATCACGCTCAACCGTCCGGAAGCCTACAACGCCTTCACGCGTGAGCTTCACGTCGAGCTGCGAAAAGCGCTCGAGACGGCGACCGATCCCAGCGTTCGGTGCGTTGTCGTCACCGGTGCAGGCAAGGGCTTCTGCGCGGGGCAGGACCTGCGCGAGTTCGGGGAGCTCTCCTCGACGGTCGGGGACGCGCTCGAAGAGACCTACCACCCGAACGTGCGGCTCGTCCGCGGCCTCGAGAAACCCGTGCTCGCCGCGGTCAACGGCGCTGCTGCGGGGGCAGGACTGTCGTTCGCCATGGCCTGCGACCTGCGGATCGCCTCCGAAGCGGCGACGTTCGTGCCCGGGTTCGTCGGGATCGGGCTCGTTCCCGACGCGGGCGGGACCTGGTTCCTGCAACGTCTGCTCGGCTTCGCGAGGGCGTTCGAATGGATGAGCTCCAACCGGCGCCTCTCGGCGGCCGAGGCGCTCGATTGGGGGCTCGTCTCCGAGGTCGTCCCGGCCGACGCGTTCTCCGGCCGGGTGGCCGAGCTCGCAGCCGAGTGGGCGGCACGACCGACACACGCGGTCGCGCGCACGAAACGACTCTTCGAGCACGCCCATGACGCGGGGCTCGAGGAGCAGCTCGCGTTCGAGGCACGGCTCCAGCAGGAGGCGGTCACCAGCGCAGACTTCCGGGAAGGAGTGGCCGCGTTCCTGGAGAAACGCGCCCCCGTGTTCACCGGCTCCTGATGCGACGACTCGTAGCAACCCATCCGGCACTCGACCTCGTGTGCAGACGGATCCGATTGAGCTCGAGTAGCTCCCGACCACGCTCGGCGCCGGCACGTTCGGTCGTCGAGCCTCTGATTATCCGGCGCTAGTGTCCGAGCTCGCTCCTGCCGCAGAGGCTCCGACCGAGCAGCACCCCATCCACCTGGTCGTCCCCGACGACCTCCGCCGCAACCGGCTCACCGTGTTCTTCCGGCTGTTGCTCGCGATCCCGCACTTTTTCTGGCTCTCGCTCTGGGGCTTCGTCGCGGCGTTCGCGATCGTGATCGGTTGGTTCGCGACTCTCGTCCTCGGCCGGCTGCCCGACGGATTGCATCGCTTCCTCGCGGCCTTCGACCGCTATCAGCTGCACGTCAACGCGTACTTCTCGATCGCGGCCAACCCCTTCCCCGGCTTCACGGGCGCGCCCGGCTACCCGGTCGACGTCGCCGTCGCGAACGCGAGTCACCAAAGCAGGCTGACGACGCTCTTCCGGCTCCTGCTCGCGATCCCCGCGTTCATCGTGCTCTACGTCCTCCAACTCGTGGCGAACATCGTGATGATCCTGGCCTGGTTCTACGCGCTCTTCACCGGACACATGAATGCCGGGATGCGCGACCTGCTCGCGTACTGGCTGCGCTACCAGGCGCAGACGCTCGGGTACGTCGCGCTCCTCACCGGGCACTACCCGTCCTTCTCGGACGAGTGAGTACGGGTGGTCGTCGAGACGGTCGACTACCACACGGGTGGCGAGCCGTTCCGGATCGTCGTCGGCGGTGCACCGGAGCTCGACGGGACGACGATTCTCGAGCGCCGGCGTGATGCGCTCGAGCGCCACGATCACGTTCGCCGGCTGCTCGTGCACGAGCCCCGTGGCCACGCGGACATGTACGGCTGCCATGTGGTTCCGGGAAACGACGCCGACGCCGACCTGGGGGCCGTCTTCTTCCACAACGACGGCTACTCGACCGCGTGCGGCCACGGCACGATCGCGCTCGTCACCTGGGCCCTCGACGAGGGCGTGCTCGACCGGCGGGAAGGCGACAACCGCGTCGTCGTCGACGTTCCCTCGGGTCGACTCGAGACGGTGGCGCGGGTCGGGGGCGGCAGGGTGCGAGCCGTACGGTTCCGCAACGTGCCCTCGTTCGTGTGGGCGGAGAACGTGCGGGTCGAAGGGCGCCTGGTCGACATCGCGTTCGGCGGCGCCTTCTACGCGACACTCGAGGAGTCCATCGAGCCATCGGAGCTTCCACGCCTGATCGAGCTCGGGCGGGCCGTCAAGCGGGGGCTCCAGGCCGAGCACGAGCTCGTCCATCCGCTCGAGCCCGAGCTCCGGGATCTCTACGGCGTGATCTTCTGGCAGCACGAGGGCGACCAGCCTTTCACCCAGCGCAACGTGACGGTCTTCGCCGACGGCGAGGTCGACCGCTCGCCCTGCGGCAGCGGTACGACCGCGCGGCTCGCGCTCCTCGACCGGCAAGGCCGGCTGCCCCGCGGCGCCACGCTCGTGCACCGGTCGATCGTCGATTCGGAGTTCCGAGCGACAATCGTGGCCGACACCAAGGTCGGTGACTACGACGCGGTGATCGCCGAGGTCGAGGGCACCGCGTTTCGCACCGGCCGCTCGAGGTTCGAGCTCGATCCGGACGACCCGCTCGGCGAGGGCTTCCTGCTGCGCTGACCGCCTATCGAGCTGTTAGCCGCGTGCCGATCTCGCCCGGCTCGGGGAACCGCCCGATCTGCTGCTTCGCAAAGACGACCTCGTCGTCGACGACGACGTCGAACTGAGACTGGTCGCCCGGCGTGACGCGCGCCTCGATCCCGTGCCCCAGCAACTCGGCCGCGACACGCGCGGCCTCCCGGTCGTAGCCGTTTCAGACGGGGCAGTAGAAGATCTCGACGTCCATGTCTCTCAATCTACTCTGTGCCCCGGCACTTCCCGACACCAGAGGCGACTCCCGCGAGCATGCGCACCAGTGTCCTGATCGTCAACCCGTCCTCGACCAGGGTCACGGAGGAACGGCTCGCGGCTGTCGAGGCTGCGCTACCACGCACGGTGACGACGATTCGCACGCTGGCGCCCGGGGACGCGACGAGGCTCGCGCAGGAGCTCGACGGGACGGTCGAGGCGATCTACGTCTTCTCGGGCGACGGAACCTTCAACGAGGTGCTGAACGGCGTCACCGGCCGGACCCCGCTCGGATTCCTCCCCGGTGGGGGGACGAGCGTGCTTCCGCGCGCGCTGGGGCTCCCTCGCGACCCCGCCCGTGCCGCCGCACGGCTCACGACTGCGCGATCGCGGCGGATCGCACTGGGGCGCGTAAACGGACGCCGGTTCGGGTTCTCCGCGGGCCTCGGGCTCGACGCCGAGCTCGTTCGCGCGGTCGACAGGCTCGGGCGGCGCGCCGACGGGCGCCGCCCCGGCGACCTCGCCTTCGGGCGGACCGCCGTTGGGCTGCTCGCCCGCAGGCGCTTCCGCCTGGAGCCTACGATCGAGCTGGAGGGTGTCGGCCGGGCGGCGTTCGTCTTGGCAGCGAACTGCATGCCGTACACGTACGCCGGCCCGATCGGTCTGCGGTTCGCTCCCTCAGCCGCCTTCGAGGGTGGGCTCGATGTCTTCGCACCCGAGCGGCTCGGGCCGGGATCCGTGCCGCTTCTCGCCTGGTGGTCGCTCGGACGCGGAACCCGCCACGTCCGCGCCCACGACACCGACCGGCTGGTGCTCCGCTGCGACACGCCGACCGCGCTCCAGGTCGACGGCGAGGATCTCGGAGACGTCGACGAGGCAGTCCTCGAGGCCGAGCGCGAAGCCGTCACCGTCCTGATCTGAGCGTGGGGCGGATTCGTGGTCTCACGAACGCGCGCCGCGGGCTGTCATGGATCGAGCAGCGCTGCGAGATCGTTGGCTCCGAGCCACGCGGCCTCCTCGCGGTAGATCGCGCCCCGCGTGCCGCGGTGGAGCGCCCCTCGCGCGAGTAATGCGGCACGAAGCACGCGTCGGGCTCGCTCGGCCTCACCGGGACGACCATGCAGCGCCAGGTAGCGGAGCTGGCCGCGCAGGTTCTCCCGAAAGAGGCGCCCGCCGTGTGAGGCGCCGCCCACGTGGACGCACCGCGCATCGGGTACGAAGACGACGCTCCACCCGAGGTCGGCGGCTCGGCGCATCCAGTCGACCTCCTCGCTGAAGAGGAAGTACCGCTCGTCGAACACGCCGACCTCGTCGAGCGCAGCACGGCGCACGAGCATGCAGGCGCCCATCACCCAGTCGACGGCTCGTTCGCTCGCGTGGTCGAAACCGGCGCCGTAAAAGGCGTTGAGCGCACGCGAGCGCGGGGCGAGCTTGCGCAGGTAGAGGTACTCGGTCGCGATCCGCCATGCGGTCGGAAAGCCACGGACGGAGCGTTGCAACGTCCCGTCCGCGTTCAGCACGCGCGGCGCGACGATCCCCGCGCGGGGATGACGTTCGCTCGCCTCGAGCAGGCGCTCGAGGGCGTCGCCCGAGAGCCATGCGTCGGCGTTGAGGATCAGCACGTGCTCGGCGTCGAGCTCCGCGAGCCCGCGGTTCCAGCCAGCGCAAAGCCCGCGGTTCTCCTGCTCGACGACCGTCACTCCCGGGAATCGCTCGCGCACGAACGCCACGGTGCCGTCCGACGAGCCGTTGTCGACGACGACGGTCGGCACGTCGCGCACGCTCTCCAGGCATTGCTCGATCCACGGCAGCGCGTCGTAGGTGACGACGACGCAGGCGACCCGGTCAGCCATGCCGGGTGCGCGGCGCTCGGCGTGAACCGCCGCGGACGCTCTCCCACAGCAGGATTGCGCCACCCGGCAGCGCGAGGACGAAGACCACGAGGAAGAAGAGGAAGCCGCAGGCGAACGCCGCGTCGGCGCTCACCCCGACCGAGCCGAGGAAGCTGACGAAGAACGCCTCGCGGACCGCGAAGCCGTTGAGCGTGAACGGCACCAGCAGGACCAGGAAGAAGAGCGGCCCCATCACGTAGTAGATCCGCGGCCCGAGCTCGATCCCGACCGACCGCGCGCACGCCCAGATCGAGAGGATCCGTACAGCCTGGATCGCCGTCGTGAAGGCGAACACCTTCCAGACGAGCCCGGGACGGTTGCGGAAGTGATGGACCCCGTCGTAGAAGACACGTACCGGCCGCTCGATCCGCAGCCGTCGCAGAAGCGGTCGCGACCAGTGGAGCAGCGGTCGAGCCGCACGCGCGAAGAAGACGAACACGAGCACGACGGTGCCGAGCACGAACAGCCCCTCGAGCCAGAGGTAGGCACCGACGTCGTAGTGCCCCACAGCGAGCACGAACCCGATCGCGCCCAGCAGCACCGTCCCCGCGCCTCCCAGACCGCGCTCGAGCAGCACGATCGCGGTGATGTCACCCGTCCGGCCGGGATGCCTGCGGGCAGTCTCGTAGATCCGCATCGCATCCCCGCCGATCGACGTCGGCAGCACCTGACTCGCGGCGTACGAGACGAAGTAGGCGCGGGTCAGCCAGACGAACGAGTCGGGGATCCCCTGCGCGGCGAGCAGCCATTGCCAGCGGAGGGCCATCGGCAGCGCGGTCACGAGCATGATCGCGCACGCGAGCGCGAACCACCACGGATCGGCGTCGAGCAAGGTGTCGAGCGTCCGGTCGAGATCGAGCTTCCAGACGAGGTATCCGACCGCGGCCCCGGTCAGGACGAGGGTGACGAGTATCCGCAGCCAGTGCTTCATCGGCAGAACCCCGCATGGACGCGGCGGACCGCGTCGATCGCGTCTTCGATGTCGCCGTCCGAGTGCGCCGGCGAGACGGGCAGCGAGAGTACCTCTGTCCCCGCGCGCTCCGCGACGGGGAGCGACACGGCGGGGTACCGCTGCCGGAACCACGTCAGCCGGTGCACCGGCAGGAAGTGGATGCTCGTCGAGATCAGCTCCTCGGCGAGGGCACGCTGGTAGGTGTCTCTGTCGGCACCTGCGGCCGCTGCGTCGATCCGGATGACGTAGAGATGGAGCGCGTGCGTGTCGCGCGAATCCCGCGCGAGCCGCATTACACCCTCGAGGTCTGCGAGCCCCTCGTCGTACAGAGCAAACTGCTGCGCGCGCACGGCGGCATGACGCTCGAGCTTGTCGAGCTGGACGAGGGCAATCGCAGCGAGCACGTCGGAGAGATTCGCCTTGAAGCCGGGCGAGACCTGGTCGTAGTGGGTACCTTCGGTGCGTCTGGTGAGTCGCATCTCGCGCACGCGGGTCGCGACATCGCCTCGGTTGGTCGCGAGCAACCCGCCCTCACCGGCAACGAGATTCTTCGTCGCGTAGAGCGAGAAGCACGTCGCGTCGGAGAGGCCGCCGAGCTTGCGACCCCGATACCGCGCTTCGGTCGCGTGGGCCGCGTCCTCGACCACCGGCACGCCGAGCGCGTGCAGCGTGTCGAGCTCGCACGGCTGGCCGGCGAGGTGCACCGGCAAGATCGCCTTCGTTCGCTCGGTAAGGAGGCCGGGAACGAGCTCGGGGTCGAGATTGAGGTCGCCGTCACGAACATCGCAGAACACCGGGGTCGCGCCACAGTGCTCGATGACGTTCGCCGTCGCCGGCCAGGTGATCGGCGTCGTGATTACCTCGTCGCCCGGCCCGACACCGAGCGCGACGAGCGCGAGGTGCATCGCAGCCGTGCCCGAGGCCAGCGCGACGACGTGCTCGACCTCGAGATAGGCGGCCATCCGCTCCTCGAGCAAGGCGGCGCGCGGGCCGGTCGTCAGCCAGCCGGAACGAAGCGTCTCGGCGACGGCGTCGATCTCGGCGTCGTCGATCGCGGGTGGCTGGAACCCGAGGCGCGTGTCACGGCGGGCTCGCATCGATCGCGAAGCGTACGGCCTGCGCCGCACGACGACCCCGCTCCAGCGCCTCGTCGCGCGTGGCGCCGACGGCGAGCACCGCACCCGCGCGGTCCGGGCCTCGGCGCAACGGCCCAAAGACGTGACCGGCGCGCCGGTAGCTCCGTACCCAGACGACCCCCGCAACGCTCCGAGCGTCGTCGAGGCCGTGGACCTCTCGTAGCACCCCCACGGGAGGCACGAGGAACACGATCGCGGCGGCGACGGCGTCCTGCGGGCGGTGATCGATGGCGAGTGGCTCGCCGACCGCGCACGCGACTGCGAGCGCGTTGAGCTCGACGCCGGTGACGGCCTCGACGAGCTCCGCGTCGTGACCGCCGCCGATCCGGGCAGCAACCTCGATCACCGACGGCCCGTCGCTGCCGAGGCGAAGCTGCGTGTACGACGGCCCGTGCCGGATCCCAACGGCCTCGACAGCAGACCGGGCGACCTCGACGACGGGCCGGGTGTCGTGGAGGCTCGGCCAGACGTGAGCGAGTGCGACACCGAAGGCAGGTTGCTCGGCCGTCAGCCGGTCTGTGACCGCGAGCGGGTGGAAGACACCGTCGACGGAGACAGCGTTCACGGTCACTTCGGGTCCGTCGATGTGCTCCTCGACCAGAACGCCGCCGGTACGCGACTGCGCCGTGGCAACGGCGACCGCCGCGTCGAGCCCGCCCCGCGAGCGGACGAAGGTGAGCCCTCGCTGACCCGACCGGTCGGGCGCCTTGACCACGCACGGGAAGGGACGCGCAGGATCGTCGAGAGCGAACGCCCGAGCGTGAGGGATGCCAACGCTTGCGAATCGCTCGCGCTGGCGGGCCTTCGACGTCGCAATCGCGGCCGTGCGGCCGTCGATCGGGTGCGGCAGTCCGATCCGCTCGGCGATGCGGGCGGCGATTCCCACGGGCCAATCGGCCCCGGGCGAGACGATCCCGTCGATCTCGCGTGCACGGGCGAGACGGTCGACCGCCGGCTCGTCCTCGCTGGAGACGATCGCGCGCTCGTCCGCGAACGCGAAGCCGGGTGCCTGCGGGTCTGCATCGAGCGCGATCACGTGCAGATCGGGTCGCGCGTGCGCCGCCTCGAGCAGCCCGAGCTGGCTCGGCCCGGCCCCTAGGACGAGGAGACGGGCTCGCCGCGACGCAGGACGCTCTGCCACCAGGCC
>JBPCLB010000224.1:0-6664 GCA_051003695.1 Gaiella sp. | reverse complement strand
CGGGTCGGTGTCCTCGTCCGAGCCGACGACCGGGGCGAGCGTCGAGACGTGCTCGCCTTCCCTGAGCCGCATCACGATCACGCCCTGCGTCGAGCGGCCGGAGCGCTTGATCCCGTCGGTCGCCATCTTGATCACCGTGCCGTTGTCGGAGATCAGCATCACCTGGTAGCCGTCGCGCACGATCCGGGCACCAACGAGCCTGCCCTTGCCTGCGACGAGCTGCACTGTCTTGACGCCCATCGTCCCGCGGCCCTTCACGGGGTATTCGGAGACCCGGGTGCGCTTGCCCCAACCGTTCTCGGTCACCACGAGCAGGTCGGCGTCGTCGGAGGCGATGTCCACCTCGATCACCTCGTCACTGCCGCGAAGCTTCATTCCGGCGACCCCTGACGCCGGTCGACCCATCGAACGGACGTCGCGCTCGTTGAAGCGCACCGCCTGACCCATCCGCGAGACCATCAGGATGTCGTTGTCGCCGTCGGACAGCCGCACCCCGATCAGCTCGTCGTCCTCGCGCATGCGGAGCGCAATGATCCCGTCCGCCTTGAGCGGTGTGTTGTACTCGAGGAACGGCGTCTTCTTGATCACGCCCTTCTTCGTCGCGAACACGAGGTACTTCGACTCCTCGTAGTTGCGGGTCGCGATCACCGCCCGGATCGCCTCGTCCTGTCGCAGCGGCAGCAAGTTGACGATCGCGCGGCCCTTCGACTGGCGGGAGCCGAGCGGCAGCTCGTGCACCTTGAGCCGATAGACCTTCCCGACGGTCGTGAAGATGAGGATGTAGTCGTGGGTCGAGGCGACGAAGAGGTGCTCGATGTAGTCGTCGTCCTTCATGTCCATTCCCATCACCCCGATCCCGCCGCGTCGCTGCTCGCGGTAGGTCGTCACGGGCAGGCGCTTGATGTAGCCCGAGCGCGTGATCGCGATCACCATGTCCTCCTCGGCGATCATGTCCTCGAGCTCGAGCGCGTCCTCGCCGGCGACGATCTCGGTGCGGCGCTCGTCGGTGCGCCCGTAGATCGACTTCACCTCGAGTAGCTCCTCGCGGATCAGGCCGTCGATCCGCGCCGGGTCGCCGAGGATCGTGCGAAGCTCGGCGATGCGCTCCTGCAAGTCGGCGAACTCGTCCTCGATCTCCTTGCGTGCGAGACCCGTGAGCCGCGCGAGCCGCAGGTCGAGGATCGCCTGGGCCTGGATCTCCGAGAGGGCGAACTGCTCGATCAGGCCGCTGCGCGCGTGATCGACGTCGTCGGAGCCGCGGATCAAGGCGATCACCGCGTCGAGCGAGTCAAGGGCGATCAGGTAGCCACGCAGGACGTGCGCGCGCCGCTCCGCCTGGCGTAGCTCGTACTTCGAGCGGCGCGCGACGACCTCGCGCTGGAAGTCGAGGTAGTGCCGCACCAGCTCGAGGAGCGAGAGTGTCCGCGGTACCCCGTCGGTGAGCGCGACCGCGTTGTAGCCGAACGTCGTCTGCAGCGCGGTGTGCTTGAACAGCTTGTTGAGCGCCACCTGCGGGATCGCGTCGCGCTTCAGCTCGATCTGGATCCGCATCCCGGAGCGGTCGGAGTGATCCGCGAGGTCGGAGACCTCGGTGATCACCTTCTCGTTCACGAGATCCGCGATCTTCTTGATCACCCCGCTGTCGCCGCCCTTCTTCACGCCATAGGGCAGCTCTGTGACCACGATCGCGTTCTTGCCGCCGCGCAGCTCCTCGATGTGCGCGCGGGCGCGCATCACGATGCGGCCGCGGCCCGTGCGATAGGCGTCGCGGATCCCCGACCGGCCGACGACGATCGCACCGGTCGGGAAGTCGGGCCCGCGGACGTGCTTCATCAGGTCGTCGACGTTCGACTCCGGCTTGTCGATCAGCTGGATCACGGCGTCGATCGACTCTCCCAGGTGATGCGGCGGCATGTTTGTCGCCATGCCCACGGCGATTCCCGAGGAGCCGTTGACGAGCAGGTTCGGGAAGCGCGCGGGCAGGACTGTCGGGACTCTCCGCGACTCGTCGTAGTTCGGGCCGAAATCGACCGTGTCCATGTCGATGTCGCGGAGCATCTCGGTCGCGAGCCGCGTGAGCCGGCACTCGGTGTAGCGCATCGCGGCCGGCGGGTCGTCGTCGATCGAGCCGAAGTTGCCTTGCCCGTCGACGAGGGGATAGCGCAGCGAGAACGACTGCGCCATCCGCGCGATCGTGTCGTAGATCGGCTGATCGCCGTGCGGGTGATACCGGCCCATCACGTCGCCGACGATCGACGCGGACTTCTTGTACGGCCGGTTCGGCTGCATCCCCGCGTCGTGCATCCCCCAGAGCACGCGGCGGTGCACCGGCTTCAGCCCGTCACGCGCGTCGGGCAGCGCCCGGCTGACGATCACCGACATCGCGTAGTCGCGGAAGCTCGTGCGCATCTCGAGCTCGAGCTCCCGTGGCTCGACGCGGCCGACCCCGAGCGGCTCCATGGCGTCAGACATCGAGGAACCTGACGTCTTTCGCGTTCTCCTCGATGAAGACCCGCCGTGGCTCCACCTGGTCGCCCATCAGCATCGAGAACACGCGATCGGCGGCGGCGGCGTCGTCCACCTCGACCTTCAGGAGCATCCGCCGAGCCGGGTCCATCGTCGTCTCCCAGAGCTGCTCCGGGTTCATCTCGCCGAGCCCCTTGAAGCGTGAGATGTGCATGCCGTCCTTGGCGAGCTCGAGCGCCTCGTCGCGCAACCCGGCGTACGTCTGCGCACCGGCCGACTTCTTGCCGAAGACGAGCGAGAACCCTGGCATCCCGACGACATCGGCGGCCTTCGCGTACGCGCGCTTGACGTTGGCATACGCCGGCGAGGCGAACAGCGCGAAGGGGAGGTCGAGAAAGCGAGCGGCGCTCGTCTCGGTCTCGACCACCTTCACGCGCAGCCCGGCCTCCTGCCGCTCGGCGACCGAGAGCTCGTAGCCGTTGGCGGGAAGCGAGAGGATCGCGGTCTCGACCTCGCTCGCGGTCTCGGCGTCCGTCTCGACGAGCCGGTGCTCGGTCACGAACGCAGCCGCGAGCGGGAACTCGCTCTCGAGCTTCGCCTGCCACGCGTCGAGCTCCGCCAGCGAGCGCGTGAAGCGCTGGTACCGGGCCTCCGTGAGCGTGAGCTCCTCGCCCCCACGCGATGTGACCACGATGTCGCGTACGCGCTCGCGGACGAGGAGCTCCTCGAGCTGTGCGTCCTTCTCCAGGTAGAGCTCCTGGTTGCCGAGCTTCACGTGGTAGAGGGGCGGCACGGCGATGTAGACGTGCCCGCGCTCGACGAGCTCGGGCATCGTCCGGTAGATGAACGTGAGGATCAAGGTGCGGATGTGCGATCCGTCGACGTCGGCGTCGGTCATTACGATGATCCGGCCGTAGCGCAGGTTCTCGATCGCGAACTCGTCCCCGAACCCTGTCCCGATCGCGGTGATCATCGCCTGGATCTCGTTGTTCGACAGCACTTTGTTGATGCGGTTCTTCTCGCTGTTGATGATCTTGCCCTTGAGCGGGAGGATCGCCTGGTAGGTGCGATCTCGGGCCTGCTTGGCCGAGCCCCCCGCCGAGTCCCCCTCGACGATGTAGAGCTCGCAGAGATCCGGATCCTTCAACGAGCAATCCGCGAGCTTGCCGGGCAGCGACGAGTTCTCGAGCGCGCTCTTGCGGCGGGTGAGCTCGCGTGCCTTGCGAGCCGCGAGCCGTGCGCGCGAGGCCGAGACCGCTTTCGTGATGATCTGACGGGCCTCGACCGGATGCTCCTCGAGGAACTCGGCCAGCTTCTGGTTCACGACCGTCTTCACGAGACTCTCGATCGGGGGATTCCCGAGCTTCGTCTTCGTCTGACCCTCGAACTGGGGATGCTGCAGCTTGACCGAGATCACGGCTGCGAGCCCCTCGCGCACATCCTCGCCCTCGAGGTTGTCCTCCTTCTCCTTGAGGTGCCCCTTCTCGCGGGCATAGCGGTTGAGCGTTCCGGTGAGGGCAGACCGAAAGCCGGAGAGATGCGTGCCGCCCTCGGTCGTGTTGATGTTGTTGGCGAAGGAGAAGACCGACTCGACGTACGAGGTGTTCCACTGCATCGCCACCTCGACCTGGCCGTCGCCGGTCTCGCCTTCGAAGAAGACGACGTGCTTGTGCACCGGCTCCTTGCCCGAGTTGACGTATGCGACGAAGTCGCTGATCCCGCCTTCGTAGTGGAACTCCTCGCGCTTTCCGTCGGGCCGTTCGTCCCGCAGGACGATTCGCAGTCCGCGGGTGAGGAACGCCGTCTCGCGCAGGCGCTGCACGAGCGTCGAGGCGGTGAACTCGGTCTCCTCGAAGATCTCCCGGTCGGGGAGGAACGAGATCGTCGTGCCGGTGTCGTCGGCGTCGCCGACGACGTCGACGTCGGTCTGCGGGACACCGCGCGCGAACTCCTGCCGATACAGCTTGCCGTCTCGTCGAACCTCGGCCACGAGCCACTCGGACAACGCGTTCACGACCGAGACGCCGACCCCGTGCAGACCGCCGGAGACCTTGTAGCCCTCGCCGCCGAACTTGCCGCCGGCATGAAGCTTGGTGAGGACGACGGTGAGGGCTGTCAGCCCTTGCTCCGCCATCATGTCGACGGGAATGCCGCGGCCGGTGTCGCGCACGGTGATCGAGTCGTCGGGATGGATCGTCACGTCGACGAGCTCGTTGTGGCCCGCGAGCGCCTCGTCGACGGCGTTGTCCACGACCTCGTAGACGAGGTGGTGGAGGCCGCGCGGGCCGGTCGAGCCGATGTACATCCCGGGCCGAAGACGGACGGGCTCGAGGCCCTCGAGAACCGTGATGTCCTTGCCGGTGTACGCCGTCTCCGTCATGCGCCTCCTGGAAGAGAAAAAGCCTGCAAAAGACCTATTTTGCAAGCTGGAGGAAGTATATCAGAGATCGCGGCCGGCACGGCTCGCGGCGAGGCTCGCGGCGGCCGCTCGGCGGACGTGCTCCCGGAGCTCTGGAGACTCGATGCGCGACGTGAGCGAGTCCGCCGCCGCGAGTTCCGCAGTAGAGGGCGTGGGTGCTGTGAACGGCGTCGCGAGCTCCGCGGCCGGAGGCGAGGGAACGGGCCCCGGGGCGAAGCGGAGGGCTGGCGGCGCGACCGCGTCGAGGGACGCGGCGAGCTTCGCCCGGATCTCGCCTTGGAGGCGGCCGAGCTCGAACGCCCACGTCGCGGAGACCGTCGTCACGTGCAGCGTGCCGTCCCGCGCGATCCGTTGCGGCCAGGCCGCCCTGGCGACCGCGTCGCCGACTGCCGCCGGCCAGGCTCGGACGATGTCGGCGAGCAGACCGGCGTCAGGGACACCTGCCGAGCGCAGGACTCGTCGTACCTCGTGCTCCAGCGGCTCCATCAACCGTTCTCGACCGTGCCGCCCGCGACCCTGAGCAACTGCGCGGGGGCGAGGGGTAACGCCTCGGCGCCGGTCGCCGTGACGATCGCCTGTCCGACGCGACCGAGGCGCTCGCTGAGGATCCGCCGGCGGCGCTCGTCGAGCTCGGAGAGCGCGTCGTCGAGCAGCAGTAACGGGGCGACGCCACCTCGCGCTGCGAGCACCTCGGCCTCGGCGAGGACGAGGGAGAGGACTGCGAGCCGCTGCTCTCCCTGCGACCCGTACGACCTGAGATCCTGACCGCCGACGAGCAGCGGGAGCTCGTCGAGATGCGGGCCGCGACCGGTCGAGCCGCGATCGAGATCGCGCGCGAGGCCGGCCTCGAGCTCCGCCGAAGTCAGTGGCTCGCCGGCATAGGCGATCCGGCTGTCCGCGAGCCCCAGCTCCTCGGCGAGCTCCGTGAACGCCGGTCCGAGGACGGCGATCGCGGAGTGGCGGGCCTCGACGAGCCTGCTCCCGAGCTCGGCGACCGTCGCATTCCACGGTGCGAGCGCCGCCCTGTCGGAGACGCCCGCGGCGACGCGCCGCAGCGCCGCGTTCCGCTGGCCGATGGCGGCGCCGTACTCGGCCGGGATCGTCGCGCGAGCGGGGAACACGCGTCCGAGCATCCTGTCGAAGTACGCGCGGCGTGCGGCCGGGCCGGCTTTTACGACCGCAAGCCGATCGGGGGTGAACACGAGCGCCTGGATCCGGGCGCGAAGCGCCTCGCTCGAGCTGACGACGACGCCGTCGAGGCGCAGCCTGCGAGAGCCCTGCAGCTCGAGCCGGACGTCGGAGGTCATGGGCACGCGACCGCGGCGGCCTTCGACGGTGGCCGCGGCAGCCTTGGCGCCGTGCCGGATCAGTTGCGCGTCCGACCGGGTACGGAACGAGAATCCCTGGCAGCCCAGGTGGATCCCCTCCACCAGATTCGTCTTGCCGGCGCCGTTCGGGCCGGTCACGAGTACGAGCCCCGGCCCGAGCTCGAGCTCGAGCCGGGCGTACGAGCGGAGGTCCGCGAGCGTGACCCTGCCGACGATCAGCCGGCGAGCCGGATCGGCATGATCAGGTACCAGAACGCATCGTCCGCGGCAGAGAGCAGACCCGGCCGCAGCGGGTTGATCAGCTTGAGCTGGACGGTCTCTGCGGCGACGGACTCGAGGCCCTCCCGCAGGAAATCCGCGTTGAAGCCGATCTCGAGGGGTTCTCCGGTATAGCCGGCGGGGATCGACTCCCGGGTCTCGCCCACGTCCTGGCTCTGGGCGGAGATCGTCA
>JBPCLB010000223.1:0-7233 GCA_051003695.1 Gaiella sp. | reverse complement strand
TCGCCCCCGGAGGGTTCCACGACTTCCACAAGCACCCGGACCAGGACGAGCTGATCGTCGTCAAGGCCGGTCGCGTCGTCCAGTGGCTCGAGCGCGAGCGGAAGGAGCTCGGGGTCGGCGACTCGGTCTACATCGACAAGGACGTCGTCCACGGGTCGTTCAACGAGTTCGAGGAGACGGCCGAGCTCCAGGTGATCCTCGCACCGGCGTCGGGCGACGGCGGTTACGAGCTCGTCGACGTCGCCGGCGACGAGCCCTGGGCCACGCTGCGCGGTTAGCGAACCGCACCGATGCAGGCGCTCCGCGTCGTCTTGCCAGGTGAGCTTCGAGTCGAGCAGATTCCCGAGCCGGTCGCCGACGCGAGCGAGGTCGTCGTCGAGCTCCGTTGCGCTGCGCTGAACCGGCGCGACACCTATGTGCGGGCCGGCCGATATTCGTCTGACCTCCCCCTGACGCCCGGGTCGGACGGGGCAGGCGTGCGGCGGGACAACGGCGAGGAGGTCGTGATCGACCCGTCGCTGCGCTGGGGTGACGCGGAGAGCGCGCCTGGCCCCGGATGGGAGATTCTCGGCGGGCCAACGGACGGAACCCACGCGGAGCTCGTCGTCGTGCCCGAGTCTGCCGTCCACCCCAAGCCGCCGCGCCTCAGCTGGGAGGAAGCAGCCGCGCTGCCGCTAGCCGGACTGACCGCATACCGGGCCCTTTTCGTGCGCGGCGGGCTGCGAGCCGGCGAGACCGTGCTCGTGCTCGGTGCGGGGAGCGGCGTCTCGACGTTCCTCGTACAGCTCGCCGTACAGGCAGGCGCGCGAGCGTTGGTCATGTCGTCGTCCCAGGCGAAGCTCGACCGGGCTTGGGAGCTCGGCGCCAGGGGTGGCGTGCTCTACACCGACGACGGCTGGCCGACCGCCGTGCGGGACCTCGCGGGAGGGGGCGTCGATCTCGTCGTCGACTCGGTTGGCTCGACCTGGGCGGCGTCGCTCGAGACGCTACGCCCAGGAGGACGACTCGTCGTTTTCGGTGGAACGGGAGGACAGGAGGCGACCATCCCGGTGCGACCGTTCTTCTGGGAGCAACTGACGATGCTCGGCACGACGATGGGAAGCCCACGCGACTTCGCCGGCCTGCTGCGCGCGGTCGAAGCGGGAACGTGGTCGCCGGTGATCGACTCGGTTCGGCCCCTCGCAGACGCGATCGAGGCGTACGACCGCATCGACGGCAACGACAAGTTCGGCAAGCTCGTGCTCGACTGCCGCTAGCGCAAGCCTGGCCCTTTAGGCGCCGCCCGCGCGGAAATGTCTGATCGTCGCCGCGACGCCCTCGGCGAGCGACGTCCGCGGAAACGGGCCGATCTCTCGGTCGTACCCGACGGCCTCGAGCTCGGCGGGGAACGGCAGCGGCTCGCCGCTCCACGTGAGCTCGGCGTCGGGCACGACAGCCCGGATCGCCGCCACGACCTCAGCGACCGATGCGCGAACGCCGGGAACGTTGTACACCGCAGCCCCGCGCGGGGAGGAGTGGGCGGCCGTCACGAAAGCACGCGCGACATCCGCGGCGTAGTCGTACTGCGCCCTGCCGGAGAACGCGATCGCGGCCGGCTCGTCTCTCGCCGCCGCGAGCATCGCGACCGTCGGCCCCGAGGTCATCCCTTGATCACGGCCCGGGCCGTAGACGACGTAGGGACGGAGCCCGACCGACGGCAGCCCCACGTCTTTGCCGTAGACGCGCGCCATGCCCTCGTCGGCGAGCTTCGACACGCCATACAGCGTTCCCGGGGAGACACCGCCGGTCTCGGGCGCGGGCGACGGGTCGTTTGGTCCGTAGACGGCGGCGGAGCTCGCATAGACGAGACACGGGATCCGGTCGAGCCGGCGCGCAACCGCTTCGAGCACGTTGACGGTGCCTGCGACGTTGACGCGCATCCCGAGGGGCGGGTTCGCCCGCACGAAGGGGACCTGGAGCGCTGCGAGGTGGATCACGCGGGTGACCTCGTGCTCGTCGATCGCTCGTTCGACCGCGTCGAGATCGGTGACGTCGCCACGAACGAGCTCGACCCGTGCGGCGTCCTCGCCGAGCACGAGCTCGAGCCGGCCGCGGTCGTCGTCGAGGTCGTACCCGACGACGACGTCTCCCTCTGAGAGGGCTATACGGGCAACCCAGGCGCCGAGACAGCCGAGCACCCCGGTGACGAAGATTCGCTCGTTCACCCGGCGAGTGGGGCGTCCTGGTAGACGGTTACGGTCTCCGTGTAGAACTCGATCGCCGCGCGGCCCTGTTCGTGCGGACCCCAGGCGCTCGCCTTGAGTCCGCCGAACGGGACGTGCACGTCGGCGCCGGCCGTCTGGGAGTTGACGTGCAGGATCCCCGCCTGCAGCTCGTCCACGAACCGTTGCGTCGTGTGCACGTCGCGCGTGAAGATCGCTGCAGAGAGGCCGAACCCGACGCCGTTCGCACGCGTGAGTGCCTCGTCGAGCGTCGTGAACCGGTAGAGCGACGTGACCGGCCCGAACACCTCCTCACAGGAGAGGAACGCCGTGTCGGCGACGTCCTCGAACACGGTTGGGGGGATCAGGTAGCCCTCGCCGTCGGCGCGTGCTCCACCCTTGATCAGCGTTCCCCCCTCGGCTTTGCCTCGCCGGATTGCCTCGAGGATCTCGTCCATCGGCTGCTCGTTGACGACGGGGCCGACCTCGGTCGCGGGGTCGGACGGGTCGCCGACCTTCGCTGCGTCGACGCGGGCGAGAAGGCGCTCACGAAACGCGTCGTAGACGGAGGCCTGCACGAGGATCCGGCGTGTCGCGGTGCACTTCTGCCCGGCCGACCAGAAGGCGCCCGCGAACGCCGCCTCGACCGCGCGGTCGAGCTCGGCATCGGCCATCACGATCATCGGGTTGTGCCCGCCTAGCTCGAGCTGGACGCGGCAGCTGCGGGCAGTTGCCTCCTCGCGCACCGCGTGGCCGACCGCGACCGAGCCGGTGAACGAGATCGCCCGCACAGCCGGGTTTCGGACGAGCTCGGCCCCGACCTTCGAGCCCGCGCCGGTCAGCACGTTCAGCACTCCGTCGGGCAGCCCGGCTTCTGCGAAGCACTCGGCCAGGTGCAGGCCGGTGCGAGGCGCCTCGTAGCCGAGCTTCAACACTGCGGTGTTACCGTAGATCAGCGCGGGTGCGAGCTTCCACACGGGAATCGCGATTGGAAAGTTCCACGGCGTGATCAGGCCGACGACGCCGAGCGGGCGGCGCCGCGTGTAGAGCGTCTGGTTCGCCACCGACGGCTCGAACACCTCGCCGGCGGGCCTCCAGGCCTCACCGGCCGAGTAGCGCAAGATCGCCGCCGCGCGCGCCGCTTCCATCCGTGCCTCGCGCAACGGCTTGCCCATCTCGGCGGTCATGTCCTGCGCGATCCGCTCGACGCGCGCCTCGATCGCGTCGGCAGCCTCGAGGAAGTACGCCGCTCGGGCGGGAGCCGGGGTCGCTGCCCAACCCGGAAACGCGACCGCGGCGGCCGAGACGGCCTCGCGCGCGTCGTCGGCGTCCGACGCCTGGAAGACACCCGTCACCACCGAAGGCTTCCAGGGGTTGCGTTTCTCGTACGTCGCGCCCGACCCGCTCTCGCGCCAGGCGCCCCCGACCAGGTTTCGAGTCACGGCTACCGCGTGCGTCTCGGTCATCCGTGCTCCTCGTGGAATCGGCGCATCAGTAGACCGCGCGCCCCCCGGAGATGTCGTAGGTCGCTCCCGTGGAGAAGGAGCATTCCTCGCTCGCGAGCCAGCAGGCGAGGGCGGCCACCTCGTCGGCCGTGCCCATCCGGCCCATCGGGATCCGCTCGACCATGTAGTCGACGTGGTGCTGCGAGAGCGCCTCGAGGATCGGCGTCTCGATCACCGCGGGGGCGATGCAGTTGACCGCGACCCCGTCCCGCGCCACGTCCTTGCCGATCGCCTTTGTCAGCGCAATCACCGCAGCCTTCGCCGCGGAGTAGGCAGCGGCCATCGGATTGCCTTCCTTGCCCGCGATCGAGGCGACGTTGACGATCCGCCCGTAGCCACGCTCGATCATCCCGGGGAGGACGGCGCGGTTGCAGAAGAAGACGCCGTCGGTATCGATTGCCAGCACGCGTCGCCACTCGTCGTCGCTGACGTCGACGGTTCGCAGCGACGCACCGGGGATGCCGGCCGAGCAGACCAGTACGTCGATCGGCCCGAGCTCGGCCCCGACCCGGGTGACGACGGCGTCCACCTCGGCAGAGACAGAGACGTCCGCGGCACACGCCAGTACACCCTCGGGCGCGTCGGCGTGGAGATCGAGGGAGGCGACACGGGCGCCTTCGGCGAGGAGTCGGCGAGCGGTCGCGGCGCCGATCCCGCTGGAAGCCCCGGTGACGAGGGCAACACGCCCGGAGAATCGATCAGCGTTTGTCACGACGAGCTAGAAACTAACCCTTCTCGGCGCCGCGAGCAGAACCATCTAGATTCACGGAATGAGCTTCGACCCGGTCGGCGACTACCCGCTCGGCCTGAGGCGGCCCGAGCTCGTCCGCACGGCCACCGGTGTCGCTCTCGACGAGATCACTCTCGCTGCGGCCCGGGCGGGCTCGCTCGTCGCCGACGATCTGCGGGCCACCGACACGACGCTGCGACACCAGGCGGCCGTCGCGCGCGCGGCCGGCCGGCGTCAGCTGGCCGACAATCTCGAGCGAGCCGCGGAGCTGACGACCGTTCCGGCCAACGAGCTGCTCGCGATCTACACGGCGCTGCGACCGGGACGCTCGACTTCCGCCGAGCTCGAGACGTGGGCGGAACGGCTCGACGAGCTGGCTGCGACCGCGACCGCCGCGTTCGTGCGTGAGGCTGCGGTCGCGTACGAGGAGCGAAGGCTGCTCTCCGACGAGCGGGCCGGACAGGTCAGGCCCCTACGCGAGGGTTCTCTGTGAACGCGCGTGTTCCGCGCTCGGGTCGGTTCGCATCGCGGGCCGAGAAGGAGCTTCGGCAGGAGCTGCTGATCGAGCCGTGGGCTGAGCTCGGCCTCGTCGCGTTCGACGGCCCGAACGACCCCGAGCCCGAGCTCGTCGTCGAGAGAGGGCGGGTGACGCGAATGGACGGCCGCGACGCTTCGGAGTTCGATGTGATCGACAGATTCCTCGTCGCGTACGGGCTCGACCTCGACGTCGCGATCGAGGCGATGGCGCTTCCCGACCTCGAGCTCGCCCGGATGCTCGTCGACGTCCAGGTTCCGCGAGCGGAGCTCGTTCGAGTCGGGCGCGGGCTGACCCCGGCGAAGCTCGCACGGGTGATCGGGCTGCTCGACCCCGTCGAGCTGATGTTCGCGATGAAGAAGCTCCGCGCCCGGCGCGATCCCGGCAACCAGGCTCATGTCACGAACCTGAAGGAGAACCCGGCGTTGCTCGCCGCCGATGCGGCGGAGGCCGCACGTCGCGGCTTCGACGAGCTGGAGACGACCGTCGGCGTGGCGCGCTACGCGCCTCTCAACGCGCTTGCCCTGCTGGTCGGCGCGCAGGCAGGGCGACACGGCGTGATGACGCAGTGCGCGGTCGAGGAGCGCCGCAACCTCGAGCTCGCGATCCGCGGCCTCGTCACCTACGCCGAGACGCTCTCCGTCTACGGCACCGAGCCGGTGTTCGTCGACGGCGACGACACGCCGTGGTCGAAATCGTTTCTCGGCGCCGCGTATGCGTCTCGCGGGGTCAAGGTGCGATTCACCTCCGGCACCGGCTCCGAGGCGTTGATGGGGCACGCGCAGGGGATGTCGATGCTCTACCTCGAGGCTCGCTGCGTCTCGGTCGTCCGGGCTGCCGGCTCGCAGGGCGTCCAGAACGGCTCGATCTCGTGCGTCGCGCTCGCGCTCTCCGTGCCCGGCGGTACGCGCGCAATCCTCGCGGAGAACGTCCTCGCAGCGTGGCTCGATCTCGAGGTCGCCTCGGGCAACGACGCGATCGCGTCCCACTCGGCGATCCGGAAGACCGCGAAGCTGATGGGGCAGTTCCTGCCCGGAACCGACTTCGTCACGTCGGGCTACTCGGTGATGCCGCGACGCGACAACACCTTCGGCGGTGGCAACTACGACGCCGACGACCTCGACGAGTGGCTGACGATCCAGCGCGACTGGCAGGTAGACGGGGGGATCGAGCCCGTGACCGAAGACGAAGTGCTGCGCGTGCGAGGACAGGCGACCCGTGCGATCCAGGCGGTGTTCGACGAGCTCCAGCTTCCCGCGATCACCGATCGCGAGGTCGTAGCGGCGACGACGGGCTACAGCTCCTCCGATCTGCCCGACCGCGATCGCGCGGCCGACGTCGAGGCGGCCGACGACCTGCTCGCACGTCACGTCTCCGCCCTGGACGTGGCGCTGGCGCTCGATCGCCGCGGGTTCGTCGACGAGGCGGAGGGCGTGATGGCGACGGTGCGCCAGCGGGTCGCGGCGGACTACCTCCAGACCGCGGCGATCATCGATCCCGACGGCCTCGTCCGCTCGGCGGTCAACGACCCGAACACGTATCTGGGTCCGGGCACCGGGTACCGGCTCGAGGGCGACCGGTGGGCGCTGCTGCAGGCGCTCCCCCACACGATCGACCCGCGGTCGCTCGGCGGGCTTCCGTCCGGCGGCGAGGCGCTCGTCGTGGAGCTGGGGGAAGCCCTGCGTGGGGAGGACGCAGCAGAGGTCGTGATCGCCGTAGGGCCGGCGTTTGCGGGCGAGATCCGCGAGACGATCAACGGCCTCGCTCATGCCGACGTGCTTGCGGCGCTCGTCGGCGGTGTACGCGAGGCCGGGGGCGCGCCCCGCCTCGCCAGGATCAGACGTGTCGCCGACGTCGCGTTCATCGCCCACGACGGCGCCAGGCTGTCCGGGTCGGGAATCGCGCTGGGGCTCCAGTCGAAGGGTACGGCGGTGATCCACCGCGCGACCCTGCAACCGCTCGACAACCTCGAACTCTTCGGGATGAGCCCGCTCTACTCGCTCGAGAGCTACCGTGCGATGGGGCGGAACGCCGCCGGGTATGCGCTGGGACTGCGGGTCGGGCCGGTGCCGACCGAGCTCGACAATTTCGCGCGCGCCAAGTTGATCGTGCGCACGACCCTGTTGCACGCCCGCGAAGCCCGGGCGGTCGTTCCGGGCGCTCCACCGGTGGAGCTGGTTCTTGCGGCTGGCACGGTGCCTCGCCTGGTGCCTGGCTCGAGCCAGGCACCAGGCATCCGCTCCGAGCTTTGAACTACTCAGG
>JBPCLB010000222.1:0-11182 GCA_051003695.1 Gaiella sp. | reverse complement strand
GGCCGCCACGACGGCGTGGAACCGCAGAAATGCCGATCTCGGGGTCTGTCCCTCCGGGATCGATCCCGGTCTTCGTTCGCTACACGCTGTCGTGTGGTGTCTGACCCTCGGGTCTGATCCACCTCCGGCGGCGTGCCGTCGAGTCAGGCGACCGGCACCGGCGGTTTCGCTTGCTCGGGCACCGGGATCTGGGCCCACGCGCGGATCTTGCCGCCCTTGATCTGGAAGATCGCGGCCGCCTTCTGCCCGGGCGCGTCGCAGCGGCTGCCCTTGCGGTGCGCCAGCACGAACACGACCGTGGCGAAATCACCCTTGACCGTGATGGACGTGATCCGGCCCGCGCACGGGAGGCCACCGTGCCAGCGGGCCACGTCTCGGTACGACCGCAGCTCGAGAACGGTGCCACCCTGCACGAATGCGGCAGGGAGCGAGAAGAGGCGCGCCGTTCCCGCGTAGTCCCCGGCGTTGAGCCGCTCGCTCCACGTCCGGACGAGCTGCTTCTTGGCGGCGGGGGAGCCAGCCGCGAGGGCGTGCGAGCCGGGCAGCACGAGCGCTGCGAGCACTCCGAGCACGAGCGCAGGTCTGCGCATCCGCCACAGGATACGCCTCCGCGTAGCATCGCCGTGGTGACTCGCCCGGAGCCGGAGACGCAGGAGTTCACGCGTGGCTTCCGGGCAATGGCACCCCTTTGGCTCGGCGTCGTGCCCTTCGGCCTGGCCTACGCGGTGATCGCGCGGGACGCGGGGCTCTCGCTCGTGGAGACACAGGCGCTTTCGTTGCTCGTGTTCGCGGGCAGCGCTCAGGTGAGCGCAGCCGGCTTGTTCGGTCGCGGCGCCGGCGGGCTCGAGATCGTCCTGACGACGTTGCTGCTCAACGTGCGCCACGTGCTGTACGGCGTCTCGCTCTCGCGAGCCGTGCCGCTGACGCGGGGCCAGCGACCCGTCGCCGCCGCTTTCCTGACCGACGAGGCCTATGGGGTAGCCGTGGCGTCCGGGGCGCGCTCGTTCCACTTCTTGCTCGGAACGGAGCTCAGCCTGTTCGCGACGTGGAACCTCGCGACGCTCGCCGGCTCGTTGCTCGGGGGCGCGATCCCCGACCCGGAGGAGCTCGGCGTCGACGTGATCTTTCCGCTCGCCTTCCTCGCGCTCCTCGTGCCGCTCGTCCGCACCCGGATCGAGCTCGTGGTCGCGGCCGGCTCGGGTTCGCTCGCCTGGTTGCTCGCGCGGGAGCTTCCCGCCGGTGTCGCGATTCTGGCGACGGGTGTCGCCGGCTCGTTGCTCGGGGCGTGGCTGACCCGCAATGCGCCCCCACCCGATACCGCCGCACTCGCTCACGAGGGCTCGTTCGGAGAGCGCAGCTGAGTTTCTGGCTTACGTGCGCGGGCATGATTGCGGTCACGCTCGGCTCCCGGCTCGCGGGCTTCGTGCTCGTCAGCGAGCTACCGCCGTTCTGGCTGCGGTTCCTCCACTTCGTGCCCATTGCCGTCTTCGCCGCGCTCGTCGCCCCGTCACTGGCCGGAAACCGCGGCGAGGGTGAGATCCGCATCGTCGCTGCTGCTGCAGCGGCGATCGTCGCCTGGCGCACACGGGAGCTCGCGCTCGCACTGATCGTGGGGATGGCGGTTTTCTGGCTGCTCCGGCTACCGATGTAGACCTCAGCTGCCGCACAGCCAGCGTCGGCGCTCGCGTCCGATCGCCGCGAGGTCAGCGGTCGAAAGGACCCCGCCGAGCCGGTCGGCGACCGAACGCAGGAGCCCTCCCGACACGAAGATCCACGCCTCGGCGGAGGGGTCACGGTCTGTCGGCATCGCCCCTCCGTGCTGCAGCGAGCGGAAGAGCTCTGTGACGAAGTCGTGCACCTCACCCATGTGGTTGCGAACCCGGTCGTGGATCGCGGGGTCGCCCGCCTCGGCGATGCCCTGCAGCCAGAGGTTCGGCATCAGCGGGCTCTGCCACGGCGAGCGCAGCTCCACCTCGGGGACCACCGCGCCGTCGACGAGCAGCCGGACCTTTTCCTCGATCACGATCCTGACATCTGCCCAGGCGGCGTCGAGACAAGCGAACCAGAGCTCGCGCTTCGAGGGAAAGTGCCGGTAGAGGATCGGCTCCGAGACGCCTGCGGCCCGCGCGATCTCTACGGTCGTCGCGCGCGCGTAGCTCGTCGAGGCGAACACCGCGAGGGCCGCCCGAACGAGTGCGGCGCGGCGCTCCGGCGCAGGAAGCCGACGCGCGCTACCCGCTGCAGCGCCGTGCTCGGTGAGGCTGAGCTCGGCTTTCACGCCGCTTCTGCCACCGGCGAGGGCTCCTCGCCGCGATGCCCGTCCGGGCGGACGAGCAGAAATGCGACGACCGCGCCGAGAAAGGCGATTCCGGCCGCGACGAGCAGCGCCACGTGGAGTCCGTCGAGAAACGCAGCGACCGACCGGCGCCCGTCGGCCTGCGCAGCCATGATCGCGCCGATCAACGCGATCCCGATCGACCCGCCGACCTGTCTGAACGCGTTGAGCACGGCAGATCCGACCCCTGCCTTGCTCGCGGGGACGGCTCTCATCGCGGCGGCCGTCGCGGGGGTCATCGTCAGCGCCATGCCGAGGCCTCCGATCAGCAAGCAGGGAAGCAGCGTCCAGAAGGTCGAGGCCGCGTCGACGCGGGCGAAGAGGAGGAGTTGGAGCCCGACGAGCATCATCCCGCCCGTCATCAGGGCCCGTGAGCCCGTGCGATCGGTTAGCCGGCCCGCCAGCGGTGCGACGAGGATGATCAGCACGGTCATCGGCAGGAACGCGGCGCCGGCCTCGACCGCCGAGTATCCGAGCACGTTCTGCATGTAGAGCGTGATGAAGAAGAACACGCCGAACATCGCGAGTGCGGCGAGGAGCACGACGAGATTGGCGCCCACGTAGGTCGCGGAACGGAAGAGCGCGAGGTCGAGCATGGGAACTCGCTGATGACGTTCGAGTAGGACGAACCCGCCGAGCGACATCCCCGCGATCGCAAACGCGGCAACGATCCGGGGCGACGACCACCCGTTTGCGTTCGCTTCGATCAGGCCGTAGGTCAGCGCGAAGAGGCCGAGGGCCGAGGTCGCGAGACCTGGTAGGTCGAGTCGCTGCTCGAGCGAATCGTCACGCGATTCGTCGATCAGCAGGAAGCTTGCGCCGATCCCGACGGCACCGACGGGGATGTTGACAAAGAAGATCCAGTGCCAGCTCAGATGGTCGGTCAGCAAGCCGCCCGCGAGTGGACCGATTGCAAGCGCGAGGGCGGACACGCCCGCCCAGACGCCGATCGCCGTGCCGCGCTGCCGCGGCGGGAACGTGGCGGCGATGATCGAGAGCGAGGCGGGGCTCATCAGCGCGGCTCCGAAGCCCTGAGCGATCCGGGCCGCGATCAACATCGAGCCGCTGTCGGCGAGCCCGCACCAGAGGGACGCCAGGGTGAAGAGCGCGATGCCGATCACGAAGATCCGCCGCCGTCCGAGCATATCGGCGAGCTTCCCGCCGATCAGCATCAGCGAGGCAAAGGTCAAGGCGTACCCCGTGACGATCCACTCGAGCTCCGAGATGCCGACACCGAGCTCGCGTTGGATCGACGGCAGCGCGACATTCACGACGGTGTTGTCGAGCATGATCATGAAGAGACCGAACGACACGGCGGCGAGCGTCCACCACCTGCGCCGTTCACCTCTGAAGAGCTCTGGTGACACCGTTACCTCGCTTTGTCGGGCCGGCGATCCCGGATCATGCCGAGACCGTCTCGTAGGGTCGGACCTGACCGGCCCGTCGCACGACATAGGTTAGCAACCACTAACATCGACGGAGCCGACAACGCGTCGGTTCGTGTCCGTCCCTCGCGGGACCCAATGGTCACCGGCTCGGACGGGTCGTCCCCCTACGCGTGCTCGTCGGGCGTGGACAGCCCGATCGTCGTCGCCAGACGTTCGAAGACCGTGAGCGCCTCTGGGTTCGCCAGCGCATCGCGGCTGACGGTCGATTCCGCCGGTGCCCCCATCAAGATGCGCTTGACCGGCAGCTCGAGAGCCTTGCCCGAGAGCGTCCGCGGGACTTCGTCGATCTCGAGCACCGCGTCGGGAACGTGGCGCGGCGAGCAGTCCGCGCGGATGCGCGCACGGATCCGGCCGGTGAGCTCGTCGCTCAGGTCGAGTCCCGGTCGGAGCACGACGAACAGGGGCATGTAGCCGTCGGTGCCCTCGACCGGCAGATCGACGACGAGCGCGTCGACGACCTCGTCCAGGGCGAGCACGGCACGGTAGAGCTCGCTCGTCCCCATGCGGATCCCGCCGCGGTTGATCGTCGAGTCGGAGCGACCCGTGATGATCGCCGTGCCGCGATCGGTCAGCTCGATCCAGTCGCCGTGCCGCCACACGCCCGGGAAGGTGTCGAAGTAGCTGGCGCGGTAGCGGCTGCCATCCGGGTCGTTCCAGAAGCACAGCGGCATCGACGGCATCGGCTCGGTCAGCACGAGCTCCCCGACCTCGTTCACCAGCGAGCGACCGTCGCTTCCCCATGCCTCCACCCTGGCCCCGAGGGAGCGTGCCTGGAGCTCGCCGCGATGCACTGGCAACGTCGGCACACCGCCGACGAACGCTGTGGCGAGGTCGGTCCCGCCCGAGGTGGAGAAGAGCCAGATGTCGTCGCCCAGCGCCTCGTAGATCCAGTCGTACCCCTCCGGCGTGAGCGGCGACCCTGTCGACCCGACTGCCCTGAGCCTCGAGAGATCCCGCCCTGCCCTGGGCTCGAGACCATCCTTCGCGCACGCGCCGAAGTACGCAGCGCCACCTCCGAAGACCGTCACACCTGCCTGCTCGGCGAGGCTCCAGAGCACCCCGAGATCAGGTGTCCCGGGATTCCCGTCATAGAGCACGATCGACGCGTCAGTAGCAAGCCCGCCGACGAGGAAGTTCCACATCATCCAGCCGGTCGTCGTGAACCAGAAGAGCCGGTCATCCGACTGGAGGTCGACGTGCAGGTTCAGCTTCTTCAGCATCTCGAGGAGGACTCCGCCGTGACCGTGAACGATCGCCTTCGGCAACCCCGTCGTGCCGGAGCTGTAGAGCACCCAGAGTGGATGAGCGAACGGCACCTGGGCGAACGCGAGCACGCCGTCCTCCGACTCGAGCTGCTCCCAACGCATCGCGTCGCGCAATCCGTCGAGCGACGGGTGTGGCTCGAGGTAGCCGACGACGACGGTGTGCTCGAGAGTCGGCAGCTCCGCCTGCAACGCGCGGAGGACGTCCCGGCGATCGAAGTCCTTGCCGCCGTAGCGGTACCCGTCGACCGCGAGCAACACCTTTGGCTCGATCTGGGCGAATCGGTCGACGACGCTGCGAACACCGAAATCCGGCGAGCAGCTCGACCAGATCGCACCGAGCGATGCGCACGCGAGGAAGCCGATCGCCGCCTCGGGTGCGTTGGGGAGGTACGCGACGACGCGATCGCCCTGGCCGATCCCGAGACGCCGCAGGCCCGTGGCGACGCGGGCGACGCGCGCTCGGAGCTCGGCCCGCGTGATCGTCTGCAGCGGCCCGAGCTCGGAGGAGTACTGGATCGCGATGGCGTCGGGCTCACCGTGTGAGAGGCTGTGCTCGGCGTAGTTCAGCCGGGCGCCCGGGAACCACTCGGCACCGGGCATCGTGCGCGACCGGAGCACGCGTTCGTACGGGCTGGCGGCGCGAACGCCGAAGAAACGCCAAATTGCCTCCCAGAACTGCTCGAGCTCCTCGACCGACCAGCGCCACAGATCGTCGTAGCTTCCGATCGGGACGCCGTAGGTCTCCTCGACGAAACGACCGAAGCGCGTGATCGTCGCCCGCTCGATCCGCTCCGGCGACGGACGCCACAGGACGGGCGGAGCGGGACGGGCAGGCATCTTCTCGGCTCAGGTTAACGCGGCGCGAACGGGGCCGCGCGTACGATCGGGACGTGCCCGTCTACATCTGCCCGAACTGCAAGGAGCGCTCGGTCGACCTCGACGGGTACGACGGGTTCTCCACCCAGGCGGTGCAATGCCGCAGCTGCGCGTTCGGGTTCCTGTTCGAGCTGCTCGAGGACTACTACCCGGCGCCGGGAACCGGATTCGTCGTCTGCGATCGCGAGACGCGGGTGATCGCGGCCGGGCGCGGCGTGTTCGAGCTGACCGGCTACCGCGAGGGCGACCTCATCGGGCGGGAGGTCACCGACGCGCTCTCGCTCTCGGACGCGGCGCCGATCGCGCTCGTGCAGGAGTGGGGTGTCCGGCAACTCGGGAAGCACGCGGCGATCAGGACACGGGGTGGCATCGAGAAGCCCGTCACCGTCGACCTCTTCCCGGCCTACGACGACGACGGTGGTCTGCTCGTCGCGCTCACACCGCGCACGAACTGAGGGCTCGACGAACGCTCGTGTTGATTCAACACAAGGGTTGTCAATCCACGCGCGGAAGGATCCACACCTGCCGGGCCACGGCGAGCGCGGTGGCGTCGTCTGCGTAGAGGGCAGTGCCCGCGTGGAGCTTGCGTCCTTCCGCGCCGAGCGGCGATCCACGTCGCAGCGACGATCCCGTCACGCCCGGGCACCGGGCCGGGGTGGATCTCGAGCCCACTGCCGTCGCCGCGCGTGCCGCAGACGAAGCAGTCGGCGAAGTCCGGCGCTTCCCAGCGCGTCGCCGCGGCTGCCGCCGCGAAGACCTCCGCCTCGGTCGGTGGCTCGGGCGGCTCGAGCGCGGGCTCCATCTGTCGCGCCTCGGCGACGAGCTCCTCGCCGTCGAGGAGGAATGCCCGCTCGGCGTCGCGGACGACCGCGAGCCTTCTGTCGAGCGGTGGGGGCTTGCGGAGCGTCACCTCGACGCCGCCGCGAAACTCCTGCGCGAGCAAACCGGCCGCATAACCGCCGTTGCCGGATTCGCGCGGACCGCGGTAACGGCGGTCGATCGTGATCGTCGGCACACCGCTATCCTGCTGTTTGCGACCGAGAGGCGAAAACCTCTGGACGTTCCGATCCGATTCGAACGCAAGGATGTGTCCGTGCGGCTAGCTCTGGCCCAGCTAAACGTCGTCGTCGGCGACCTCGATCGCAACGTCGAGCGAATCGTTGCTGCGATCGGAGAGGCACGCTCGGCGGGAGCGGGGCTCGTCGTCCTCCCCGAGCTCGCCGTGACCGGCTACCCACCCGAGGATCTGCTCCTGCGGCCGGGCTTCGTCCGGGCGGCGGGTGAGGCCGTCCGCGAGGTGGCGAAAGCGTGCACGGGGATCGCCGCGCTCGTCGGCTTTCCCGAGCTCGGCCGCGATCTCTCGAACGCCGCTGCAATCTGCAGCGAGGGCGAAGTCGTTGCCGTCTATCGCAAGCACTTCCTTCCGAACTACGGGGTCTTCGACGAGCATCGCTACTTCGCCTCGGGGCGCGAGCTCGTCCTGCTGCGGATGGGCGAGACGCTCGTCGGGCCGACGATCTGCGAGGACGTGTGGCAGCCAGGCCCACCGGCGACCGATCTCGCCCTCGCCGGTGCGAATCTGCTCGTCAACCTCAGCGCCTCGCCGTTCCACGTGGGCAAGGCCGAGGATCGGGAGGAGATGCTCGTCACTCGTGCACGCGACAACGCGGCCTACCTCGCATTCTGCAACCTCGTCGGCGGCCAGGACGAGCTCGTTTTCGACGGGCATTCGGTCGTACTCGACGACGAGGGCGAGGTCGTCGGCCGCGCGCCCGGCTTCGAGGAAGCGCTGCTCGTGGTCGACGTCGACCCGAGCGAAACGATCGGTCGGCGGCTGCGCGACGTGCGGCGTCGCGAGCTCGAGCGTTCGCGACCCGTCGCCCCGACGGCACGCGTGGTCGACCTCAGCGTGCCGGCTGCAGCTCCGGGCGATCGTCGGCCCGCGCCGATCACGCCGTTCGCGCCCGAGCTCGAGCAGATGCGGCTCGCACTCGGGCTCGGGCTCCGTGACTACGTGACCAAGAACGGGTTCGGCGACGTCGTGCTCGGGATCTCCGGTGGGATCGACTCCGCCCTCACCGCGGCACTCTGCACCGAGGCGCTCGGCCCGGAACGCGTTCACACCGTCTCGATGCCGTCGCGCTTCTCGTCGACCGACACCCGCGACGACGCGCGCGAGGTGAGCGCGAATCTCGGGGCCGAGTTCCGGGAGATTGCGATCGAGGAGGTCGTCGGGTCGTTCCACGAAGCGCTAGGGAGTCTCGAGGGGCTCGCTGCGGAGAACCTCCAGGCACGGATTCGCGGGACGCTCCTGATGTCGCTCTCGAACGCAAACGGCTGGCTCGTCGTCGCGACCGGGAACAAGTCCGAGATGGCGGTCGGCTACGCGACGCTCTACGGCGACATGGTCGGCGGCTTCGCGCTGCTCAAGGACGTGTTCAAGACCGACGTGTTCCGTCTCTCGCGCCACCTCAACGAGCGGGCGGGCCGCGAGCTGATCCCGGAGACGACGATCGCGCGACCGCCGACCGCCGAGCTTCGGGCCGACCAGCGCGACGACCAGTCGCTCCCTCCGTACGAGGTGCTCGACCGTGTGCTCGAGGCCTACGTCGAGCTCGACCGCTCGCCGGACGAGCTGACGCAGCAGTTCGGCGCCGCTGTCGTCGAGCAGACGGTCGCACTCGTCGACCGGGCGGAGTACAAGCGCCGGCAAGCGGCGCCGGGCGTGAAGCTCCGCCCGCGCGCCTTCGGTCGCGACTGGCGCACGCCGATCACGAACCGCTGGAGGGGGTAGCGAGCTGCCGCTTCCAGCCGTTCGTTGCTCTTGGTGCCTGGCTTGAGCCAGGCACGCTCGTCTCTCACTCAGCGCACGAGCGTCTGATCCTCAGCCTAGAGGGTGCGTCGCAGCTCAACGAACCAGCGCAACCGTTCCTCCCACGACACCGCAGCGTTTGCGGGCGAGGTGGAGGGGAGCACGAAGAGCAATGTCTCACCGAGACGCTGCTCCTGCAGCCCGTGCCCCGGCCGGCCGCCGAAGGGGCCGCGGTAGGCCTCCTTGCCGACGAACCCGACCACGCGCGGGCGCAACTCGAGCGCGAGCCGCTCGAGACGCTCGGCGCTCCCCGCGAAGTCGCTCCTGCGCAGGTCGGAGGAGCCGCGTGTCGTGCGATGCGCAGCATTGGTGATCCCGACGCCGTAGCGGAGCACCTCGAGTTGCTCTGACGGGTCGACGAGTCGCGGCGTGAAGCCGGCGGCGTGCAACAGGCGCCAGAAGTCGTTTCGGGGATTGGCGAAATGCGCCGCCTTCGCATCCGAGTGCAGACCCGGGTTGATTCCACAGAAGACGACGGTGAGATCGGGTGCGAGGACGTCGGGAACGGCACTTCGGTCGATGGTGTCGCTCACGGCGAAGAGGTGTACACGCTACGGCGGAACGTCGATACCGGGATCAGGCGTTCGCGCCTGACTGGGACCGTGCCTCGAGCGTCAGGCGGCTTCGGCGTGAGAGCCGTCGAGCCGGGCCTCGAACGCTAGGCGGATGCGCTCGGTGATCACAGCGATCGCCTCGGGTGAGTCATCACCGGGTCGGATCACCCGGACGACGTCCTCGTCGCCCATCCAGCCGTAGCACCGGAGGTAGCACTCCTCCTCGCTCAACGGTCGCAACCGCTGCATGGATGACAACGGTACGACACGCTCCGGACGACAGCGATCCTCTATGTTGGCCCACGTGACGGCTCGGCCGAAGGTCTTCGAGTATGCCGTGACGCTCGACGGCGACCGGAACGCGACGAGCGATCGCGGAGGCCCCGATTCTCGCCGGTGCCGAGGAGGAGTCCAACGACCGGATCGTCGTTTGACGCAGGTAGTCCACCAATCGCCGTTTGCATCAGCCGGGACGAGTGTCCGATGAGCGCCACGGTGCTCGACGTCGAGGCCGTCCGCGCGCGCTTCACCGCGCTCCAGCGTCGGCTCGCTTTCTTCGACGGCCCCGGCGGGACGCAGTGCCCCGACAGCGTGATCGAGGCGATCGGCGACTACCTGCGGAACGACAACGCCAACGTCGGAGCGCCATACGAGACGTCGCTGCGGACGACCCGGCTCGTCGACCGCGCGCACGAGCGGGCCGCAGCGTTCCTCGGCTGCGGCCCGGAGGAGGTGGCGTTCGGGCAGAGCATGACGTCGCTCAACTTCCTCCTCACCCGCGCGCTCGCACGTGAGCTCGAGGCGGGCGACGAGGTGCTCGTCACCGTCCTCGACCACGACGCGAACGTGGCGCCGTGGCTCGCCCTCGCCGACGACCTCGGCATCGTCGTGAGCTTCGTCGACGTTCTCGACGACCTGTCGCTCGACCTCGACGACCTCGAGGCCAAGCTGTCGAGCCGCACGCGGGTCGTCGCGTTCCCCGCGGCAGCGAACTCGGTCGGCACTGCGCCCGACGTCGTCCGCGTCGTGGAGCTCGCCCACGAGGCGGGCGCGCTCGCCTGGATCGACGCCGTCCACTACGGGCCGCACGGCCCGATCGACGTCGCCGCTTGGGGCTGCGACGTCTTGCTCTGCTCGCCGTACAAGTTCTTCGGGCCGCACATGGGCATGGCGTACGGACGTGAGGAGCTGCTGAGGGGCTGGCGACCCTACAAGGTGAGACCGGCCGCCGACGAGCCGGTGGGGCGTCGTTTCGAGCTCGGCACCTGCCAGCACGAGCTCCTCGCGGGCCTTGTCGCCGCGATCGACTACGTCCAGGAGCTGGGTTGGGACGCGATCCTCGCGTATGAGCACATGCTCGGTCAGCGCTTCCTCGACGGGCTTCCGCCGAACGTGACGCTGTTCGGACCACAGACGATGGAAGGACGGGTGCCGACGTTCTGCTTCGACGTTCCGGGGTGTAACCCGCGCGAGGTCGCCGAGCACCTCGCCGCGCGCGAGCTTGCCGTGTGGTGGGGGAACTACTACGCGCTCGAGACGATCAGGCGGCTCGGGCTCGACGCCGAGCTGGGCGCCGTGCGCGCGGGGATCGTCCACTACAACACGACCGACGAGGTCGATCGGCTACTCGAGGGGCTTGCAGAGCTGACGTGAGACTGCTCGTCGGGCCACACGACCCGACCGGCCGGTTCACGTACTGGCCGCGTCGGATCGCCCGCGGCGGCGACGTGCTCGTGCCCGCCCCGCTCGGGCGAGCACTCCAGCTCGTCGACGTGCGCGATCTCGCGGAGTGGATCGTTCGTTGCGCGGACGAGCGGATCGCGGGCACCTTC
>JBPCLB010000221.1:0-4024 GCA_051003695.1 Gaiella sp. | reverse complement strand
GTTCAAGCCTGCGACTCGATGCGGGCGACCGCCTTCACACGCTCGTCGGTGAGCAGCGCGACCGTCAGTGCCGACTCGCCGGTGTGGGTCACAAGCTCGGGTTCGTCCCCCAGGTCCAGGGGCTCTCGATAGTCGAGCCACGCGCGCAACGCGCCTCGCGGATCGATCCGAGCGACGGCGAGAGCGTCCTCGACTGCCTGCCAGTGGACGGCGTTGTTGACATGCCCGTGCGGATCGACGTCGGTGGTGCGTAGAGCCCACGGGCGGCGATGCGAGCCACCTGGAGGGTCTGGCAGCACGAGCTTCGTCGAGACGGCCCGCTCTCCCGCTGCCTCGGCGTAGACACCGAAACCGGTGATCCGTGCCGGGCGCTGGTCGGGGCCGAGATGGACCCACACGCTGTCGACCTCCACCCGTCCGCCGCGGTCACCGCTCACCGACCACCGCCGACCGGCGGCGATCGTCGAGAGTCCGCTGCACCACGTGACGAGCTCCAGCGCGCGATCCTCCAGCAGCGGCTGCTCGACGTGGATCAGGATGCGCCGGACGAACCAGAGGTGGTGTGGCGTCCCCCAGCCGGTCTCCTGCACGTCCTCGATCGCGACGTCTTGCAGCAGCCGCGCGAGAGCGTCGAGCCGCACGCGTCCTTGCGCGTCGAGGTCGGCGAGGCGGATCCGCCGCTGGTGCGCGTACGTTCGTCCGCGCAGCGGCCTTGGCAGCGACGGGTCCACTGCCCGCATCCTAGGATGGTTCGCTCGGACGGCTCGGCCAGCACTCCACGAGGTGAGCGTGCGAACACGCTAGCTTGCGCTCGATGGCGTCGCTACCTGCCGGGACGGTCACGTTCGTCTTCAGCGACGTCGAGGGCTCCACCGCGCTCGTCAAGCGGCTCGGGAACCGGTACGGCGAGCTCCTCGCCGAGCATCGGAGACTGATGCGCGAGACGCTTTGCGACGCCGGTGGGATCGAGATCGACACGCAGGGCGACGCGTTCTTCTTCGCCTTCACGCGCGCCCGAGACGCGGTTGCGGCAGCCGTCGCCGCACAGCGCGCACACGCTGAGCGCACCTGGCCGGACGGGGCCGTCGTGCGAGTGCGAATGGGCCTGCACACGGGTGAGCCTACGATCGGCGAGGAGGGGTATTACGGCCTGGACGTCGTCCGCGCCGCGCGGCTCTGCGGTGTCGGCGGTGGCGGACACGTCGTACTCTCGGAGACAACGCGGGCGTTGCTCGGCGCCGCGCTGCCCGAGGGCGTCTCGGTGCACCCGCTCGGCGAGCGGCAGCTGAAGGACATCGACGAGCCCGAGCGGGTCTACGAGCTTGCGATCGACGGGGTCGAGCGAAGCGAGCTCGCCCCGGCGGGCGTCCGCGAGCCGGAAGAACCCGGCAAGGACCTCGGGAAGAGGATGGCCGACCGGATCCAGGACGAAGTGCTCCGCTCGCTCGAGCGCTCGCTCGGCGAGCGCGGCCGGCGCAGCTAGACGTTCAGCCGATCCGAGACCGCGGCTCTACGCAGAGACGGGGAACGGCAGCCAGGCGACATCGGCCAGGCTTGCAAGACCGCTCGCCTTGACGCCGGCCTCCGACACCGTGAACAGACGATCTCCGACGACGAGCGAGCGGCGAATCGGCGCAACACCGCGCTCGACTCCCGGATGCGTGATGCGCCCGACCTCCTCGATACCGCTGCGCCCGACTCGGAGCCCGACCGCGCCTGCAAACGGAGTCCCCTCGTAGCCGATCACCGGGACGACGACGAGCTTGGTTCTCGGCCAGTAGAGAAACGCGTGGTGGTCGGTTTCGGCCTCCGACGAGCCCGACCCGAGCGTCCAGCGCTGCAGGCGCGCCGGCCGGCGGAGATTCGAGACGTCGAAGAGCGAGAGCTGGGTGCCGAGCGCGCGGCCCTCGCCCGTAGCGTCCTGCCCGAGCCCGAGCAGCAGGCCGCCGGCGAGCGGATGGAGGTACGCGGAATAGCCCAGGAGCTTCAGCTCGCCGAGCACGGCCGGGGCGCGAGGCGCGGAGAGATCGAGCGTGTAGAGGGGATCGACCTGCCTGAACGTGACGACGTAGGCGACGTCCCCGGCGAACCTGACACCGAAGATCCGCTCACCACGGCCCAGGCCGCCGACGCGCCCGAGCGGGACGAGCTTGCCGTTCTCTCTCCTGAACGTGGTCACCGAGCTCTCGCTCTCCCGGCCGGCCGCCGGGTCGACCCACGTCGGTTGCTCGGTGCTCGCAACGCGAAGCACCCCTTCGTGCTCAGAGAGAGACCATTGGTCGAGGAGGAACCCGGGCACCTCGCCGCTCGCGCGATAGGAGGTGCGCGAGCTGCTCGAGCTGTCGAACTCGTGCACGGCCGTGTGCACGCCGTCCGGGGCGAGCCCGCCGGGGAGGGGGCGATCCGACCAGCGTTCGGTTGCGACGTAGAGGCTCGTGGGAGACGCGTAGACGACGCGCCCGTCGGAGAGGATCGCGTCCGAGTCGATCGGCTCGAGGCCACGGTCGAGGTCGATCGTGGTGACGGTCGTGAGACCGAGCCCGGAGAAGGCGCTCGGACGTGCGACCTGCCGGCACTGAACGAGTGAACGCTCGCTCGCGGAGCCCCGACGCCCGTTTCGGATGCTGTAGGTCGGCAGCCAGCTCGCGACACGCGACGCGGCGACGATCGCGCGGTTTCGGGCCGCTGCGGCGGCCGTCTCGTTGGCCGAACCGGACGGCGGTGGCTCGAACTCGAGCCTGTGCGGCAGCGCCGCTGTGGTGACGACCCGCACGGTTCCGCGGACAAGCCGCGCGCTGACGTAGTCGGCTTCGAGGCTCAGCGTGCGCACGACGCGGAGCCTGGATGGGTCGCTTGCGTCGACCTGGGTGAGCAAGGTCCGCGAGGGGAGCGTCGGATAGAGCATCCGCGCGGCGCCAGGCAGCGGCAGCACGTGGACACCGCCGCGCGAGAGGACGAGCAGCCTGTTGCCACTCAGGAGAAGCTCGTGACTCCAGCCTTGCTCGAGCCGGAGCGTGCCGACGATCCGTGGACGTCGTGCGCGGGTGTCGATCGCGTGCAGCGCGTCGCCACTCACCGCGAACAGATGCGAGGTATTCGCGACGACGCTGTCGGGCTCGCCGACTCCCTCTTCCTGGACGTTCGTCGTCGAGACGTCGTCTGCCGCTCCTGCGTCGACAGACCGCGCCGCGCTCGGAAGGCCGACGACGCCGCCCTTGACGAGACCGCCGCGCAGTCCCCAGGCGCCAACGAGCGGTGCGGCGTGCCTCTTCACGTACCGGAGCAACTCGCCGCACGATGCGAACGTCTGCAGACGTGCCCCCGAGGCGCCGCCGGCGCGCTTGTCGCCCGCTCCCGACGCGCCGGCCGAGAGCGCGGCGAGCGCGAGCGCAATCAGCAAGGTGGTCGGCAGCTTCATTGCGGGGTTCTCCACTCGTTATACGCCGACCGGGGCACGCTTGTCACCACCGAAACAGCTTCTTCGCGCCGGGGATCACCTCAGCGTCGTCGCAGATGCTCCCCGATCGCCGCCGCGATCGCCTCCACCCCGCGCCGGCTTGACGTGACGAGCTTGCCCCGAGCCCCCGGTTCACGCGTGTAGAGCAGCGAGACCTTGTGCGCGAGCTCGCTCGCGCCCGCAATCACGACCACGTCGGCCCAGTCGATGTCGCGGAGCGCCTGTGACCTCGTCCGACGCTCCGTCCCGTCGACGAGTCGGATCTCGACGGAGTCGGCGACCGCGGCGAGCTCGCGGCGGACATCGGGGGAGCCGCCCACGACGACGATCCGACCGAGCCCCGTCGACCGACAGGCTGCGGCAAGCCCGTCGAGTGCGCGCCGCGTCGCCGAGCCACCGCAACGCGCGCACTGCGCTGTCTCGACCCTCACGAGCATTCGGCCGTCCCCCGCGAGGTTCGCAGCGCAGCGCGGGCACGACCGTGGGGGGGAAGGGGGGAGCGCAACGGGTGGCGCCGGACGACCGGGGAAGGAGAGGAGCCTATCGCGCGGGTTCGTCCGCCCTGAC
>JBPCLB010000220.1:0-26934 GCA_051003695.1 Gaiella sp. | reverse complement strand
TGCGACCCTGAGCTACGACCCGTACTACGTCGCGCCGTCTGCTCCCGCGCCCGCCGAGCCGGAGCCGAAGGAGGCGACCGAGGACGCGCCGCCCGCCGGCGACTCGCAGCCGCCAAATCGGTGAGCCCTGCGCGTGGCCCGGCGCTCGCCGGCGCGGCGCTTGCGCTCGTCGCCTCCGTCGGCGCGGCCTGCCTGAGCGCCTGGCCGCGCGGCTCCGCCGTCGCGCCGGGCGACGGCCGGCACCTGACGGTCGGGACCGCATGGGGCTTCGTGCTGCTCCTGACGCTCGCCACGGCCGCGTATGCGATCGCACTGGTTCTCCTCCGCGGCAGCGGAGCCTCGCGGCTTGCCGCCGTCGCCGCGGTGGCGGTCGTCGTACAGGTGGTGCCGCTCGGTGCTCCACTCCTCCTCTCGACCGACGCCTGGACGTACTGGGGGTACGGACGCATCGCGGTCGAGGGAGGCAACCCCTACCTCGATCCACCGGCCGAGACCGAGCTCGGTTCCGCCTCTCGCTACGTCGGCGCCGAGTGGCGCGAGACCACATCCGTTTACGGGCCGGCGTTCACGCTGGCCTCGGAGCCGATCGCCCGGGCGGCGGGCTCGTCTGCGAGCGCCGCGGCGTGGCTCCACAAATCACTCGCCAGTGGCGCGATCGTGGCCGCGGCGGTCCTCGCCGCACGCCTCGCGCGCCGACGGGCGCTCGCGCTCGCGGCGGTCGGCTGGAACCCGGTGCTCGCGGTGCACATGGGTGGCGGCGGGCACAACGACGCGTGGGTCGGAGCGCTGCTCGCCGCCGCGCTCCTGCTCGCCGCGACCGGCCGCGACCGTTGGTCGGGCGGGTTCTGGACGCTCGCGATCCTCGTCAAGTGGATTCCGGCCGTCTTTCTCGTCCTCCACTGGCTCGCTCCTGCCCGGACGCGGCGCCCGCGACTCGCCGGTCTCGTGGTCGCCGGACTCGTGATTCTCGGCCTCGCGACGTGGCGCTACGGGCTTGCGTGGACTCGCGCGCTCGTGCCGTTGGCGGAGAATGCGGCGCACGAAACGAGCTATGCGCTGTCGTCGCGTCTCGAGGAGGTCGGCGTACCGCGTGGTCTCGCCCTTGCGCTCGCACTCGCGGGCTTCGTCGCCGGCGCGACCTGGCTCGTGAGGGAATCGCGTGCGTCCCGTCCGCGGCTCGGTCGCGCTGCGTGTCTCGTTCTCTGCACGACCCCCTACCTCGCGGTCTGGTATCTCGGCTGGGCCGTCCCCCTCGCTGCCGCCGACGACGACGACGTCGCGCTCCTCGGCGTGCTCGCCCTGAGCGCATACCTGCTGCCGCAGACGATTCCCCTGTGAGCATCGGTGCAGCCGAGTGGTTGCTCCGGCCCACGCGATTCTCGCTCCGAGCGACGATTCCGAGGGGCACCCCAACCCACCACCCGCTGCAGATTCTATCGTCATCACAGGCAACAGAGTGTGCCGAATCAGCACCAGCTTCGTGCCGATTCAGCGACGGCGGAGGACGAGCACGCCGTCGAGGTCCGCGACCAGCTCGACGCGTGGGTCGCGCTCGAGCCGCTCGAGCGCACGCCGGAAGCGCACCGGCGCGGCGGCCGCGTCCAGGTAGCTGGGTCGCTCGGTGTCGACCACGATCCACGTCGCCTCGCGAAGGATCGGAAAGCTGAAGATCCGGTGGCGTTCCGAAAGATGCGCGCCGATGGTGTTGGTCGCGCTGACGGGCGCTCCCGGCGGCACGAGCGCGATCGCACGCCTCGCAGCCCGGGCATGGCGGGTGACGACGTGCTCCCTCGTCCCGAGCTCCGAGCCGAACGGTACGTGCCGCCAGAGCGGCAGGGGGCCGAGGGCGACGCCCGCAAGCGTTGCCGAGACGACGAGGAGCCTGGGAACGAGCCGCGAGCCGAGGCCGCGCCGCAGGCGCGCGGCCCCGAGGATCGCCGCCGCGAAGAGTGCGGGGATCACGGTCGCCGTGTAGTGAAAGTGGACCGAGGTCTGCGTCGGGGCATCGGAGAGCACGTTGAGCGCGATCTCCGGCAAGGCGACGAGAGCGGTGAGCGGTGAGAGAAGTGGCACGCCGAGGAGCGGGAGCACGAGCTCTGCCACATAGGTGAGGTCGCGACTCTGTGTCGCCGCCGCGACGATCGTTCCCGGCTCGGCAGCCATCGTCTCGGCGATCCCGCCGAGTGAGCCACCCACTCCTCGGTAGCGTCCCGAGAAGGGGCTGCCGTCGCCGAGCGCGAAGTGGGGGACGACGACCGTGATCGCGACGAGCGACACGAGTGTCCCCCCAAACGCGATCGCTAGACCTGCGAGCCGGCGCCCGCGCCGTACCGCGTACACGAGGCCCATCGCCGCCACCGTCAGACCCACCTGCTCCTTCGTCAGGCACGCGAGCCCTGCGATCAGAGCGAACGCGAGCAGACGATCACGGTCGAGCAGCACGAACGCGAGCAGTAGCAGGGGTGTCGCGAACGCAACGGGATGAAAGTCGTCGAGCACGAGCCACTGGGTCGGGGGATAGAGCAGGTATGCCAGCGCGAAGCCCGTGCCTGCGTAGGCCGAGCCCAGTGCCCGCTCGGCCAGTAGATAGACGGGAACGGCGCCGAGAGCGACCGCGCAGGCCTGGAGCACGAGCAGCAGCGAGGCGTCGGGCCAGACCCACCAGAGGGGCGCGAGCAAGGCGACGACCGGGTCGACGTGGGCTCCGAGTCGGAGGAACTGGTCGCCGCGCAGCCCGGTGACCGACAGCGGATCGCCCCTTGCCGTCGACCAGACGGCCTGCACGAGATTCCCGACGTCGAAGCGGCCGGTCCAGAACGCGCGGTGCTGCAGCACCGCGAGCGCACCGAAGCCACTCGCGAAAGCGAGAATCGCCGCCGCGATCAGTCCCCGCGGTCGACTCATCGAGCCGCGATCACTCGTTCGAGCAGCTCTCGCCACTGCTCGCCGAGTACGACCTCGCTCGCCCGTCGTTCGTAGGTGCGTCGCCCCGCTTCTCCGACCTCTGTCGCGAGGTTCGGGCTTGCCGCGAGCCTGCGGATCGCCGCCGCGAGCGCCTCCGGATCTCCGGGGGGCACGAGCAGCGCATCTCGCCCGTCGGTGAGCAACTCTCGAGCCGCCGGCGTGTCCCCGGTGACGACCGCCGCGCCGCAGGCCAGCGCCTGGAAGACCTTGTTCGGGATCACCCGGCCGGCCTTCGCTCCCGTGCCGAAGATCCCGAGCGCGCAGCCGGCAGCCTGGTAGGCGGCAGGAAGGAGCGTGTAGTCGAGCCAGCGACTATGGTCGACGTTCGCCGCGGTCGAATCGAGCAGCCCTTCGAGCTGGCCGTCGCCGACGATCCTGAACGGGATCTCCGGCGCGAGCTTCGCAGCCTCGAGGATCGTGTCGAGCCCGTGGAGGGGAATCAGCTTGCCGACGTGCAGCGCATGGAAGGCCGCCGGCGGCTGCCAGCCGGGTCTGAAGATCGCATCCTCCGCGCCGACGAAGGCGACCCCGAGCCGTTCTCGAGGCACCCCGAGCGACTCCGTGTAGAACCTGGCGTGCTCTTCCGTATCGGCGACGACGAGGTCGGGCTTTCCGAACGCGATCCTGTCGACCTGACGGAGCATCCCTGCCGCCGGCGACCTGCGCCCGAAACGCCGTCGATCGGTGACGAGCGTGTCGTGGAGCGAGACGAGGGGATTGAAGACGAGCGGCCGGCCCGCCGCAACGCGTCGGGCCGCGGGAATGTCGAAGTGTCCCGGATAGCCGACGATCAACACGTCGGCTTCGGTGTGGGTGGTTCGCGCAAGCACACGTTCCGCTCGTGCGACCCGGGCGAGCTGCCCGAGACCGAGCCGCCAGTTGTGGCGGCCCCAGACCGGAACCCGTCGCTCGACGACCTCGACTCCCGCCGACCGGAGACAGGAGATCACCTGCGCGTTACGCGGATACGACGCGTCGTAGGTGCCGAAGTAGAGCGCCCGCACCTCGCGCTACCGCAGGATCTCGTCCACCGGCGCGTCACGCCGCGAGAGCGCTCGCATCCGCTCGACGTGCTGACTCGTGATCAGCTCCGAGAGCAGACCCAGCGAGAGAAATTGGATTCCGACGACGACGAGCAGGACTCCGAGCGTCAGCAACGGCCGCCCGCCGATCGCGTGCCCCGTGAGCTTCACGATCGTGAGATAGAGCAGGATCGTGAAGCCGCCGGTCGAGAGCACGAGCCCGAGCCCGCCGAAGAGGTGCAGTGGCCGATGGCGGTAGCGTCCCATGAACGAGACGGTGAGCAGGTCGAGGAAGCCCCGCACGTACCGCTCGACGCCGTAGCGACTGCGCCCGTGTGTCCTCGGGCGATGGTTGACCGCCACCTCACCGACGCGAAAGCCCCGGTCGTGTGCCAGCACGGGGATGAAGCGATGGAGCTCGCCGTAGAGCGCGAGCTCGCGCGCCACCTCCACCCGAAAGGCTTTCAGGCCGCAGTTCATGTCGTGCAGCCGAAGACCCGACACCCGTCCGGCGACGGCGTTGAACAACCGGGAGAACAGACGGCGAGAACGACGGTCGGCTCGATCCGACTTCCAACCCGTCACGAGGTCGAATCCCTCCTCGAGCTTTTCGAGCAACCGTGGGATCTCCGCCGGGTCGTCCTGGAGGTCGCAGTCGATCGTCACCACGATCGCGCCTTCCACCTCGCCGAACGCGGCGTCGAGCGCAGCTGCCTTTCCGGCGTTCCGTCGCAGGCGCACCACGCGCACGTTGTCGTGCCGGACGTGCAGGCGGGTCATCGCCGCGAAGGTTCCGTCGGTCGACCCGTCGTCGACGTACACCACCTCCCACTCCGGATCCACGTCGTCCAGTGTGGTCGCGAGCTCCGCGTAGAGTTGCTCGACGGTGTGCTCCTCGTCGCGCGCGGGCACGACCACGGTGATCATCGGCGCGAGCGTACCCGGTAGCGTGCGACGGGTGGCCGACCTCCTGACGGTCGAGGACGCGCTGGAGCGGGTGCTCTCGCACGCCCGAGCCCTCCCCGCCGAGGATGTTCCGCTCGGGCGCTCGGCGGGCATGATCATCGCCGCGGCTGCGCAGGCGGCGGTCGACCTGCCCCCGTTTTCGAGCTCGGCGATGGACGGATTTGCGCTCCGCGCCGCGGACACCCCTGGCACGCTCCGTGTCGAGCTGAGAATTGCCGCCGGCCGGCCGGCAACGCGGCCGCTCGTGGCGGGTGAGGCGATGGGGATCGCGACCGGCGGGCTCGTACCCGAGGGCGCCGACGCCGTTATCCCCCTCGAGCTCGTGCGCGACCGCGCCACGGAGGTGGAGGTCGAGCGCTCCGTGCCCCTCGGCGCCAACATCAGGGAGGCGGGCGGCGATGCGCGACGGGGCGAGACGATCGCCGAGCAGGGAGCGCAACTCGCACCGCATCGGCTCGCGGCTCTCGCCGCGACGGGAATCGCGATGGTCCGGTGCCACCGACGCCCCAGGGTCGCGATTCTCACGACCGGCACCGAGCTGCGGCCCCCCGGGGAGGTGCTGGGACCCGGGCAGATCTACGAGTCGAACGGCGTCATGCTCGAGTCGCTGTTCCAGAACGCAGGAGCGGAGGTGAGGCGTCTGCACACGGCCGTCGACACACTCGTCGCGCATCGCGCCGCGCTCGCGGACGCTTTCGCCGACGACGTCGTCGTCACGTCCGGCGGAGTCTCGGTCGGACCGCACGATCTCGTACGCCGCGTCGCGCAGGAACTCGGCGCCGAGGAGGTCTTCTGGGGCGTTGCGGTGCGTCCGGGAAAGCCGCTGTCGTTCGCCGTGCGCGGCGAGACGCTTGTCTTCGGTCTCCCCGGCAATCCCGTCTCGTCACTCGTCGGCGCGATCCTGTTCGTGCTCCCCGCGCTCCGGCGACTCCAGGGGCTGTTCTCGGCCGAACCGGCATTCCGGGCAGGAACCTCGACGCTGCCGCTCGCCCGCAACGCCAGCCGCGACGACTTCGTCCGTGCGAGGCTCGACCGTGGGCCGGATGGAACCGCGTCGCTGACGCCCGTCGTCGGGCAAGACTCCCACATGATCGCAAGGGCTGCCGCCGCGGACGTGCTCGTGCATGTGCCCCGCGGCGATGGTGCGATCGCTCAGGGGGCTCCGGTGCGCTACCTCGCGCTTGCATCCAGCGGGGCGTAGCGTCGCGCGGCCAGCGCCGCGATCTGCGCGGCGCAGGCAGCCCACGCCGCCAGCACGAGCGCCGTCGGCCACGAGATCACCCCGGACGTCAGCAGCCCGAGCAGATAGAGCGGCGCCCGCGCGCCGAGATCGAGCTGCTCGTGCAGCACGACGAGTGCCAGCACCGGTCCGACGAGGCCTGCGCCGAACAGGAGGTCGGCCGGCCCGCCTCGCGTGCGCCGCAGGTGCGGCAGCCACAGCCAGGCGTAGAGCGACGGGAGCAGAAACACGAGCCCGTACGGGTTGACGACCACGGTTGCGACGGCGACTCCGCTGAGCGCCACGAACGTGACGCAGAATCCTGCGAGCTCCTCGTCCTCGGTCGCCCGCCGGCGCGGAAGCAGGAGCGCTCGCTCGCGGAGCCAGGCGAGCAGACCGACCGCGATCGCGGCGATCACCGCCCCGAGCGGCCAGGCATCGACGGGAGGCTCGTCGGGCGGCGGCGGCTTCCCGCCGATCGGCAGTGCACCGCCCAGGGCGAGCACGAAGACGATTGCGATTCCGAAGAGCCAGAGCCCGGCCCGGCGCCGAAGAGCTCTCCACGCCCCCTGCAGCGGGATCCTCCGCCGGCGTGCCCGGCCGAGAAGGTCGAGAGCGCCGGCGACGAACGGGACCGTCGCCACGACGAGCAGCAGCGCGAGCGCCCAGCCCCTGATCGCTCGGTCGCCGAGGAAGAGGGCGGCAGCGGTGGTCTCCGGCAGCTCGACGCTCGCGTCCAGTGAGCCGAGCGTCTCCTCCGCGGTCACGCCGAGTCGGGCGAAGCGCGTTGCGTTGAGCCCTTCGATCTCGTCCGCGCCGGGCGCGACCCCGGCCTCCGGCGACGTGGTCAGCCGGACGGCCGGGATCCCGGCGGCGAGCAGCGGCGCCTGCTCGCCGTAGGCGAATGGCAAACCAAGCGCCACGAGCTGGGTCAGGAGGCCCGGCCGCCGAAGCGAACGGCCGAGCACGTCGCCGCCGCGGCTCTCCACGGTGCGCACGAGCGCGGCCGGCGGGGAGTGCGCCCCGAGGCCCGAAAGCTCGAGGCGCGGTGGCTCGCGCCCGCCGAGGCCGTCGAGCGAGACTCCGGCCGAGACCCGGCCGCGCCATGGCGAGCGTGCGGCGAAGCGGGCGGCCCCGATCCCACCGTAGGCACCGCCGTCGGTCGACAGGAAGAGCAGCGTGTGCAAGGGGCGACGTTGTGCGGCGCCGCCGGCCCCCACGGCTGCGTAGCCGCGTGCGAGCTCGATCAGCGCAGCCGTTCCGGTCGCGTTGTCGTTCGCACCGGCGCTGCCAACCCTCGTGTCCCTGTGAGCCATGACGACGATCGCGTCGTCGAGCGTGCCACGGACGACCGCTTGCAGGTTGACGAGCTTCGTTCGGCCGAGCCCCGGAACGTCTGCTGTCCATTCGTCGCGTGTCACGGGCAGGCCGTACAGCGCGAGCCGTTGCTCGAACCACGCCGCGGCCTGCCCACCCTCGAGCGTGCCGGGGACGCGCGAGGGATGGGCGCGGGCGAGCTCGCGCGAGAGGGTGAGCGCGGCGGCGCCGTCGAACCCGGCGGGCAGCGTCGGTCCTGGCAGCGGCCCCGGTTGCGCGACGGTCGCTGCCACGATCACGACCGGGAGGGCGAGCAGGAGCGCGACCGCGCGAACGAGGCGCGTGTCGATCGGTCGCTCGGGGGAGCCGCGCCGCGGGCGCCGTCGAGGCGTTGCGGGCAGGGCCGGCTCCATCGAGGGGGGAGTGTAGGGCGCCGGATCTCTCGAGCCCGGGCGAGCAGCTTGCGGGTTGGCGCCTCCCATTCGAGACGAGGGTTGAGCGAGCGCGACCGAGGGATCGGAAGCGCGCTACTTTCTGCGACGCGAGTCATGCCCGACCCAACCTCGACCATTCTCCTCGTCGACGACGAGGACTCGATCCAGACCCTGCTCACCTATCCGCTGGAACGGGACGGGTACGCGGTCGTGCAGGCACGGGACGGCGAAGAGGCTCTACGCCGGTTCGGCGAGCAACGAGTCGACCTCGTCGTCCTCGACATCATGTTGCCAAAAGTCGATGGGCTCGAGGTCTGCCGGCGCTTACGGGCCGAGAGCACCGTGCCGATCATCATGCTGACCGCCCGCGACGACGAGCTCGACAAGGTCCTCGGGCTCGAGCTCGGTGCAGACGACTACATCACCAAGCCGTTCTCGATCCGCGAGTTCCGAAGCCGGATCAAGGCGCTCCTGCGGCGCGCGTCGACCCCGCACACCCCCGGCCGGCGAGACGAGGTGATCGATCGCGGCGATGTGCGCATCGACTTGCCCCGCCGGATCGTCGAGGCGCGTGGGCAGGCGGTGCAGCTCACGTTCGTCGAGTTCGAGCTGCTGACGCTGCTCGCCGCCGATCCCGGCGTCGTCTTCAGTCGCAGGCAGCTGCTCGAGCGGATCCGCGGGTCTGCGGACTACCGCGAGCCGCGAACGATCGACGTGCACGTGCGGCACCTGCGGGAGAAGATCGAGCGCAATCCCCACGAGCCCGAGCTGATCCTCACGGTTCGCGGCGCCGGGTACCGGTTCCGAGCCGGATGAACCTTCCGGGCGGCATCCGCGTGAAGCTCGCGGTTGCGCTGCTCGCCTTCGTCGTCGCCGCGCTCGCCGGCGCCTACGTGATGATCGTGCCGTCGCTCGAGCGGCGGCTCGTCGAGGCGAAGCTCGACGAGCTCGAGCAGGCGACGCAGCTCTCGGCGATCAATCTGCCCTCGAGCGCGGCGCTCTTCGACTCTGCTGCGCTCGAGGACGTCGTGCGCGGGCTGGGCAGCGCGTTCAACGCTCGCGTCGTCGTGTTGCAGGTGATCGCGACCGATCCCGTGACCCTTGCGCCCCTCGCGGACTCGGCCGGGGTGCCGGGTGGGCTCGCGCGCAACCCGGTCGCCCTGGCCGCCACAAAGGCCGGAACCGCGCGCGCTCGCGTGACACGGAACGACGTCGAGTACGCGGAGTCGGCCGCGCAGGTGCTCTCCACGCAACTCGTGCTGCTCTTCTCCTCCTCCCTCAACGACCAGCTGCGCACCGTCGCGCTCGTCGAGCGCCGACTGGCGTACGCGACGATCGTCGCGCTGGCGATCGTCCTCTCGCTCGGGAGCATCGCAGCGGCCGTGCACGCGCGACGCATCCGCCGCCTCGAGCGCGCGGCGAACCGCATTGCGCAGGGGTCGTTCGACGAGCCGGTGATCGACCTCGGTGACGATGAGTTGGGGCAGCTCGCCGAGGCGTTCGACCGGATGCGGATCCAGCTCGCGCAACTCGATACGGCGCGCAAGGAGTTCGTCGCCAATGCCTCGCACGAGCTGCGCACGCCGCTCTTCTCCCTTGCGGGCTTCCTCGAGTTGATGGCTGACGAGGAGCTCGACGAGGAGACCCGTACCGGCTTCCTCGCAACGACACGCGAACAGGTCGAGCGACTGTCGACGCTCGCAGCCGACCTCCTCGACCTCTCTCGGATCGACGCGGGCCGACTGCGCGTCGAGCGCGAGGAGGTCAGCCTCTCGGAGCTCGCCCGCAACCTTGCGGACGAGCTGCAACCGGTCTCCGAACGCAGCGGGCGCCCGGTGCGCGCAGAGGCGACCACCGAGGTGTGGGCGCTCGCCGACGAGGAGCGTGTACTCCAGATCGCCCGTGCGCTCGCACGCAACGCGGTCGTTCACACACCCGTCGGGACCCAGGTGACGATCCGGGCGAGGAGCGCACGCGACGAGGCTCAGCTCGAGGTCGAGGACGACGGGCCGGGCATTCCGCCAGAGCACCGCGTGCGCATCTTCGATCGCTTCTACCGCGTCGAGGGCTCCAGGGCCTCGGGCAGCGGGCTCGGACTCGCGATTGCACGCGAGGTCGCAGCGCAGATGGGCGGGGAGGTCTCGGTCGAGAGCCGGCCGGGCCGCACCGTATTCACGTTGACCCTGCCGGCAGATCCGCTGCTCGAGTCTGGTCGCACGCTCGCGACCACGGCCTCGTGACGCGGCGTTTCCACGTGAAAACGGCTCGAGAGGCGCTGCTACGGTGCGCCGATGCGCCTGCCAGCCGCCGTCGGGCTTGCGTTCGTCGCTGCGGTGCTCGGTGGCGCCGTCGCGTTGGCGATCGGCGCCGCAACGGAGCTCGGCGGCGACGAGACGACCGTGGTCGTCCCCGTCGAGAGCGGTGCGCCAACCACGCCGTCGTCGGCGAGCCAGGCCCGGCCACGCCTCGGCAACGGCTTCGATCCCGCCGCGATCTACGCGACGCGCTCGACGGGTGTCGTCACGGTCTACGCCGAGCTCGGCGCCGACGGCACCTCGCAGGGCTCCGGCTTCGTGGTCGATCGCCAGGGCCGGATCCTGACGAACGCGCATGTGATCACGAACGTCGCCGAGGAGCCGACCTCCGTGCGGGGAGCGCAGGCCGTCTACGTCGAGTTCACGGACGGCGAGCGGGTGCCCGCGTCCATCGTCGGCTGGGATCTCTTCGCCGACGTCGGCGTGATCGAGGTCGATCCTGCCCAGCATCCGGTCGCACCGGTGCCGCTGGGTCGCTCGGCCGACGTCGTCGTGGGGACGCCGGTCGCTGCGATCGGGAGTCCGTTCGGGAAACAGAGCTCGCTCTCCGTCGGAGTCGTCTCGGCCATCGGCCGCTCGATCGACTCACTGACCTCGCGCTTCGCCGTCGCCAACGCGATCCAGACGGACGCCCCGATCAATCGGGGCAACTCGGGCGGCCCGCTCTTCGACGCCGACGGTCGCGTGATCGGCATCAACGCTCAGATTCAGAGCACGTCGGGGACGGCCGAAGGAGTCGGTCTCGCGATTCCGATCGACATCGCGCGTCGTTCGCTCGCCCAGCTCGTGCGCACCGGCAAGGTGGCCTATGCGTACATCGGCGTCACGACACAGGACGTGACGCCGGGGATCGCGGAACGCTTCGAGCTCGCCGCGGATCGCGGCGCGCTCGTCGTCCGGGTCGAGGACGGAACGCCCGCAGCGCGTGCAGGGCTCGTGGGTGGCTCCCGGCGCGGAACCTACAACGGGCTGGAGCTCACGCTCGGCGGCGATCTGATCGTCGCGATCGACGGCGAGCGCGTCGACGGCGCCGACGACGTGTCGCGGATCGTCACGACCGAGCTGCTCCCCGGCCAGACCGTCGAGTTCACGGTGCTGCGCGGGGGCACCCGGCGGCTGGCGGTGGACGTGACACTCGGAAACCGGCCGTCCGCGAACGGCTAGCCATCGTGCCTCGAGACATCTAGGCCGTGCGTCGCCGGCTGCTGATCGCCTCGAACCGCGGCCCGGTCGAGTATCGCCGCGACCCCGACGGGACGACCGTCGCAACGCGTGGCGCCGGCGGCTTGGTCGCGGCGCTCCGCCCGCTCGTCGACCATCACGACGTCACATGGGTCGCGAGCGCGCGAAGGGACGCGGAGCTCCCCGACCACGGGAAGGAGGCGCGGACGGAGCGCTCTGCGGCCGGCGCAGACTATCGCCTGAGGCTCGTGGCGCACGACCCCGAGGCCTACCGCCTCTTCTACACCGTCGCCGCGAACCCGGTGCTCTGGTTCGTGCTGCACGGGCTCACGGAGCTCCTCGAGCAACGGGGAGCGGCGGTCGAACGCGCCTGGGTGGAAGGCTACCGCGAGGTGAACCGCGCTCTTGCCGAAGCCGTGCTCGAGGAGCTTCGGCGGACACCGGAGGCCGCGTTGCTCGTCCAGGACTACCACCTCATGTGTGTCGCACCGCTCATCCGTGCGCGCGTGCCGCACGCGGCGATCGCGCACTTCAGCCACACACCCTGGGCGAGCCCCGACGAGTGGCGCTCGATCCCTCCCCGGATCATTGCCGAGGTGCACGAGGGACTACTCGCCTGCGACAGCATCGGCTTCCACACCGAGCGCTGGCGCGTGGCCTTCGTCGATTGCTGCGACTCGCTGCTCGGTCGAGGAGAGGACGCCGAGCGGCAAACGCACGTCAACCCCGTTCCGGCCGACGCTCCGACGCTCGAGGCGCTCGTCGCCTCGGCCGAGGTCGCTGCTCGCCGCGCGACACTCCGTGCGGACCGGCCCGCCGCGCTCGTCGTGCGTGCCGACCGAACCGATCCGGCCAAGAATGCCGTGCGGGGCTTCCAGGCGTTCGGTCTGCTCCTCGACCGCCGGCCCGACCTCCACGGCCACGTCTCCCTGCTAGCGCTGCTCGACCCGTCGCGTCAGGAGATTCCCGAGTACGCCGCGTATCGCGTCGAGATCGAGCGAGCAGCCGCTGCCGTGTGTGCCCGGCACGGCCGCGCCGGCTGGGCTCCGGTCGTGCTCGAAGTGCGGGACGATCTCGCGGCTTCCGTGGCGGCGTACCTGGAGTACGACGTCCTGCTCGTCAACCCGGTGCGTGACGGGCTCAATCTCGTGGCGAAGGAGGCCCCGCTCGTCAACGAGCGCAACGGCGTCGTGGTGCTCTCGCGGGAGGCAGGCGCGTTCGCGGAGCTCGAGCCGTTCGTGATCGCGACCGATCCATTCGATCTCGAGGCCCAGGCAGCGAGCCTCGAGCGCGCGCTTGCGCTAGTCCCCGCCGATCGTGCGCGGCTTGCCGGCGGGCTCGCCGACCACGTCCGGTCGGCGACCGTCGACGATTGGGCAAGCCGGGAGCTCGAAGCGCTGGACGCTCGCGCGGAAGGGTGATGTGGCCGGGCTACGATGTGGAGGTGATTCGAGGCTCGAGACGGCAGCCCCCCCCTTCGTTCTCGAGTAAGACAACAGATCGGGGGGACGGCTCGATGAGCGGTTTCTCGCATGTCGACGAAGCGTCGGGGCGCGTCCGGATGGTCGATGTCGGAACAAAGCCGCTGTCACGTCGCCGAGCCGTTGCGCGAGCGATCGTGCGCATCTCTCCCGAGACCGGGATGCGCCTGCGTTCCTTGCCAAAAGGCGATGCGCTGGCCGTCGCTCAGATCGCCGGGATCCAGGCGGCAAAGCGCACCTCCGAGCTGATCCCGCTCTGCCATCCGCTGCCGCTCAGCTCGATTTCGGTCACGCTCGAGATCTGCGCGGACACCGTCGTGATCGTCTCTACCGTCGAGACGACCGCGCAGACCGGTGTCGAGATGGAGGCGCTCACGGCCGCTTCGGTTGCAGCACTCACCGTGTACGACATGGCCAAGGCGATCGACGCGACGATGACGATCACCGACGTCGTCCTGCTCGAGAAGACGAAAGCCGTGGTGTGACGTGACCGACGTCGCGCTTCCGGTCCGACTCGCCCGGCTCGTGAAGCTCGAGCATACGGTCTTCGCCCTCCCGTTCGCCTACGTCGGAGCATTGCTGGCGGCCGGCGAGTGGCCGGGCTTTGCGTCGCTCGGCTGGATCACCCTGGCGATGATCGGCGCCCGTACGCTCGCGATGGCCGTGAACCGGCTCGTCGACGCGGAGCTCGACGAGCGCAACCCCCGCACCGCGACGCGCGAGCTGCCGGCCCACACCCTCCGCCCCGGACATGTGCTCGCGCTCTGCCTCGTCGCACTCCTCCTCTATCTCGGCGCCGTCGTGCAGCTCGATCCCGTGGTGCGCTGGCTCTGGCCGATCCCCGTCGTCCTCTTCGCCGTCTACCCGTATCTGAAGCGCTTTACCTGGCTGTGTCACCTCTGGCTCGGAGCCTCGCTGGGGCTCGCTCCCGTCGGTGCGTGGGCGGGGCTCACCGGCGAGCTTCCCTGGCAGGCGTGGGCACTAGGAGGCGCAGTCGCGCTCTGGGTCGCAGGGTTCGATCTCTTCTACTCGCTCTTCGATCGCGAGCACGACCTCGCGGTCGGGTTGCAGTCCTTCGCGACGCGTTTCGGCGAGCGCGGGGTCTTCGCCGGCGCACGAGCGATGCACATCGCGACTGTCGGTCTGCTCGCTGTCGTGGGCGCCGGGCTCTCCGTCGGGGCGTTCTACTGGGCGGGGGTCGCCGCCGTCGCAGCGCTGCTCGCCTACGAGCACTCGATCGTGCGCCCGGGAGACCTGCGCCGCCTCGATGCCGCGTTCTTCACGATCAACGGGGTCGTGAGCCTCGTCTTCTGTGCGTTCATCGCCCTCGACACGCTCGCCTGATCGGGTGCTGCGCGCGCTTTCGCTCGAGAAGCGTTACGGCGCCCGGCGTGTGCTCTCGGGGCTGAGCTTTGCCGTCGATCAGGGCGGCGCGCTCGTCGTCACCGGCTCGAACGGCTCCGGGAAGACGACCCTCCTGCGAATGATCGTGGGTCTCGTCGCGCCCACTCGCGGCTCCCTCGAGCTCGCCCTCCCTCGCGGGCGAATCGGCTACCTCGGTCATGAGCCGCTCGTCTATCGAGAGCTCACTGCGACCGAGAACCTCGACCTCTACGGACGCCTGTATCGCGTGCCCGAGCGGCGGGAGCGCATCGGGATGCTGCTCGAGCGGTTCGGCCTCTGGGAGGCGCGCGGCGAGCGCGTGCAGACGTACTCGCGCGGCATGAGCCAGCGGCTTGCCCTCTGTCGTGCCCTGTTGCACGATCCCGCGTTGCTCGTGCTCGACGAGCCGCACACGGCGCTGGACGAGAGCGGTGCGCTCCTGCTCGACCGCGAGCTCGAGGCCCTCGCTCGGAATCGCACGCTCGTCGTCTCCACCCACGATCCGGCTCGGTTGGAGGGAATCGCGACCGCGCGGCTGGAGCTGGAGGTCAGGGCGAGGTGAGCGGCTATCTCGCCGATGTCGCCGCGCTCGCGCGGAAAGATCTAAGACTCGAGCTCCGTGCGCGCGACACGCTGCCCGCGATGCTGCTCTTCGTCCTCTCGGTGCTCGTCGTCTTCCATTTCGCGCTCCCGAGCGACAGTGGTGAGGACGCCGCGTACGGTCTGCTGTGGGTTGCGCTCGTATTCACCGCGCTCCTCGGCCTCGCCCGGGCGTGGATTCCCGAGCAAGAGGAGGGTGCTCTCGACGGGCTCGTGCTCGCGCCGTGCGATCGGAGCGCGATCTGGCTCGGCAAGAGCCTCGCCACCCTCGCGTTCCTCGGCGCCGCCGAGCTCGTGGCCCTCCCGGCCTTCGCGCTGCTCTTCGCATCGCTCGACCTGGCAGCGCTCGCCGGGGTCGCCCTCGCGTCGGTCGGGATCTGCACGGTCGGCTCCCTCGTTGCGGCGATGGCGGCGGCGAGTCGCGGCCGCGAGGTGATCCTGCCCCTGCTCTTCCTCCCGCTCGCGATCCCGCTCGTCGTGGGCGGCGTGGGCTCGAGCGTCTCGGCCGAGCCCGGCACCTATCTCGGCTTCCTCGGCCTGTACGACGCGGTCTTCGCGATACTTTCCTGGGCGGCGTTCGAGTACGTCGTCACCGAGTAGGAGCTCCGATGCGCAGTGCGAACCCGTCCGTCCCGTTGCTTGCCACGATCGCGATCGGGCTCACGAGCCTCGCCGTCGTGATGGTCTTCTTCGTCGCGCCCGAGGATGTCGACCAGGGCATCTCCCAGCGGATCTTCTACGTGCACGTCCCGATCGCCCTGACCGCCTACGTCTGCTTCGCGCTCGGGGCCTGGAAGGCGCTCCGCCTGCTCTGGACGCGCGGGGAGCGTTACGACCTGGAGAGCTACACGGCGATCCACCAGGGCACGATCTTCGGCGCCCTGACACTGCTCACCGGCTCGATCTGGGCCAAGGCGTCCTGGGGGGTGTGGTGGTTGTGGAGCGAGGATCAGCTCGTGCTCTTCCTCGTCCTCTTCCTCTTCTACTGCGCGTACTTCATGCTGCGGTTCTCGCTCGAGCCCGGTGCACGGCGCGAGCGCATCTCGGCCGTCTATGCGCTCTTCGGGGTCGCGCTGATCCCGGTCAGCTTCCTCGCGATCAGGCTTGCCGAGAACTTCATCCACCCGACCGTCTTCACGCGTGACGGGCCGCAGATGGAGGGCTCGATGTTTGCCGCGTTCTGCGTCGCGTGGGCGGCGCTGCTCGTGCTCGCCTACGTGATGTACCGCGTGGAGTTGCTCGGGAAGCGCACCGACGCACATCTCCGCTTGCTGCGCGAGGCGCTGACCTAGTGGGCGCTCCGGGAGTCCACCCGTGAGCCAGGAGCAACTCGTCGCCGCCGCGTACGGCGTGTTTCTCGCAGTCGTCCTGGCGTGGATCGTGATCATCGCGGCGAAGCTCTCGCGGCTCGAGCGCGAGACGGCAGAGCTCGCCGAGCTCGCGCAGCGGCGGCGCGACAATGGCTGAGCTCCTCGTCTTTCCTGCGCTCATCGCGTACAGTGAGGCTGCGGTTGCGTACGCAGGCGAGCTGCGTGGGCCGGGTCTCGCAGGGCGGCTCGGCATCTGGGGGGCTCGGATCGGCTGGCTAGCGCAGACCGCACTCCTCGTCGCGCAGGCGCTCTCGTCGGACGGCTTCCCGTGGGCGACCTGGGCGGGCTCGCTCAACCTGTTCGTCTGGCTCGTCGTCACGGGCTATCTGATTTGGGGGTGCAAGCCGGGCTATCGGCTGCTCGGGCTCGTCGTGATGCCGTTCGCTGCCGCGTTGCTCGTGCTCGCGTGGCTCGGCGGTGGGACGGGCGTCCGGGTCGCGGACGACGCCGGCGCCCTGCTCGCCGTCCATGCCGGGCTGATGCTCGCCGGGCTCGCCGGCCTCACGGTCGCCGCGGGGATGGCGGCGCTCTACCTCTGGGAGGAACGGCGATTGAAGCGCCGCGATTCCGGCGTCCTCCGGCTGCGGCTGCCACCGCTCGCGGCGCTCGAGCGGCTCGAAGCCCGCGTCGTGGCGGTCTCGCTCGCCGTTGTCAGTTGCGGCATCGCCGTCGGTCTTGTCGGATTCGAGACCGGAGACTTCGACGCCGCGATGGCTGCCACTCTTGCGATCCTGACGTTCTATGGCGTCTCGCTCGTCCTGCGTCGCGAGGGCCGGCTCGCCGGCCGGCGGCTCGCGTGGGTCGTGCTTGCGGGCTTCGCGCTCGTCGGGGTCGTGTTGCCGCTGACCCACTTCGCGTCGTGAAGCTCGCGCTCGTCGGGGTCTCGCACCACCGCGCGCCGATCGAGCTGCGGGAGCAGGTGGCCGTCGATGCTGCGGGTGCGACTCGGCTCGCGGCCGAGATCGCGCACGGCTGCGAGGCAGTCGTGCTGTCCACGTGCAACCGGATGGAGCTCTACCTCGCGTCGTCTGCCGACGACGAGTCACTGGAAGGCCGCGCCGTTGCCGCGCTGCTCGAGCTCGCAGGGCCCGGTGCCGAGGCGCTCGATCAGGTCGTCTACCGCCTCGAGGACGAGTCGGCCGCCTTACACCTCTTTCGGGTCGCGGCCGGGCTCGACTCGATGGTGCCGGGCGAGGGGGAGATCCTCGGACAGGTGAAGGCTGCGTTCGAGGCGGGCTCGACAGGCCCGCTGCTCGACCGCGTCTTCAGCATGGCCCTGCACGCGGGGCGCAGGGCCCGTATCGAGACGTCGATCGGCGAGAGCCCGGCGTCGATCCCCGCCGCGGGCGCGGCGCTCGCGCACCAGGTTTTCGACGGTCTCGAGGGGCGAACGGTGCTGCTCGTCGGCGCAGGGCGCATGAGTGAGGCGACCGCGAGGAACCTGCGTTCTCGTGGAGCGCGGATCGTCGCCGTCGCGAACCGCACCGAGGAGCACGGGGAGTCGCTGGCCAGCCGCTTCGGCGCGGAGACGGTGGCGCTCGATGCTCTGGGTCCGGCGCTCGCGACGACCGACGTCGTCGTCACGTCCACGAGCGCGCCCGGGTTCGTGCTCGAAGGCCCGGCGATCACCGCTGCGCTTCGAGGTCGACGCGGCCGGCCGGTGCTGCTCGTCGACCTCGCCGTGCCGCGTGACGTCGATCCCGCGCTCGCGTCGATCGACGGCTGCTTCGTCTACGACATCGACGACCTCGAAGCCGTTGTCACGACGTCGCTGGCCGGCCGCCGGGCCGAGGCCGTGCGGGCTGAACGGATCGTCGCGGCCGAGGCCGGGCGCATACGCGAATGGCAGGCCTCGCTCACGGTCGTCCCTGCGATCGCCTCGCTTCGCGCGCGCGCGGAGGCGATCCGCTCGACCGAGCTCGCCCGGGCGGAGCGCCGGCTCGACGCACTCTCGCAGGGTGACCGCGACGTCGTCGAGACGGTGACGGCTCAGATCGTCGCCAAGCTCCTCCACCTCCCAACCGTTCGTTTGAAGGAGGCTGCCGTGGGGGCCGAGGGTGTGCTCTATGCTGACGTCGTGCGGCATCTCTTCGGACTCGACGAGCACGAGGTATGACCAGGCCTCTCGTCCCCGCGCGCCCGCTGCCTCTGCAGGCGCCGACGGCGTTCGTCCGGATCCGCCCACGCGGGCGCCGTGCCTGTGGCGAGCCGCGGACCGCGACCGCCCGCCGCTCCTGTGCTGCTGCGCGTCGGCACCCGCGGCAGTAGGCTCGCGCTCACCCAAGCCGGCCGCGTCGCCGAGACGCTGCGCCGTCCGGGGGTGGAGATCGCGCTCGTGCCCGTGACCACGGCGGGCGACCGCGATCGAACCACGCCGTTCGGCCAGCTGGGGAGCAGGGGGGTCTTCGTCAAGGAGCTCGAGGAAGCGCTCCTCGAGGGGAGGATCGACGTCGCCGTCCACTCGGCCAAGGACATGACCTCGACCGACGTCGAGGGTCTCGCGGTTGGCGCCTACACGCGACGCGAAGATGCGCGCGATGCGCTCTGCGGCGCCGCTGCGATTCGTCCAGGGATGCGCATCGGCACGGCCTCGGCGCGGCGCCGGGCGCAGCTGCTCGCGCTCGAGCCGACGCTGTCGATCGAGCCGCTACGCGGGAACATCGACACGCGGCTGCGCAAGCGCGAGGAGCGGAAGCTCGATGCGATCGTGCTCGCCGCGTGTGGCTTGGATCGGCTCGGGCTCGCGGGCGAGATCGGATTGCGTCTCGAACCGGAGGTGATGCTTCCCGAGGCTGGACAGGGTGCACTCGCGTTGCAGGTACGCGAGGGCGAGGAGTCACGGGTCGCCTTCGCGGACGATCCGAAGACGCGCACGCGGGTCGAGGCGGAGCGTCGCTGCGTGGCTCTCGTCGGCGGCGGTTGCCTCGCTCCGGTGGCCGCGTTCCACGACGGCTCGATTTTGACCGGCCTCGTCGCGGCCGAGGACGGCAGCTGGCTCGAGCGCCGGTCGGGCGACGACCCGGACGCGGTGGCCGCCGAGCTCGTGGCAGCGGCACGATGATCGGTGCGGCCCCAATGCCGGCGGCCGAGCTGGGCGGTGACGCCCCGGACACCCTTGCCCCCGACGCCCGCGACGCCCGCGACCGACCTCTCGCGCTGCTCATGATGTCGACCAGGCGCTCTGCGCCCGCTTGCCCCGGCGGCGGAGCGCGACGCCTCGCTCGCGGCCGGCAGAGCAGAGTTGGCACGCAACTGGCACAGAGTCGTGCGTCTTTCCGTGCGATCCTTCCGTTCCCCGTGGGCGGGTGGGGGTTCGGGATGGGACACAGCAGCAGGTGGCCGTCGCCCGGCGGGGCCTGCTGAGCGGCGTGCGCGTCGTCGTCACCCGCCCCCGTGGCCGTGAGGCCGACCTCGCCGCGGCGCTCCGGGCTCGCGGTCACGACGTGCTCCACGTCCCGCTGCTGGCGGTCGAGACGGTGGGCGACGGGCCGATCGAGGTCTCGGGCTACGACTGGGTCGTGGTGACGAGCGTCACAGGAGCCAGAGAGCTCCGCCGCCGGATCGTCGGACGGCCCAGGCGCGTCGCGGCGATCGGGCAGGCGACCGCAGCCGCATTCGGCGAAGTCGATCTCGTGCCGGCTGTCTCGACGCAGGAGGGGCTGCTGGCCGAGCTCCCGCGACCGGCGGGCAGGGTCCTCTTCGCGGCGGCGGAGGGCGCGCGAAGCTTGCTGCCAGAAACGCTCGTCGCGGATGTGGTCGTGCTCTACCGCACACACGAGCTCCGTCCCGAGGCGGCGATCGAGGGTGACTTCGTGGTGCTCGCATCGGCATCCGCGGCGCGCGCGCTCGGCCGGATCACGAGCGAGCTCCCGGTGGTCTCGATCGGACCGGAGACGAGCGCCGCTGCCAGAGCCGCCGGGCTCGAGGTCGTCGCCGAGGCCGTCAGCCACGACCTCCGGGGGCTTGTCGACGCGGTGGAGCAGGCGGCGGCCGCAGCTCCCTAGCGGGGCGCTAGTCGATCAGCCGGCCGGTCAGCTGGCGCACCGCGAGCCTCCACATCGCGAGCGCGAGGAGCACGAGACCCGCGAGCCGGAGGGGATCTGTCGCCTCGAAGCCGAACGATGCGTGCCGGACGAGCTCGACGAGCTGGTGCAGCGGGTTGAGCTGGGCCGCAATCTGCACCGCGCGTGGGAGCTGGTCGATCGGGAAGAAGGTTCCGGCGACGAGGAAGAGCGGTGTCACCACGAGCGTCGTCACGTAGTTGAACTGGTCGATCTTCTCCGCCGTCGCTGCAACCGCGACGCCGAACCCTGCGAATGCGAGCGCCGTGACGAAAGAGAAGAGCGGCACGACGAGCATGCCCCAGGCCGGGTCGAGGCCGAAGCCGATCGCGACGACGAGCGGAAAGCAGCCGTAGAACCCCGCCCGAAGGCCGATCCACAGCATCTCGGCCGTGACGATCTCCTCGACGTCGACCGGCGTCGCGAGGATCGCGTCGTAGGTGTTCTGGAAGTGGTGCTTGACGAACGTCCCGAACATCGCGGGCAGGGCGCTCGAGAAGATGACGGCGGTCGCCACCATGCCGGTGCCGACGAACTCGACGTACTCGAGCCCGTCGACACGGTCGACGATCGTCGCGCCCAGCCCGAGTCCGAACGCGAGCAGGTAGACGACCGGCTCGAGCACGCTCGAGAATGTCGTTCCCTTCCAGTAGGTGCCGAAGTTGGCGACCTCGCGACTCATCACGCCGGCGATCGCGGCCCTCTCCAGACGGCGCGTCCCGATCGCCCGCTTCTCGCTCACTCGAGCTCCTCACCTGTGAGGAGGACGAACACGTCCTCGAGCGAGGCCGCGCGCCGCACGGCGTGGTCGGGAACGAGTCCGTTCGTGGCGCGCTCGGAGCCGACGATCGCGATCGCAGGGCCTGCGGGGCGCACCGCGAGCCCCTGCCCCTCGGCGCTCGCCCGGATCTCTGCAAGTCGCTCGCTCGGACCGTAGATCTCGGCGGTCTCGCGTCCCGCGTGCTGCGCCACGAGGTCGGACGGCTTGCCACGGGCGATCACCTTCCCGTGCGTCATCACGGCGACCTCGTCGGCCAGCCGCTCGGCCTCCTCGATGTAGTGCGTGGACATGAGGATCGTCGTGCCGCGCGAGCGTAAAGCGTCGATCAGCGACCACAGCTCAGCGCGAATCTGTGGATCGAGGCCGACGGTCGGCTCGTCCAGCAGCGCGAGCCGCGGTTCGTGGACGAGCCCCCGCGCGAGCAGGAGCCGGCGACGCATCCCACCGGAGAGCTTCGCGACAGATTCCTTGCGGCGATCGTGCAGCCGCGCGAGTGTCAGCGACCGGTCGACGGCAGCGGAGACGTCCGCGACGCGGTAGAGCCGGGCGAAGATCGCGAGGTTGTCCTCGACGCTGACGTCGATGTCGAGATTGTCGAGCTGCGGGACGACACCCATCTCCGCCCGTGCCGCCTTGGACTCCCGCGGTAGCTCGTAGCCGAGGGCCCGGAGCTCGCCGGCGTCGGCGATCGCCTGTCCGGTGAGCAGACGCATCGTCGTCGACTTGCCCGCGCCGTTCGGCCCGAGCAGTCCTAGACAGATCCCCTCGGGCACATCGAGGTCGAGACCATCGACTGCCGTGAGCTCGCCGAATCGCTTGACGACGCCTCTCAGCTCGATCGCATTCACGGAGTCACACTACGCACGGTCGCGGTGCCGACGACCTCAGAGGTGGCCTACACTCGCCGCGTGGTCATCTGCTTCCTGACCGACTTCGGCCTGCAGGACGATTTCGTCGGAACCTGTCATGGCGTGATCGAGCGCATCGCCCCGGGAACCCGGGTGATCGACGTCACGCACGGGATCCCGGCACAGGGGATCCTCCAGGGAGCGTTCGTCCTCGCCAGCACCCTTCCGTACATGCCGGCGGGAGTTCACCTCGCGGTCGTCGATCCCGGCGTCGGCGGGTCGCGACGGCCGGTTGCGATCCGCGACGCGGAGGGTCGTCTGTTTGTCGGACCGGACAACGGATTGCTGCTCCCGGCCGCCGAGCGAGCGGGGATCGCCGAGGCCCGTGAGCTCGCCAACCCGGCGTATGCACTGGATTCCGTCTCGCGCACGTTTCACGGCCGCGATCTCTTCGCCCCTGCGGCAGCCCATCTGGCCCGCGGGGTGCCGCTCTCCGAGCTCGGCCCGCCGCTCGGTGTCGACGCGCTCGTGCGACTCGACCTGCCCGAGCCCGTCGTGGGGGAGCACACCGTCGAGGCGACCACGCTGTACGTCGACAGTTTCGGCAATATCGCCCTCAACCTGACACGCGACGACCTCGCACGGGTCGGTGTCGTGCCCGGCACCCGAGTCGAGCTCGAAGTGGCAGGGGAGCGCTACTACGCCGTCGCCGCGCGCACATTTGCGGACGCCCGGCCCGGTGACGTGATCCTCTACGAGGACAGCTACCGCAACATGTCCCTTGCGATCAACCGCGGCAACGCCGGCCGCACGCTCCATGCCGCAGCCGGCGACCCGGTCCGCATCGCTGTGATCTAGACACGAGGCACATCGCGACGGACAGCCGATCCTATTCCCGGCGGCGAAGCCGGCCGGCTTCTGGGATCTGCCCGCGCAGCGGGATACTTTGCTCGCAGGCAAGAACGCATGGCGAGGGCCGGACTTGAACCGGCGACACCACGGTTTTCAGCCGTGTGCTCTACCAGCTGAGCTACCTCGCCGCGGGTGTCGAGTGTACCGGCGGGTCTCGTCGCTCGGACATCTAGGCTCCCCTCGTGCTACGGGCAGTCTCGATCATCGGCGCGCCGCTGGATCTTGGCCAGGGGCGGCGCGGGGTCGACATGGGGCCTTCGGCGATGCGCTACGCGGGCCTCGAGGAGCGCCTCCGTGAGATCGGCCGAGAGGTGTCCGATCTCGGGAACGTCGGTGCGCCGGAGCCGGAGGCGCTCGCGGTCGTCGACGAGCGCGCCCGTTACCTGCCGGAGATCCTCGAGGCGTGCGCGGCGCTCGCGGCGCTCGTCGAGCGGGAGGCCGACGCGGGATCGATCCCGCTCGTGCTCGGCGGCGACCACTCGGTCGCGATCGGGACGCTCGCCGGGCTCGCGGCGGCGGCCGGTCGATCCGGCGGCGTGCTATGGATCGACGCCCACGGCGATCTGAATACGCCCGAGACGAGCCCGACCGGCAACGTGCACGGGATGCCGCTCGCCGCCGCGCTCGGGTTGGCCGGCGACGCGTTCGCTCATCCCGGGCTCGTTCTGCCCGCACTCGACCCACGACGCGTGGCGCTCGTGGGCGCTCGGTCGCTCGACCCCGCCGAGCAGTCGTACCTGCGGCAATCGGGCGTCCGCGTACTCACCATGAGCGAGATCGACCGGATCGGGATCGAGCACGCGCTGCACGAGGCTCTCGATCGGGTCGCGGGGCCGGGCTTCGTCCACGTCTCGTTCGACCTCGACGTAATCGATCCGGAAGTCGCCCCCGGCGTGGGCACACCCGTCCGTGGCGGCCTCACCTACCGGGAGGCTCACCTCGCGTGCGAGCTGGTCGCGGAGTCCGCCATCGTCGGTTCCTTCGAGGTCGTCGAGGCCAACCCGATCCTCGATCGCGAGAACACGACGGCGCTGACGGCGGTCGAGCTGGTGGCGAGCGCGCTCGGCAAGACCATCGTGTAAGGGCGAGGTACACTCGCCCTACGGAACCTGTGCGAGCACCACGCGAGCCAGGCCGGGTGCCTTGAGCGACCCGTCGGATGCGACGAACTGAGCCATTCGCGAGTCGGCGGCAGCACGCAAACGTCCGATCTGCGCGGCGTCGAGTCCCGCGACGAGGACCGACAGCATCCTCGAGGTGTCGAGGATCGTGTCCCACCAGCCGTCGAGCGACGGCGCCCGCCAGCGCACCTCAACGTCATCCACGGATACGACCTCGAGGCCGGCCCGCTCGAGCAGCGAGGTCAGTCGCTCGCTGTCGGCGAACCGAAACGGCCCCGGCGCATCCCGCTCGGGGGGATCGATGAACCCGAGCTCGAGCGCCTCTCGGCCGGTCGCCGAGATCCACGGGTTCACGTCGGCCGCCGCCCAGACGGCGAGCGCTGCGCGTCCACCCGGCCGAAGCACGCGAGCCATTTCGCGGCAGGCCGCTCCCGCGTCGACGACGAGCATCACCCCGAAGCGACAGAGGATCCCGTCGACGGAGCTGTCGCCGAGCTCGAGCGCCGTCATGTCAGCGACGGCGAACTCGACGTTTGCGAGACCGAGGGTCGCCGCGCGGCGGGCTGCTGCATCGACCATCTCGGGCGCGACGTCCGTCGAGAGGAGGCACCCCTCGGGGCCGAGCCGCGACGCAGCGAGAAACCCCGTGTCGCCGATGCCCGCGGCGAGCTCGAGAATCGTCTCACCCGGCTGTGGGTCGATCGCGTCCACAAGCGCCCTCGACAGCGCGACGGTCGCGTCGCGAAAGGTGTCCTGCCGTCGCTCCCAGCCGGACGCGACCGAGCGCCAGGCACTGATCTGCTCGTTCACCTGCGCGTCTATGCGGCCACTCCTTTGAACTGCGGGATGATGTGCTCGCCGTACGCGGCCAGTGTCTCCTCCTGACCGTGGGTCATCAGGTAGATCGAGAAGTGGTCGACGTCGATCGACTCGAGCTCCCGCAGCTTGTCCGTCGCCTGCTCGACGTTGCCGAGCACCGAGAAGCGATCGCAGATCTCGTCCGTGACGAAGGCACCGTGCGCCGCGCCGACTCGCGAGTGATCGCTGTAGTCGTAGAACTTGCGCGCCTCGACGTAGTCGGTCAGCGCTTTCGGCATCACGGAGCCGTCGGTGCCGTAGCGCTCGATCAGGTCCTTGACGTGGTTCGAGACCATCGCCGGGAACCAGCGCGTCTGCTCGCGCGCGTCGGCGAGGTCGTTCGAGATGTGGCTGGGGGCGCACACGATGCACTTCAGCTCGCCCGGATCTCGGCCCGCCTCCGTTGCTGCCTCTCGCGCGGTGGCCATGATCCACTGGATGATCTCGGGGTCGGCGAGCTGGATCACGATCCCGTCTGCGACTCGACCCGCGACAGCGAGCGCCTTCGGCCCGTAGCCGGCGATCCACATCGGGATCTCCGGGAGCTCTGGTCGCACCCACTTCAGCTGGAGATCCGTGTCGTTCCAGTGAACCTCGCGGCCGTTCATGAAGTCCTTGATCATCCGGCACGCGGTCTCGAACTCGGCGACGCGGACGGGCTGCTGGCCGACGGTGCGGCGCGCGGAGTCGCCGCGGCCGATGCCCATCACCATGCGCCCATCGGAGATGTCGTGCAGAGTCGCGTAGAGGCTCGAGAGCACCGTCGGGTCGCGGGTGCCCGGGTTCGTCACGAGGTGCCCGAATTTCATCGTCTTCGTGGCCAGAATTGCCATCGTCAGCAGGGGAGACGACTCCTGCCAGAGATAGTGCGAGTCGTAGGTCCAACCGATCTCGAAGCCGTGCTGCTCCCCGAGCACCATCAGCTCGACGAGCCGGCTCGCGGGCGGGTCGGGAAGGACGGTGACGCCGAAGCTCAATGCCATATCGCTGCGCTCCTTGGTGATCGACGAGCGCCAAGTATCCGCGGTTCGGCGCGCCGCCGCTAGCCCGACTGCGCCGCGACGCGCTCGATCGTCGCCGATGCGAGACGGTCGAGCGCCTCGACGGCCAGCTCGAGGTGCTCCTCGCGCGTGTCCTCGAGCTTCGTGTGCGAGAGCCCGCGCAGGCTCTGGACGAAGAGCATCACCGTCGGGATCCCTCCGCGCGCGACCTCCGCGGCGTCGTGGAGCGGCCCGGACGGCAGGCGATGCGATGCGCCTGAGACCTCCCGGCAGGCCGTATCGCAGAGCTCGATCAGCTCGGGGTCGAAGAGGATCGGCTCGATCGACCAGATCCGCTCCCAGGCGACCCCGAGTTCCTCCTCGTCCGCGAAGCGCCGCGAGAGCTTCTGCGCGCGATCGAGCATGGCGGCCAGCTTCGTGCCGTCGAGGTGCCGCTGGTCGAGCAACTGCTCGGCCGTCTCGACCACCGAGGTGACGATCCCGGGTCTGCAGACGACGCTCCCGGACGTGCACACGGCTCCGTCACCCGTGTCGCGTGCGACCTCGCGGATCTCGAGCGCGAGCTTGGCTGCGCCTGCGAGTGCGTCTCGGCGGCGATCCATCGGGGTGGAGCCTGCGTGGGCAGCCTGGCCCGTCCAGGTGACCCGGTGGCGCTCGACCCCGAAGGTTCCGAGCACCGCGCCCAACGGCAGATCGAGGGATTCGAGGACAGGCCCCTGCTCGATGTGGAGCTCGAGGTACGCCGCAGCTCCCTCGAGCTCCTGCCGGGCGTCGAGCGCGCGGTCGAGCTCGACGCCGAAGGCAGCGACCGCCTCGGGCAGCGAGATCCCGTCGCGGTCGCGAAGCCGACCCAGCTCCTCCTGGTCGCTCATCGACCCTGCGGCCGCGGACGAGCCGAAGAGCGAGCGACCGAAGCGGGCACCCTCCTCGTCGGCCCAGTCGACCAGGCGAACCGTGACGGGCGGAGTGCCTTCCTCTGCGATTCGGCGCAAAATCTCGGCGCCGGCCAGGACGTCGAGACAGCCGTCGAGCCAGCCGCCGTTCGGCACCGAGTCGAGGTGGCCGCCGATCAGGACGGCTCGCTCCGACGCACCCCCTA
>JBPCLB010000219.1:0-5714 GCA_051003695.1 Gaiella sp. | reverse complement strand
AACACCGCACAAGGTCCGAGAACCCCCAGCGCGTGTTTGTCCGTGGGGTTTTGTTCCCGCGCGCGCCACCCCCCCCGCCGCACGATATCCCGCTTCGCGGGCAGATCCTAAGGCCGGTCGCTTCGCGGCCGATCCTCGAAGGGTTCTGCCTCGCATTACCTGGCAGGAATGCGTAACCGGAGCGCGCGCGGGACGATCTCGAACCGCGCAGGGGTCGTCCCCGGCTGCTCGCCGTCGAGTTCGACCGGGAGCGGGATCTCGCTTTCGATCGTCACCACGGGCCCACGCAGTAGCTCCGCCTTCGGGTGCGGCAGATGGGTACCGCGATAGATCTTCGGCATCGTCAGCACGAGCTCGCGCTTGGTGACATCGCCGATCGTGAGCACGTCGAAGAGGCCGTCCGCAGGATCCGCCTCCGGGCAGATCTGCATCCCCCCGCCGAAGAAGCGTGCGTTCGCGACGATCGCGTCCGACATGCGCCCGACGCGGAGCTCGTCGCCGACCGTGACCCGAAGCTCGGTGGGTTTCCACCCTGCGAACACCGCGAACGTCGCCCAGAGATACGACACCTTCCCGCCGAGAGCTTTCGTCGTCTCGTTTGCGCGCTGGGCGATCGCGCCGCTCATCCCCGCGCTTGCGACGTTTGCAAACAGCGCGGTGGCCGCCGAGCCGTCCCACGCGCGGTAGCCGACCGAGCCGAGATCGAGCTCCCGTGTGACCCCGTCGAGCGCCACCGCGGCGGCAGACTCGATGTCGCGCGGGATCCCGAAACTACGTGAGAAGTCCCATCCGGTGCCGCGCGGCACGAGCGCGACCTCGGGTGGGTCGTCGATCCCTGCAAGGCCGTTGACGACCTCGTTGACCGAGCCGTCTCCGCCGACGACGACGAGCAGCCGGGCGCCCGAGCTTGCGGCCTCTCGCGCGAGCTCGCGCAGATGCCCGGGACGTTCGCTCGAGAGCGTGTCGCCCACGAGCCCCGCGAGCGCCGCGCGTCGTGCGAGCTCGGGCCACCGCTTCCCCGTCGAGCCGTTGGCGCTGGCGGGGTTCACCAGGAACAGGCAGTTCTCGCCCGGTGGGCGAGAACTGCCTATCGGGGCTCTGCTCGGCAATGTCGCGGAGCGAACCTGGCCGCCTACGCGGTCACGGTGTGCAACGCCAACTCGGTCATCTGGTCGACGGCGCTCTTCATGTCTGCGTCCGAGATGCGGACGAACTGACCTTCGACGAAGACGTCGCTGACGAGGAGCAGGCACCCCGTCTGGATCTTGCGCAGCCCACCGAGCGTGAAGAGCACGGCAGCCTCCATCTCGGCCGCGAGGATCCCGCGGTCGGACCAACGCTGCGCGAGCTGCGGGTCGGGTTGGTAGAACACGTCGCTCGAGACGATCGGTCCCACGCGGATCGGCTTGCCCAGGCGCTTGGCTTGATGCACCGCCTCGTGGACGAGGGCGAAATCGGCCGTCGGGGCATGGGGCTCGTTACCGACGTAGTGCGCGGCGGTCGAGTCGGCCGGGGTTGCCGAGAGCGCGAGCACGAGGTCGCCGATCGCGAGATCCGGCTGCAGACCGCCACACGTTCCCACCCGCAGGAGCTTCTTGACGCCGAGCGTGACGAGCTCCTCGGTCACGATCGCCGCGGAAGGGCAGCCCATGCCGCTCGCCTGTACGGACACGGGCGCGCCGCGGAAGCTGCCGGTGTACCCCAGCAGCCCGCGCTCGTGATTGCGCTGCACGACGTCCTCGAGAAACGTCTCCGCGATGTACTTCGCCCGCAACGGGTCGCCCGGGAGGAGGCAGGCTTCTGCGTAATCACCGGGGTTCGCACGAACATGGATGGGCATTGCGCGAACCCTACGGCTTCGGCGAAATGCTTAGGAGGTCGATGTGTCGGGCAACGAGTGGGGTGAGGTGGACACGCCGACGTCCAACAACTCTAAGTTTCCGGCGTGAGCGGAAGACTCGTGAGCAGGAAGCTCGTAGAGCCATCGTTGGAGCAGATCCTCGCGTTCTGCGCAGAGGCGCCTGTCGAGCGCGTTTTTCTCGAGGACGTCGCACGCCGCCGTCACGGAAGATTCGCCGCCGTCGGAGCGAACGGCGACGGCCTCCGGGCTCTCTGCCACCTGGGCACGAACGTTGTCCCGTCGGGTCTCGGCTGCGACGCGTTCGTCGAGGTCGCCGCCAAGACCGGGCCGCGGATGCTGATCGGAGAGAGCAGCGCCGTCTCCGAGTTGTGGCATGCGGGGCGCAGGCGTTTCGGTCGTGTTCGCGAGGATCGACCCGGTCAGCCCGTGTACGCGACCGAGACGGCGCCCACGCCGGGCGACTCGAATCTGCGCGCTGCACGGCTGGGCGATCTCGACCTGCTCGTGCCTGCCTGCGCGGCGGCGCACTACGAAGAGCTCGGCGTCGATCCGATGCGTCGCGACCCGAACGGCTTCCGCTGGCGCACGCGTTCGCAGGTCGAGGAGGGGCGCTCGTGGCTGTGGGCTGAGCTGGGTGAGATCCGGTTCAAGGCCGAGGCGTCTGCTTGGACACCGTCGGCGATTCAGCTGCAGCAGGTCTGGGTCGATCCGACGGCGCGGCGGAAGGGCTACGCCGCGCGCGGGCTGAGCGATCTGATCCGGCTGCTGCTGGACGAGGCGCCGGCGGTGTGCCTGTTCGTGCGCGCCGAGAACCTCGCCGCGATCCGACTGTACGAGTCGGTCGGCATGCGGCGTGTCCTCGACTACCGCAGCATCCTCTTCTGATGGAGCGCTTGATCATCGCGCGTCATGCGCACGCGCGCTCCAATCACAACGGGGTCGTCTCGTGTGCGCCACCTGGCGAAGGTCTCTCGGAGCAGGGACGCGAGGAGGCGCTCTCGTTGCGGGCAGCGGTCGCCGACGAGCCGATCGAGCTCGGAGTCGCGACACGCCTCGCGAGGACGCGAGAGACGCTCGAGGCGGCGCTCGGCGACCGTGACGTTCCGACGCTCGTGCTCTCCCAGCTCGACGAGATCCACTTCGGAGAGTTCGAGGGTGGGGCGCTCGCCGATTACCGCACCTGGGCGTGGACGACCGAGCCCGACGCGCTCTGTCCCGGTGGCGGCGAGAGCAGGGTGACGGCTGCACTGCGGTACGCGGACGCACTCGAGCTGCTGTTGGGCCGGGAGGAGGGCGTCGTGCTCGCGATCTCCCATGCGCTCCCGATCCGGTACGTCGTCGACGCCGCCGATGGCGGCTTTCCTGCCTCCCGCATCGGGCCTGTGCCTCACGCAATGCCCTTTTCGCTCGCGGCCGCCGCGGTCGAGCTCGCCGCGACGACGCTGAGGACGTGGGCACGCGAGCCGCGCTTCGTCGACGTCTCGACCGACCTCTGACGGCTCTGCGACGATGTCGGTCGTGGAGCGTCTGACCGCTCGAGTCGGGGCCTTCGTTTCCTCGCACGGGCTGCTGGAGCCCGGCGGGTCGGTGACCGCGCTCGTCTCGGGCGGCGCCGACTCCACCTGCCTCTGGCATCTGCTCGGCGGGCTCGGGTATCGCGTCGCCGCGGTCCACGTGCATCACGGCATTCGCGGCCCTGCGGCAGACGAGGATGCGGCGCACTGCGTCGCGACGATGGCTGCGGACGTCATCGAAGCCGAAGCGGCGACGAGCGAGGCGGCGTTGCGCGAGCTGCGGTACCGCCTGACCGCGCGATGCGGTCTGCGGGCAACTGGGCACACGGCGAGCGATCAGCTCGAGACCGTGCTCTACCGGCTGGTCTCGAGCGGCTCGACCCGCGGAATCCGCGTCCGGCGCGACGACGGAGTCGTGAGGCCGCTGCTCGAGCTCACGCGCGAGGAAACCGAGGCGTACTGTCGTGCGCACGGCCTCGCCTGGCGCACCGACGCGACGAATCCGGACACGAAGCGAGGGCTCATCCGCGAGCGGCTCCTGCCGTTGCTCGACGAGCTCGACCCGCGTGCGCGTGCCAACCTGCTGGCGGTCGGCCGGGCACGCCCGAGGTTGCCGCGCGCCCTCGAGGAGTCGCTCGTCGACCTGCTCTCGACCCGCGCCGGCTCGGCGAGCCGTGACCTCGGCGGCGGCGCGCGCGCAGTGCGCGAGTACGACACTCTCCGGCTGGAAGGGACAGTCGTTTGGGGCCCGTGGCGGCTCACGTCCGAGCACGACGGTCTCGTCGTTCGGCGCCGGCGACCCGGCGACCGTCTCGCAGGGCGTCGCCGGAAGGTGCAGGATCTCCTCGTGGATGCGAAGGTGCCGCTGAGCCAGCGTGACGACTGGCCGCTCGTCACGCTGACCGACGGTGACGTCGTCGCGGTGCCGGGAGTGGCAGAGGCGCCCGGCTGGGAGGGAATCGTGTCGGCGTGGCGTACGACCTGACGGCGATCCATCGAGACGTCGCCGAGGTGCTCGTCGACGCGGATGCGCTGCGAGCCCGTGTCGCTGAGCTCGGCGCGGAGATCACCGAGGACTACACGGAGCGCGACTTGCTCCTCGTCGGGGTCCTGAAAGGCGCGATCTTCTTCATCGCCGACCTGATGCGGGAGCTGCGCGTGCCCTGCGAGATCGACTTCATGGCGATCTCGAGCTACGGCGCAGCGACCGATTCGTCTGGTGTCGTCCGGATCCTGAAGGATCTCGACAGCTCGATCGCCGACCGCCACGTGCTCGTCGTGGAGGACATCGTCGACTCCGGGCTCACGCTCTCCTACCTGCTCCGCACGCTTCGTGCGCGCCGGCCCGCGTCGCTCGAGATCTGCGCACTACTCACAAAACCCGAGCGGCGCGAGATCGACGTGCCGACCCGGTACGTCGGTTTCGAGATCCCGAACAAGTTCGTGATCGGCTACGGGCTCGACTACGCGGAGCGCTACCGCAACCTGCCGTACATCGGCGTGCTGCGGCCCGAGCTCGCCCCCCCTCTGTCGTAGGGCCCGGATCGATCCGGGCCCGTGCCGTGCGCATCGGGCCAAATGCCTGCATTTCGACGCGGTTAAGTTTGTAAGCGGTCAGGTGCGGGGGCTGGCGGGGAGGGGGTGCGCTGCTACCCTCCGAACAAGGTGAATCGCTTCTTTCGCAGCGCGCTCTTCCCCCTGGTCGTGATCGTGCTGCTCGTCTACCTCGCGAGCCAGACGCTGATCCCGCGCCGCGACGGCGGCGAGAAGATCACGTACTCGGACCTGATCGTTGCGACCAAGAACGGGGACGTGAGCGAGGTGCGCTTCGCCCCGAACCGCCAGTCGATCGAGGCGACACTCGACTCGGGTCGCAAGGTCAAGGTCAACTACCCGACCCCGCAGTCCGCCACCGCCTACCAGAACCTGCTCACCAAAGAGAACGTCAAGTTCGACTCCAAGGGCACCGGCACGAGCGCCTGGTGGGCGCTACTCACCGGCTTCCTCCCGTTCGTGCTCCTGATCGGCTTCTGGATCTTCCTGATGAACCAGATGCAGGGCGGCGGCTCGAAGGTGATGAGCTTCGGCAAGAGCCGCGCGAAGCGCATGTCGCCCGACACGCCGAAGGTCACCTACAAGGAGGTCGCCGGCGCCGACGAGGCGGTGGAGGAGCTGCACGAGATCAAGGAGTTCCTCGAGAACCCGAAGAAGTTCCAGGCGCTCGGTGCGCGGATTCCCAAAGGCGTCCTGCTCTACGGCCCTCCCGGCACCGGGAAGACGCTGCTCGCGCGCGCGACGGCCGGCGAGGCGGGCGTCCCGTTCTTCTCGATCTCGGGCTC